>JAQCBZ010000051.1 GCA_027621355.1 Bacteroidota bacterium | reverse complement strand
TTCCGGAAACGAGGAATGGCGTGATGGAGGCTTGATGAAGCCTTTGAATCCATTGATCTTACGAGAGCGTCACGCTGGACTCCATGAGCGTATGGATGATCCCCAGTGCGATCTGAAAACATTATTTCGAACGTACGACGCGTTTGATTTTGTGAACCGTCGGCTGGCTGGCTGGCGAGGTTTGTACAAAACGTATATCCGCCCGCATCTTAAGGCGCATGGCGGAGAGGGCACGCTACTCGATATAGGAAGCGGAGGTGGCGATGTGACGCGGGCGATTTGTCGGTGGGCTATGGCTGACGGGCTAAAGGTGTCAGCAACGGCACTGGATCTTGATGGGCGCGCCTTGGCCTATGTGAAGGAGCGTGGATTTTCGGGGCAGGCTGAGGGGTTGATTGAAGGGCAAGGGAGAGGGGAAGCCGAAGCAAAAGAGGGCGGTCAAATCCTTTACCGAACAGGACACACAAAAGACTTGATAAAAGAATCGGCGCGATTTGACCTCGTCATTACGAATCATGTCGTGCACCATTTGACACATCAAGAGCTCACAGAAATGTGTGAGGATGCTGAGTTGTTGTGTCAAAACGGGGGCGTGGTGTTATTTAATGATATTCACCGCAGTGATCTTGGGTATGGGCTTTTTGGCCTGGCGACCTTGGGGTGGTTTGCAGGGACGTTTATTCGAGAGGATGGCCTTCGTTCGATTCGTCGAAGTTATACAGAGGGTGAACTTCGTCATGTAGTACCTAGCTACTGGACGGTGATGGCAAGATTCCCATTCCGGGTGGTGGCAATGTGCCGAGGTGCGTCGGGCAAGACATCAAAGGAGCGGGGTTATAAAGTGGACTCATCGCATGGGTAAAACCAATCACATCCCCGTTTTGATTGTTGGAGGAGGCCCTACAGGGCTTTTTTTAGCCCTTTCTCTGCGTCAGCTTGGGATTGACTGCAGGGTCATCGAAAAAAAAGAGACACGTACTCAGCACTCTAGATCGATTGGCATTCACCCACCGTCTCTTGAGTTGTTTGATCGCCAGGGACTTATAGAGCCTTTTTTGGAGGAAGGTATATTGATTCGAAAGGGTCATGCCTATCTGAATCAATCTAGGATTGGATCGGTCAGTTTTGATTCACTGCCAGGGCGACATCAGTATGTGTTGAGCCTTCCTCAATCTCAGACGGAGGCTATTTTGGAAGCGGCTTGCCAAGAGATGGATTCTTCCATGGTTTGTCGAGGGGTCACATTAACGTCCTATGAAACCACGCAGGATGGTGTTCGGGTACATATGCAGGATACCGAGGGTACTGATGGTGATGTTGGCGGCCATGGCGCCGAGGGGTCCGAGGGTGCCAGTGAAGTAACGACCTGTGATGTACTCGTTGGATGTGATGGCAAGAGTAGTGTGGTTCGAGAACTGACAGGGATTGAATTTGATGGCTCAAATTATCCAGACACGTACATGATGGGTGATTTTGAGGATACGACTCCGTTTGGTGAGGACGCCATGATCACGCTTCATCAGGATGGATTAGTGGAGTGTTTCCCCCTTACCAAAGGGCGAAGGCGATGGGTTGTCAAGACAGCGCAGTATGTTGATGCGCCAACGGAGCAAGAACTCAAAGAGATAGTGGCTCATCGAACGGGATATGATCTACACCAGGCACCATGCACCATGATTAGTTCCTTTGGTGTCCAACATTTTATCGCCGAGACCTTTGCCAAAGGGCGTGTTGTGCTTGCGGGGGATGCCGCTCATGTGGTGAGTCCAATTGGGGGACAAGGGATGAATTTGGGGTGGCTAGATGGCGAAGCTCTTGCGAAGGCTCTGCAAGCCTTTTTATTGACACAGGACGAGCGACACCTACAAGACTACAGCAAGCGGCAACGCGCAGTTGCCCGGCAAGCAGGAAAGCGTGCGGAGTGGAATATGCGACTGGGTCGTTCTTTCAAGAATCGTTGGGTCAAGCAGTGTATGCTCTTTCTTTTTGTTCGCACGCCGATCCAACGAGTGTTGGCTCAATTATTTACGATGCAGAAGTTGGGAGCCTGGAGGGTGTAGAAAAAAGAATGGCCCCAACACTCATATCCGACTGGTCTTACGCCAGTTTGGCCAATATCTTAGGCCAGAATGTACGCCCGGGAGGATTCGAACCCCCAACCTTCTGATCCGTAGTCAGACGCTCTATCCAGTTGAGCTACGGGCGCATTTCAGGAAAGACTTTAAAAATACCGTCTTTCGATTCAACAAACAAGACTGTCAAACAAGGCTTTGAGTAACAAAAACCTTTTTAACCCTCATACCCACACCCAAAAAACTAACGTTTCGGGATGCTTAACCCGACAAGGATTGGGAAATGATCACTTACATAACGACCGTCTCGCACCTCATCGATGGCTGCGTAGGAATGGACAGCAAATTCATCACTCACAAACACATAATCAATACGCCCTTCAGGGTCTTGATATCCTCCATCGATCACGTCAAAAGCGTTGTATGTTGCCACGGGGCCTCGGGGTGATGATATAGAAGCGTGATACGTATCGGTCAAAAACGAAGAGAACACGTCTATAGCCTCCGATGAAGGGCTCGCGTTAAAATCACCCATGACAATAACAGGAACCGACTCCATGGCCCCAAACTGCCGTAGCTCTTCGGCTTTGTCTTGGATCAATAGCGCAGCAAGCGTGCGTGAGGTTTCACCACGGTGGTCAAAATGACCATTCACAACGAGAATAGGGCGATTTCCAAAGGCCACAGTCCCTTGCATAGTCCCTTGACCCTTCTGACGCGGCATCACAAGTGCATAGGTTGCAATGCGTTCCATCGATGCGTCCCATCCCACGGATGGGCGGTCTGGGGTTTCAGAAAGCCAAAAGGTCGCCTCTTCAATCACCTCTAAACGGGTGGTATCCACAAACAGGGCGGTGTACTCTCCTTTCATCGCTCCGTCATCTCTACCCACACCTACATAGGTAAAGTCTGGAAGAAGAGAATCCAACCCCACCACCTGATGATGCAATCCTTCTTGAATCCCGATAATGCTCGCTCCAGAGATATTCACCACATCTGCGGCAAATGTTTTGCGATTCGACCACTGATTTTCGCCATCGCCAGGGTTGTCATACCGAAGATTAAACGTCATCACCTTAAACTCATCTGAGGGGGATGTCTGCACGGAGCCATCACCTGTTGCCGAGGAGCCTTTCTCAGGTGTGCACTGTGCAAGGAACAACACCGCAAACAAGACAAGTCCTATAGTCCGAACAAAAGAGATTCTCATGTCGCTCAGCCCAATGTTTAGTAACGATACCATTCAGGCTTGAACGGCCCTTGGACAGGCACGCCAATGTAGCCAGCTTGTTCGTCATTAAGCTCTTCAAGCTCCACCCCAATCTTGGACAAGTGGAGTCGAGCCACTTTCTCATCTAAGTCTTTTGGCAAGACGTGCACACCTACTTCAAACTCATCAGGACGTTGCCATAGCGCCATTTGAGCAAGCGTTTGATTGGTGAATGAGTTACTCATTACAAAGGAAGGGTGGCCCGTCGCATTTCCTAGATTCATCAAACGACCTTGTGACAGAAGAATCACTTCACGCCCATCTTTGAAGCGGTACATATCCACTTGTGGCTTAATATTAATCTCCTCGGTGTTCTCCTTGAGCCATTTCACATCAATCTCATTATCGAAGTGACCAATATTTCCAACGATGGCCTTGTCTTTCATAGCCTCGAAATGCTTCGCCGTCAAGATGTCTTTGTTCCCCGTTGCTGTCACGATAATGTCAGCCTCTTTGACCGCATCCGCCATTTTTTTCACCTCAAAGCCATCCATAGCAGCCTGAAGGGCACAGATTGGATCGATTTCAGTGACAATTACACGAGCTCCCGCTCCTGCCAGAGATGCCACAGATCCCTTCCCGACATCACCATAGCCCGCTACCACAGCAACCTTGCCAGCCATCATGACATCGGTTGCGCGACGGATAGCGTCGACACAAGATTCGCGACAGCCATATTTGTTGTCAAATTTCGATTTGGTGACTGAGTCATTCACATTAATGGCAGGAATCGGCAGGGTCCCTTTTTCCATACGCTCATAGAGGCGATGCACACCTGTGGTGGTTTCCTCAGAAATCCCTTTGATGTGTTCTACAAACTCTGGGCGTTGATCCAAGACCACGTTAGTCAAATCGCCACCATCATCAAGAATCATGTTCAAGGGTAATTCCTCAGCCCCAAAGGTCAGGGTCTGCTCAATACACCACTCATACTCCTCTTCGGTCATCCCTTTCCAGGCATACACGGGAATCCCTGCAGCTGCAATGGCCGCAGCGGCATGATCTTGGGTAGAGTAAATATTGCAGGAAGACCACGTGACATCCGCACCCAGTTCAACCAGTGTTTCGATCAGAACAGCGGTTTGAATGGTCATATGCAAGCAGCCAGCAATCCGTGCACCCGCTAGTGGTTTAGAGGGTCCAAATTCCTCACGAAGCGCCATGAGACCTGGCATTTCTGCCTCTGCGATTGCAATTTCTTTGCGTCCAAATTCCGCAAGAGAGATGTCTTTAACTTTGTATGGAATAGCTTTTGGGGATAAACTCATGAATCGTTGGTTTGTGTGTTATGGGGACTAAAAAGGGTAGAGTGGTAATGTCTATAATTATGTGAGTAACCTAGATCTGGAGTGTAGATGAAGACGAAATCAAGTCTAATTCATCGTCTCTTCATACAGTGTTTTCACCTTGTTGTAATCCATTTGGCGGCCAGAG
>JAQCBZ010000050.1 GCA_027621355.1 Bacteroidota bacterium | reverse complement strand
GGACAAAGCTTATGGTTTTGGTGATGATTACAATGAGGGTGGTCAATCTTCTGGGGGAGCTGACGTATCTCTAGAGCCGTTTTTTGAGCCTTCGCTTGAACCATCACTTGAGCCCTCATTAGAGCCGTCTTTAGAACCATCACTTGAGGCATCTGAAGAGTCTACATTAGAACTAACTCCTGAATCGGATACGGACTCTAGAGCCCAAGCCGAGACTCCTGAATCTCAATCATCAAATGAGGAAGATGTTGATAACGAAACATCAGAGTCCGTTGCTGTGCAGGATGAAGATGAGGATGATCAGGAAGTTATTGACGAGGTTGATGAGAAGGATGGCCAAGCCGATTATAAAGGAGATAAAGTTGCAGAACATGGAGATTCTACCGAATCCGATGATCCAGAAGAGGCTGAGTCGAGCGAAGCATTAGATATCACGGATCAATTTGATGAAACAGAAGATCCACTCAATACTGAAGACGACGTTGACCCTGAAATCACCATTCGTGCTAAATCAGACAATCTCTCGGGGACCAAAGTTCTAGGTCGTGTTACATTTTCAGAGGAAAAACGAACGGGAATGTCCACCGGGAAGCCTGCGGCCACAAGAAAGCGTAAAAAAGACAGAGTAGCGGGCGATCCTGTTGCTGCCACAGAAGGAGCCACTGGAAAAGCCAAGAAGAAAGGCAAAGGAAGAAAGTCTAAGGTTGAAGCTGAGGAAGTCGATAAATCGATGAAAAAAACCTTGCAGGAATTGCAGCAAGGTGGATCCGTGGGAGCTAAGCGTCAAAAACGTCGTAAACAACGTCGTGACGAGCGAGCAGAGGAAGCAGAGCTAAAACAAATTGAGCAAGAACTTGAAGCAGGAGTTCTAGAAGTAAGTGAATTTGTCACAGTGAGTGATTTAGCTGAATTACTCGGGGTGAATGCCAATGAGATTATCATGGCCTGTATGAATCTTGGAATGATGGTATCCATCAATCAGAGATTAGATGCAGCGACGATTGAAGTGCTTGCTGAAGAGTTTAACCAAGAGGTTAAGTTCATTACAGCTGATGAAATGCTCGATGACGATCTTGATGAGGTTGAAGATGCCCCAGAAGACTTAAAACCTCGTGCTCCTATCATTACGGTAATGGGACACGTAGATCACGGAAAAACCTCTTTATTAGATTATATCCGCTCTGCAAAAGTAGCTGCAGGGGAAGCAGGGGGTATTACTCAGCACGTAGGTGCTTATGAAGTAAAAACAGACGATGGTCGCGTTATCACATTCTTAGATACACCTGGTCACGAGGCATTTACAGCGATGCGTTCTAGGGGAGCTCAAATCACAGATATTGTGATACTTGTCGTGGCTGCAGATGATTCTGTGATGCCTCAAACCATTGAGGCAATCAATCACGCCAAGGCAGCAGGTGTTTCGATCGTTGTTGCTATTAACAAAGTGGATAAAGACGGCGCGAATCCGGATAAAATTAAGCAACAGTTATCCGAACATGGAGTGATTGTGGAAGAGTGGGGAGGAACCAACCAATCTGCTCTTGTGTCTGCCAAGACTGGTCAAGGGATCGATGATTTATTAGAAAAAGTACTCATCGAAGCTGAATTAAAAGAATTAAAAGCGAATCCAGACCGTCGTGCTACAGGCATTGTTTTAGAGGCAAGAGTGGACAAAGGAAAGGGAATTGTCGCCAACGTGCTTGTTGAAAAGGGAACACTCAAAGTAGGGGATCCTTTTGTTGCGGGGCCTACCGCAGGTCGTGTAAGAGCGATGGAGAACGAATTTGGTGATCGACTTACAGAAGCTGGCCCCTCAAGACCCCTTCAGTTAACAGGTTTTGACGAAATCCCTCAAGCAGGGGATAAACTTCAGGGTATGAAGGACGAGAAATCGGCTCGAGAATTAGCGAATCGTCGTCGACAAATTAAACGGGAGCAAGCCCTTCGTAAGACCAAGCATCTTACGTTGGATGATCTGGCTCGTCGTATGGCATTGGGTGAGGTGAAGGATCTCAATATCATCATCAAGGCAGATGTGGATGGATCCATTGAAGCGTTGTCTGGTTCCCTTCAAAAATTGAGTACGGAAGAAGTCACTGTACAAATCATTCACACAGGGTCAGGTGCCATTACTGAGTCTGACGTGCTTCTTGCCTCAGCTTCTGACGCGATTATCATTGGATTCCAGGTAAGACCTAGTACCAGTGCGAGAAAGCTTGCAGAGACAGAATCCATCGATGTACGTCTGTTTAGTGTCATTTATGATGCGATTGATGAGGTACGGGATGCGTTGGAAGGTCTATTGAGTCCCGAGATTAAAGAAGAGATTAAGGGGACAGTTGACGTACGTGAAGTTTTCAAAATTTCTAAAATTGGTACCATTGCGGGTTGTTATGTCACCGATGGCAAGATTGAGCGTAACAATCCTGTAAGAATCATTCGAGATGGCATTGTGGTATACACAGGCGAAATTGACTCGTTAAAGCGATTTAAGGATGACGTGAAGGAAGTGGCTAATGGATATGAATGTGGAATTAGCATCGTCAATTTCAATGATTTGAAAGTAGGGGATCAAATAGAGTCTTACGCAATCACAGAAGAAAAACGTACGCTCGAGCAAGCCTCGAGATAATCATGGGAGTGAGACCACAAAGACTTGCCGGGCAGATACAGCAAGACTTGGGAGAGATACTTCAACAAGAGTATCAACCTGCTGGTTGCTTTGTGAGTATTACTCACGTGTTGATGACGGACGATTTGTCTATTGCGAAAGTGTATCTCAGTATTTTTGCACCCAAAAGGGATGAAAAGGCATTATTAGAAGCTATCGATCAAGCCCAGAGCACCATTAGGCATGCTTTAGCTCAAAAAATACGTCACCAGGTCCGAAGGGTTCCTGAGTTGCTTTTTTTCCTGGATGATACAGCCCAGAAAGCTGAAGAGATCGAATCTTTGTTCCAAAAAGTTGGCCCTATACCTCCACCAGAAGACAAAGACGATCGTTTAGATGATGGCGAGGTCGACACAACGACTTCTTCATCTTGATTGAGGGGATGAATCCGGACGAGCACTTATCCATTTACCCTCACGATGTACATCGTTTTTCTACATTATCGCTAGAAGAATGGCAGCAGGGAATTGTATTGCCTGTGAGCAAGCCTTTGCAATGGACAAGTTTTGATGTTATTCGGAAGCTAAAACCGCAACTTCCTGTGAAAAAAATTGGTCATGCTGGCACACTGGATCCTCTGGCGACAGGTGTTCTGGTATGCTGCGTTGGTCGTGCAACAAAGCTCATCAGTACGTTTCAGGAACACCTCAAGGTGTATTGTACGACATTCACGTTTGGAGAAACGACACCAAGCTTGGATCGTGCAACACCTGTCAGTCAGACAAAGTCATGGAATCCGATGTCAGAGAGTGAGTTAGAGGCTGTGATTGAGAGTCATTTTATTGGAACCATTCAACAAGTACCCCCCATGTACTCTGCCGTTAAAAAGGATGGTAAACGACTTTATAATTATGCTAGAAAAGGGGAAGAGGTTGAGCGTCAGCCACGTGATGCCTATATCGAATCGTGCAAGATTCTAGACTATAATGGAAGACAATGCACCTTAAAGATTGTTTGTGGAAAGGGAACCTACATCCGTACACTTGTGGATGACCTTGCCAAGGCTGTGGATAGCATGGGTGTTGTGGATGAACTCCAGCGAACGAAATCTGGTCCTTATCATATAGACGAAGCATGGGATATTCACAAGCTTTGTGATGCTTTAAAACAAGTTAAGACTGTATGATTACCCCTTTAAAAGACGTTCAATATCACAAAAATCGTGCGATTACAGTGGGCACATTCGACGGTGTTCATATTGGACATCAGGCATTGTTGAAACACCTCATCCAGGCTGCCAATAAAAAGAACTGTATTTCCACACTTGTGACCTTCGATCCTCATCCAAGAGAAGTGATAGGATCAACCAAAGGACCTATTTGTCTTTTATCTAGTCTGCAGGAGAGATACACGAAGCTTGACGCTCTTGGATTAGATGAAATGGTTGTGATCCCTTTCACGCGATCCTTTTCGTTAAAATCTTCAACAGAGTTTATAGAAGAAGTCCTTGTGCAAACGATTGGATGTCATGAATTATGGATTGGATATGATCACCATTATGGCAAGGATCGAGAAGGTGGCTATCCATTGGCGGTGGAGCTAGGGGAAAAGCATCATTTTGAAGTGTCTGTCTTTCCAGAACTAACGCAGGATGAGCATGAAGTGAGTTCAACCGTGATTAGAAAGGCTATACACGATGGAGATATGACTGCAGTCACAAAAATGCTAGGCCAACACTACATACTTCAAGAGACGGTCATCATGGGGAATCAGCGTGGCAGAACCCTTGGGTATCCAACGCTAAACTTTGGCTTGATTGAGCGTAAGAAATGCCTTCCAAAAACGGGAGTCTATGCCGTGTTGTGTGAAGTTCAAGGGGAGGCGAATCTAGTCAAAGGTATGGCCAATCTTGGCGTAAGACCCACATTTGGAGCCTCAACGCCCAATCTTGAAGTGCATCTTTTTGATTATCAAGGGGACTTGTATGGAACTGTGTGTCGAGTGCATTTTGTGCAGCGAATTCGTGATGAGCAATCGTTTGATGGGCCTATTGCATTGGTAGAACAACTAAAAAAAGATGAAATAGAGGCTAGGAAAACGTTAGAGAACGCTTGAAGCTTTGTTTAAGGGGATAAAAGCGTTAATTTACTATGCTGTAAAAAAACTACTATCTATACATACACATGTCATTACCAAAGGAACAAAAAGAAAAGATTTTTAAAGATTTTGGTGGATCGGCCACCAATACAGGCTCTACCGAGGGACAAATTGCTCTTCATACAACACGTATTAATGAGTTAACA
>JAQCBZ010000049.1 GCA_027621355.1 Bacteroidota bacterium | reverse complement strand
ACTTCAGGACCTGAATACCTATCTACATAGGATTGAATGGAATCCCGGACCCCAACCCAGACAGAGTCCACAAACTGTTGGGTTGCAAATCCAACAGAATCGATTTGTTTTGCCGAGTCTATAAGAGTGCGCAATGATTTCTCATCGCCTTGTTGTTGAGCCAATGCAAGTGAATCGCGTACCATTTGACTATCCACAGGAGCCGCTATAGTCAGTCCATCTCCAAATTCGTTCACTAATCGTCGCATAATCGCATCCACCGCCCCAATTTCTATCGCCTGTTTTGCGTACTCACTGGCTTGCTCACGATCTCCATCCGCATCAAAAAGCTCTGTAAGTACATAAAGAGCGCGACTCTTTAACTCAGGGTCTGTTGCATCACGCACTACATCTAAATAATGCTCTTTTGCTCGTTGTGGCTCTTGCAAAGATAGATAATACAGTGTAGCAAGCTCATAATTCCATATCGCCATGGATGCGGTCATTTGTTCACGAGACGCAGAATCAAGCGGGATTTCTTGTAGATCAATTCCGAGTTGATTATCGGGTGGTACGTACGTATCTAGGTCAATATCCTCAAGTGGATCCTCTTCAGACTCGCCTTCTCCCGAAACCACACCCGTGACAGCACCACCCTCTTCCTGGCCACTCATGAGTGGGTCTGGTGTAGCATTCAATGCTTGGGCAATGGTTTCAGAACGCCACCCATCCGACAAGGGTCTCCCACGCCATAATGCCAGAAATTGAACCTGTACGTCAGCAATCCTTTCAGGGTTTAGATGAGACAAAAAACCATACTCACTGTCTGTTGTTCCATCTTGATCACCCCCAGAGGCGTCAATAATGACGAGTGATTCCCCAGCCTCTTGCTTTTGTTTTTGCTCCTCCCTCCAAGCAATGGCCCTAGTTTCACGAAGCAGGGTAATTTTTTCCTGGCGAGACGCTGAATCCAAGTCGGCCAAAGACAGCAAACTATCCGCATGGGACAATTGCGTTGAGAGTAACAAAAACTCACGATAGATCTGGGCCGTTTCTTGAGGTTGGTAGCTTGGTGGGACTCGATTACGATTAATAGGAACCTTACTGGCCGAATCATAATACGCTGCTGCCATCGTGTAGTTTTTTTGTGATCGGTATAGATCTGCAATCGCGGAGTACGATTGAGCACGGAATTCGGCTGGAAGTGTACCGTTACGCAGTCGTCGAGGATCCATTCTTAGGGTCTGTTGATGCCATTGAATCGATTCCTCTATGGACTCCCCACTCGTCGAATCGACCAAGGACAACCCAATTTCGAGTCTAATTTCAGGGAATTGATCCCTATACTTATCATCGTCAAACATCTCCGTAAGAAGTTCCAAGGAGGCTTCGCGTTCCCCCAGTTTACGCAGTGCTGCAGCCTGATTTTTACGAGCCAGATATTGCAAATCAAAGATGGTCTTGGACGCCGCTACATCACGATAGACCTCCGCAGCAAAGGCATAATCACCCTCCTGCTCTAGCATCTGTGCAAACAAAAACTGTGCCCTAGGGCGCAATCGATCATCATCAAACTGTTCGATGGTAAGGGTGAGCAAATCGACCGCAGTTGCAATATCCCCAGCAATTGTGTGATGCTCTGCGAGGATGAGCGCTGTTTTTGACTCAATAGAAGGAATCCAGTCCCCCTCAAGTAATGCCTGCTCCGTAAATTGAATCGCCTCAAGATGATTCCCCATCTCATAAAGCGTTCTAGATTGCCAGAAGACAGCTTCTTGCCCATAACGACCCGTCCCATCAAGCGTCCGAAGTTCTTGAAACTTTTGAATGGCCGCAAAGTACTCACCGCGATAGAAATACGCCTTGCCAATCAACAACACAGAAGGTAATACATAGGAGGAGCGCTCATGATCTCGCAGAATCGTCGCTGCTTTTTGGATTGTCAGATCAAATTCACCCTTTCCTCCTGCTCCTGGGGGATCAAACACTCGGATGAGATTTCCTGGGGCGGGAATCGTTGGCTCTGGTATGTTTTTTTCAAGCCCAAGCTCAAAAAAGTCTTGAGCATTGTAATACGTGTTGAAATAGGCACGGAAATCAAAGTAAAGCTTCCCAACGCGAGTAGAGCACCCTTGCAACAGCATGACTGAAGCGAGAGCCATTAACCATAGTCGACCAGCAGAACCGAGTCTCATAACTCTATTCAATGGTTTTGACCATCACCATATTGGTACGACCACGTTTCGATATTGGCATACCCGTTGCAAATATCACTCGTTGACCTGCCTCAACGATCCCTTTTTCTTTGAGCGCTTCTTCCATACGTGTGATGCTTTGATCGGTGTCAAACAGCTCTTTGACCCTCATACAATGCACTCCCCATACAAGATTGAGCTGATGACGCACGATATCTTCCTCTGTAAACGCAATAATCGGCACGTTTGGTCTAAATTTCGAAATCCTGCGAGCTGTGGAGCCTGAGTGCGTAATTGTTGCAATCGCGACTGCACCCACGTTTTCTGCCATAGACACGCAAGAGTAAGCAACAGACTCAATGACTTGCTTCTCTTCCCAATCGGGTTTTTTAAATCCAAGACTATTATAAAGCGGAGGATAATTTTCCTCGACATTTCGCGCGATTCGATCCATCACAGCCACAGACTCAAAAGGGTACTCACCTGCTGCCGTTTCACCAGAAAGCATCACTGCATCGGTCCCATCCATGATCGCGTTTGCGACGTCAGAGCTCTCAGCACGTGTAGGCCGAGGATTAGAAATCATAGAATCAAGCATTTGAGTCGCTGTGATGACAGGCTTTCCAGCAGCCCGACAGCGATCAATAATTAGCTTTTGAATAATGGGCACCTGCTCGCTGGGGATCTCAATCCCTAAATCTCCTCGAGCTACCATAATCCCATCCGATTCCTCAATAATATCATCAATCACAGGAATCGCTTCAGGTTTCTCAATCTTTGCAATGACTCCTGCTTGAGACCCCTCTGCACGCACTCTTGAGACAATCTCCTGGATTTCACGAGGACTTCTCACAAAGGATAAAGCTACAAAATCGACCCCCAGGGAAAGACCAAATTTTAGATCCTCGAAGTCTTTCTCGGTAATTGGAGATGTTTGGATTGCTACATTGGGCAAATTCACCCCCTTGCGTGACTTTAAGAGACCTCCTACAACCACCTCCGTCGTCAATTCGCCTTTGGCTTTGTCTTTGGACGTCACACGCAACTCTAATAATCCATCATCAATCAGTATGGTATCACCAATAGACGCATCCCGAGGTAATTCTGGAAAATCGATCGGGATGATTGTGGATGTGCCTTCAATATTGGCAGAGGTAATGATTAGCTCTTGTCCTGCTTCAACCTTCTGAGCACCCTCTTTCATCTGCCCCACTCGGATTTTAGGCCCCTGTAGATCCATCAATATGGAAATGGCCTTCCCTTTTTTCGCGGCAATCGTCCGAACCCAATCAACCGTCTCTTTGTGGTCTTGATGACTACCATGTGAGAAATTCAGACGAGCTACATTCATTCCAACATCGATCAAGCGCTCTATACTCTCTTCATTACGGGTCGCAGGGCCTATTGTGCAAACAATTTTTGTGTGTCGGATCATAATTCTTCTTTTTTGTGTTCTTTTAAAATACAACTATCTGTCCCTCTTTCATGAGTCCATATTGGGGTTCATGTCGTTTTTTTGCACTTTTCGGTTATGATTAAGCAATCTACCATACATTCACCACTCCTATTTGTGCTACTGATTGCACTCATTGCACTAAGTAGTGCCTGCACGCGAAGCGTAAACCCTGATATAGAGCGCGGTTCGTCGTATGTTTTTCAGCCTGGATTCCCAGAGATTCTTGCCTCAGCGATAGGATTCCTGGATGAGGAAGATCAAGGCTTCATCCGTGTGTCAGCTGAGATTGTCAAGCCCAGTTTGATTTACCGATCGCTAAATGACACCTCCAAAGCACGCCTTCTAATGGAAGTGCGGATTGTTGGAGTGACCGATCCATCGTTTAGTCGCACTGTACAGGAATCTATTGAAGTGGTTTACAACCCTCTGGAGCAACAAGCTGACGAAGTGGATACCTATGAAAGGACCCTTGATATGGATCCTGGTCGTTATACTGTGACGATTTCTATTACCGATCTAAATTCCAACAAAGTATCCTCTAGCTCGGAGACAACCTTTATACCCAATCCTGAGGCTCCTGAGAACAATTTAGCGACCATTCGCATGGAAGGCCTCCAAGTCGATCAAAATGGAGATCAGCCCACGTTTTTACCAATCAACAGTTATGATGTCCCTTCCAAAGTTGACTCCTTACTCTTTCTCACACAGCTGACAAGCCAATCGAGTGAGTCTCCACGGTGGATCCAGACAAGGCTTCTAAAATTCCGCTCAGACGCTAGCCCTGCTCGACCCATGCAGTTCAATAATTATGGGAACTCATCCCTCCCCTACAAAGGAATTGAGTACGATGAGTATGAAATTGTTCGCCAAACCGATCGGGTCCTTCAGCAAGAAGGAAGTGTTCTACTCGAAATTCCAATGGACGCCCTCTCCAGGGGAAATTATCGATTTGAGGTGTTAGTCTATGAAGGAGATCAAGAACCTACAGAAGACCAAGAAAGTCTCCTATACAAAGCCAGAGAGTTTGCCATCAAGAGTCAGAACTACCCCTTTTTGCGAACCCCTAGAGAACTGGCAGAACCCCTTGTTTATCTTATGAAGGAAGATGAGTATGAAGCGATGATGGCGATTGAGGATGACACGCAACTCAAGGAAGCGGTCGATCGATTTTGGCTCTCTAACGTGCAGAGTCTCAGCGATGCAGGTTTGACCCTAGAGAAGTATTATCAACGCGTAGAAGAAGCAAATAAGCAGTTCTCCAACTTCAAGGAGGGATGGAAGACCGATGCTGGGATGATGTATATCCTTTTTGGGCAACCTTGGTACGTTGAGCGTCAAGTGAATGTGATGCGGTGGTCCTATTCGTATGACCGAAGTGATCCAGAAACCAACTTCCTGTTTGAACAGCCCAAAGTGAAGAATGAATTTTTCCCCTTCAACAACTATCTCCTACTTCGGAGCCAGAGTTATTATAGTGTCTACTATCGACAGCTTCAGTTGTGGCTCAGTGGTGGGATTTTGCAGCGCGATTTATAAAGGCGTAGTACAGGCCTAAACCTCTAAGGCATTTGCCTAAAGGTTACATGCATGTCAAATTATTTGATCAACGACACCTGTTGAGTCGCCACAACCCCCCCTGCCTGCATCCGAACCATATAAAGCCCACTCGACAA
>JAQCBZ010000016.1 GCA_027621355.1 Bacteroidota bacterium | reverse complement strand
CATCAAGACACGGTTGGAGACAAAGCCTGGGGAATCATTCACGGGTACGGGCACTTTACCCAGACCCTCAGACCACGCCATCACTGCATCCACAACCGTTGGATCGGTTTGATGCCCTTTGACCACCTCCACAAGGCTCATCACAAGGACGGGATTGAAAAAATGCATGCCGATAAAGCGACTCGGATGCTGCAGCGAATTGGCTAGTTTGGTAATGGAGATTGAGGAGGTATTGGTTGCAACCACAGTGCTGGGATTGACCACCGACTCGACCTCTTTGTACACATCGCGCTTGAGGGATAATATTTCAGGCACAGCCTCGACGACGAGACCCGCTCCTTGACACCCATCTTGGATCGACACCGCAGTGGCAAGTCGCTCTAGGGTAGCCTCTTTCTCTGACTCCGTGAGCTTTTCTTTGGAGACCATGCGACCAAGATTCTTGTCGATCATGGCGAGAGCTCGTTCACACGCTTCCTGCGACACATCCACAAGCGTGACTTGGTGACCCGACTGTGCAAAGACATGGGCAATGCCGTTGCCCATCGTGCCACCACCAATCACGGCGACTTTGGGGTGTGTTTGGGGTGATTTTCCCGCTGTGGTGGAGGATTTTGTAGGATTTGATGCAGACATGTAACACTCCAATCTTTTGTGGTTTTTGGCTCAACATCCCGTAACATTCGCTTATTGAACCCTTATGTCATGAAAACACTCCTCAAACTACTCCTTTTTTTGGTTGTATTCACCCTTGGCATTACGCTGCTGAGTGTGTATTTGACCTTGAATCGCCCCTTGCCTCAACTCGATGGCTCGATTGGTCTTCCAGGGCTGCAGGAGGAGGTTGTTGTGACTCGAGATGGGTATGGCGTGCCTACCATTGATGCGGCCAACGAGTTGGATGCGTACCGAGCGCTTGGGTACGTGCACGCTCAAGACCGTTTGTGGACCATGACGCTTGCTCAACTCGCCGCGGAAGGACGTTTTGCCGAATTTTTAGGGCCAGATCTTGTCCCCTTCGATCAGTATCAACGCACCCTTGGCATTTGGAAGGTTGCTCAACAGATAGAGGCAAGGTTATCGCCTCAGATGCGACAACGACTGCAAGCCTATGCCGATGGCGTGAATGCCTACACTGAAGATGAAGCGCGAAACCTTCCTCTGGAATTTGCACTGCTCAAAATGAAACCGATTCCATGGACACCCATGCATAGCATTGCAATGACACGGCTGATGGCATGGGAGCAAAACGTGAGTTGGTGGAGTGAAGTGACCGCTGGTTGGGTTGCTGGTCAACTGCCAAGGGCTCGGGTGAATGAGCTCCTGCCAGACCAACCGGAGCCACCCTTTGCCGACCTAATGCCCATTCTAGATTTAGAGCTTGCTTCACGGGAGCGTTTAGGGATCGAAGGCTCTTTTGTGGGATCCAATGCCTGGGCTGTGTCCCCGTCACTTTCGGCCAGTGGTCATGCGTTGCTTGCTGGAGACCCTCATATGGGGCTCAACATGGCAGGCAACTGGTATGAGGCCACCCTATCCTCACCCGAATATTCGGCCACAGGGGCCACCATTCCTGGGGCTCCCTTTGTCATTATCGGGCAAAATGGATCTGTTGCATGGTCTCTGACCAACATGATGGCCGATGATACCGATTACTTTGTGCTGCCAGACGCGTTAGTGGCTGCTCAGTCGGGCTCGCAACCAGGCACGCAGTCGAACACAGAAACGATCACACTGCGTAATGAAGTGATTCGAGTCAAAGATGGGGCTGATACCCTCATTAGTGTGAGAGAAACCCCCTATGGACCGATTATTAGTGATATCTATCCAAGCCAAGGCCTTGTTGCCGAGCAAACCATTACCCTGAAATGGGCAGGACACACGCCAAGCATGGAATTGGAAGCCATCTATGGGTTTGGGCAAGCGCAAACCGTGGAAGAGTTTCGGGAAGCGGCTAGGGATTTTCATTCCCCCGCCATGAATGCAATTGTGGCCGACGTGCAGGGTTCGATTGCTCACGTTCCGATGGCGCGCCTTCCCTTGCGACGTAACGCACAAGTAGGCTTCCGAATGGCAAGCCAGGATGGTGCGTTGCCTCAGGATTGGCAACAATGGCATTACCCGATTGAGACGCTTACGCGAATCAACCCAGAGGAGGGATGGGTGGCCAATGCCAACAACAAAATTGACCCCATTGGTTATCCCTATTATATCGGGACGTTTTGGGATCCTGCCTCTCGGATTAATCGTCTGCAAGAATTGTTTGCGTCCACCTCCTCTCCATACACCCTAGAACAAATGGGGCAGTGGCAATTCGATCACATCTCCCCACACGCACGCGAACTTTTTGAGAGCCTGCTCCCTTCACTACAAGCACCCACGTTAACGGAGCCCTCCACCGCCAAGCAGCAGCAAGATGTGGAGCTTGCCTTGTCCTATTTTTTAAATTGGGATTATTCCTACAGCACAGAGTCGACAGCAGCGTCGATTTTTGATCTCATGGTGCTAGAGCTCACACGATTAACCTTGGAAGACGACCTAGGTAAGGAGGGATATGAAACCTTTGTGCGACTCGAAAACCTGCCTGTTCGATCCCTGAAACGTCTTATTGATCTCCGCTCTCCGCTGTTTGATCGTACAGACACGCCAAATCGGACAGAGACCTTAGACGATTTGGTGGTTTTGGCAGTGGAGCGTGCATTGGATGAGTTGCGTACTAGGTACGGACCCGAGACGTTCCAGTGGAGGTGGGGAGCGATTCATCAGGTACATTTTATGCCACCCCTGTTTGGTGAGGCTGCGGCCGATCCAAATGCACCGCAAGCTTTGAAACTCATTGTCGACCGCGTGCTAAGTCATGGACCTTTTCCTACACCAGGGCATGGGATGACACTTAATAATGGGCAGTATGGATGGAACGAGCCGTTTCTACAAACGTTAGGTGCATCCATCCGGCGTCTGGTTGATTTTGCAGAACCCTTGGACGCGCAGACCATCCTACCCACAGGGCAAGCGACCAATCCGTTTTCTGAGTATTTTGGCGATCAAACAGACCTATGGTTGACAGGGCAGACCAAGTCAACGTCCTTGGACGTGACTGCGAACCAATCCACTGCAAGTCATCGATTGACGTTTAGACCCTAAATATGAGTTCCATGAGCCTTTTTGCCTCCACATGGGAACCCTATCTTGAGCGATCGCATGCTCCATATTCAGGTGTGCCCGCAGCTGTGTTGTGTCAGGGCGTACGAGGCCTCTATCCAGGAGTCCGTATTGAAAACGCCTCCTACCCATTGACCATAGAGGCCTTGCAAGGAGCCTTCGGATTGGCCACCATGTTTAAAGATCCGATTCATACCATTTGGGCACCTCCTGGCCAGCGCCTAGATCCAGCACTACTTCAGGCCTTTGGTGCTTCCTCTCAGCAAGTATGCATAAGTGAGACACCCCCCACCGGAACAAGCGAATCCTGGATGTGGGTCACAGAGTTATTTTTACCCGAGACATCCTTGGACGTGGATTCGGTCGAGGCTGAACGTCATCAGTGGCGACTTCAGCAACTCGATAAAACGTTGCGATGGAGCCAGCCTAGTAGCTCGTATTTCCCGGTGGCTGCACTGCTGGAAACAGACTTAGGGGTGATTCGGGGTGCCAATACCGAAACCTCCCTCTGGCCTTTAGGCTTGTGTGCAGAACGGCATGCGCTCCATGCTGCCAAGGCACTTGGCGCCACGCCAGGGAGCACCATCATGATCCATGCGCCTAAAAGCCGCGTGTGCAGCCCTTGTGGAGCGTGCCGTCAAACCATGCATGAAATGGGAGTTAAACAGGTTTATATGGTCCATGGGGATCTCTCGACTACGCATTATCCTTTGGCATCGTTGTTACCCTTTCAGTTTGATAGTGAACTAGGGTCATTCAAAGAGTGAGTCAGCTAATAATATCATTGCACAAGCAATTAAATGAACCCTACCTTCGACGCCATTACCACGCTGGAATCTGCCCATCTGGACCACCCTATGTTTATGAAGCAGTTTGCCACCGAAATGAGAACGGGCCTGCAAGGGAAGCGTTTGTTGGTGCTTCACGGCGATAATAGCTTCACAGAAGAGACGATTCAGCAAGGAATTCCTAGACAAGAAGCTGCAATCCAAACCGCAAGGCAACTCAATCGGAGACTCGTTGCGTTGCTCGCCGATGAAGGGGTTTCTGCTCTTGGGATCACACTGTCGCAGCGAGGGTTCACCACCTATGATGAGACGATGGATCCTCCTTTTGGGGTGAATGAATCTGCTTGGAGTCGATTGCCTGCCATTCCAGTGATATGTTGCGCAACGATCGTGGCCAGATCCAGTACAGAGGACCGTCCTACGTCAATCATACCCCTTTTGTTGGCACCCATTCTATGCCAACGCCCATTGCAACAAGCGTTAGCCATTCCGAGCGCCAAGCCTTTGCGTGCCCCCGATGCCCCCGTGCTTGACCCTGCCTCCGCTACGGTCTTTGCAACGTAAGTTCTCCCAACGCCCATTTTTTTCACGATGGACGCAAAAAAACATTGCACCTCGCTGCGCTTAGTCTTAATTTGGACTTAATATAAATAAGCATTCTACATCGCCTCTAAAATGCCCAAAGGGCCTTTCGAGTGATACACATTCCGTCTGTAAGACCTCTATCATCCTCTCTCAAGCTCAGCATGGCTTGGCTTGTGGTATTATCTATCGCAAGTATCAACCAAGCGGAAGGTGCAAGAGTTACGTCAGCAGCAGGACAACAAGCCCAGGATCGTGATACCGTTGCCTACACCTCCAAAAACCCCTTAGTGATCAGCGCAACCCGTAGCGCAAAACGTTTGGAGGATGTTTCAGTCCCCACAACTGTGCTCGATGCGGAGATGATTACCCAGACAGGGCAACGACGACTGGATGGACTCTTAATGCAGATTCCTGGTATTACCCTTTTCCAAGAGCATGGACAAGGGATCCAAATGCAAGGGTTCTCACCCGAATACACCCTCATTTTGATTGATGGAGAGCCCGTGATTGGTCGAATGGCCGGCACGCTCGACGTTAGCCGGGTGACCCTGCATGGGGTGAAGCATATTGAGGTCGTGGAAGGGCCGAGTTCTTCGTTGTATGGGAGTGAAGCCCTTGCCGGCGTGGTCAACATTATCACAAAAACACCCAACGCCGGGTTTTCTGGTCAATTAAGCACACAATTAGGAACCCATGCTGCCCAAGATCATACTCTTCGCTTGGGTTGGAGTGCCGAAACTATGGATGTGCAGTGGGTCCTGAATCAGTACGGATCGGATGGATTTGACCATACACCCCGTGAATTTGGTGTTTCGGCACCTTCGTTTGAAGACTTAAGCTCATCACTTACAACTACCTGGCGGTTTGCACCACGATCTCGTTTCAAAGTACAGGCGCGGGCATCCTCTCGTGACCTGCAAAGCTCCTTTTCGGTCCGTCAAAGTGCATCAACCTCCATTCCGTACTTAGATGAGTCGTCTAGACAAGATTTCTCGATTGCGCCGTCCATTGAGTGGGCTGTAGGATCTCGTGTTTTTGGTTTTAGTCGAGGGTATTGGGCCACGTACCAAACCGATCAACACCAATTTGAGCAACAAACCGAGCAGACCTTTTACCAAGATCAATTCGATCAAGACTTTCTCAAAATTGAGCAGCAAGTCAATGTATTGTGGTCCAATCAGCACCTTTCTATGGCTGGAGTGGGTCTAAACCGGGAAACCTTGGGCGGTGACCGGTATGAATCGACGCTGCAAGTGGATGGGACCACAGGGCAACCCGAGGCACAACAATGGTTTGCGTTTATTCAGCATGAATGGATTCCTTCAGAGCGTTTTGAGCTAAATCTTAGTGGTCGTTATGATCGTCACGAGGATTACAGCCCACAATTTAGCCCACGTTTTTCGGCTCGTTGGCAGGCAAATGACGCCTGGACACTGAGAGCAAGTGTCGGATCTGGGTTCAAGGCTCCTGCGTTTCGTCAGCTCTATCTCGATTTTAACAACTCCAACGTGGGGTATTCAGTCTTCGGATCGACCAAAATGGTGGAAGGGCTCCAATCGCTCCTCGATCAAGGGGTCCTCACGAGTCTGTTTCTTGATCCCGCTAATCTTGGCATCATTCAGTCTGAGACCTCTAATGCATTCAACCTTGGAGCAACCTTTACGCCCACCGAATCACTGAGACTGCGCGGACATCTGTTCTATAATGATGTAAGTAATCTCATCGAAACCCAGCCAGTCGCCCAAAAATCAAATGGACAGTTTGTCTATGGCTACTTTAATCTTGACCGGATTTACACACGAGGAGCTCGCTTGGATGTTGACGCGAGTCGCACAGTGGGTCAACGCCACCGGTTGAGTCTGCGAGGAGGGTATCAATTCCTTCAAGCTCATGATCGGGACGTTGTGGATGACCTTCGTGCGGGGCGCGTCTTTGGACGCGACCTCAACAATCGTGATATGAAGCTTAGTATGGCCGATTATTCAGGATTATTTGGCCGTTCCACCCATCATCTCAGCGGCACCTTGACGTACCAAATGGTAGATGCTCAACAGCGACAATGGACAACAGCGACTTCCTCCTTACGCTCAACCGCAACACCCACAAGCGTGAGTGTCACCTCACGCTGGAGAAGCAAATATGGATATAGAGACCTCGACGGCAATGGCTTTGCCAACCGAGAAGATGAATTTGTGGACGCTCATCTCCTTTTGGATGCGACCGTCACCAAAACGTTCTCCTTGGAGAACACCCGTGGCTCTCAACCGTTGCAGCTTACCCTCCAGGGGCATGTTCGCAACCTGACCGCCATCACGTTCCCTGAGACCAATCCTTCGTTAGCCGGACGCCAATGGGCTGTCTCGATTTCGTTTGAATGGTAATGGCGGGCAATCTGCAGCACATTGCAATTCGAAGCACCTGACAAACCCAAAGCACCTCACAAACCAAAGCACCTGACCTACCTACAAAACACCTACCAATTATCTATTCAGCATGAAACGTTCAACATTACCCATCTTTGTTCTACTTGCAAGTACACTCCTATTCACTGCATGTGATACAACATCGAGTGACGAGGCAGACGAGCTCTATGTACTACGCGCAACCGACGTTGAAGCGGATCCCGGAACCCGTGACCCACAAACTGGGCAGCTCAATTCCAATAATACCTTCACATTATACAGCTTGAGCGATAACGACATCGTTCTTTCTTCCAGCGAAACGGATCCTGCCACACGCGCCGCAGACTCTGCAAGCACCTCGTGGGATATTGGCTTCAAAGGGACAACCATCATTTTTAATGGCGGAACGAGTGGTCCAGGGCAAGCAGGTGCACAAATTATAGAGGCTGCTTTTGGTTCGGTGACGGAAGCTCCCACTGCAGGGTACCTTCAGGATGGACAAAACAGTGAGTGCCCCGGTGTTGTAACCCCTGCGGGCACATTCCCAGGCGCTCCTTATGCCATCTGCACAGGTGACGAAAATGGGTGGTATGACTATCAGCCGAGTGCCAACCTCATTACCCCAATTGCAGGCCGCACGATTGTCCTCAAAACAGCGACAGGAGCCTATGCCAAGCTGCGCATCCTGAGCTATTACAAAGGTGCTCCATCCACACCGGATCCACTCAGTGATGAAGCTCGTTATTATACCTTTGAGTATGTCCTCCAGGATAATGGAAGCACCGATTTAAGTGCCAATTAATTTTGTAAATTTTGGGTGTGAGGAAAAAACCTCGCGCTTCTTTTTTTTCAATCACAACTAGTGTCAATTATGATTCGCTTCTCCACCACACGAACCCTCAAAGGGGGTGTTTCGCTCTTCTTATTTGGGTTTGGTCTAAGTCTACTCAGTACCTTCTCACTTATGGCTCAGGACCGAGGTGAACGACCGCAAAACCAAGGAGAGCGCACAGAACGACCCGAACGCCCAGCTCAGCAGTCTGAACGGATGCAACGACCTGCCCAGGAGCCTGTCGCACTGGACTTCGAATCGATCACGATCACCGGACGTGATGGCATCGAAACGACCATTGATGATGTCTCTCGCATCGTCACTATCGGTGGATCGGTCACCGAAATCGTCTATGCACTCGGGTTTGGACCCAACGTGGTGGGAACCGATATCACCAGCACCTACCCCCGTCAAGTCTTTATGTTGCCACGCCTTGGGGCTCTGCGTCAGTCAAGTGCGGAATCCATTTTGTCATTAGATCCCTCCGTCGTCATCACCACCACAGCGTTGAGTCCACCTGCGGTTGCCCAACAAGTGCGTGATGCTGGAGTGCCGGTGTTGATTGTGGATGAAGCCACCTCCGTCGAGCTAGCCAAACGTCGTATTCAAGATGTGGGCGAAGCCCTTCGAAGCGCAGACAAAGCCACTGATATCCTCACAGCCATGGAGGCACAACTCGCTGAGGCTGCCGCCATTCAAGCAGAGATGGATGTGAAACCTAGTGTACTCTTTATTTACACTCGTGGCGCAGCGATGGTGAATGTCTCTGGAAAAGGGACTGGAGCCGATGCCATTGTAAAGCTAGCGGGTGGGCAAAATGTCATTACGCAGTATGAAGGGTATCGTCCCTTGACCGCCGAAGCTGCGGTATCCTCTCAACCCGACATCATTTTAGCACCTAGCCATGGCGTAGAGATGCTTGGCGGAATGGAGAACTTTATGGATCAGCCTGGACTTAAGCTTACCCCAGCGGCCAAAAATGGACATGTCCGCGCGGTCGACACAGGTATGTTGCTTTCATTTGGACCTCGCCTTGGGGAAGGTGTCTTAGCGTTAACCCGCGATATGCAGCGGATGATGTCAGAATAATCCACCATGAATGGGTCCCCCTCCTCTCTCTCGGCCTTGCGCCTGGGGAGGTCACAACCTGCCGCCTCGACACATGAGGCCTCTGCAGAGCGTCGTTATCCATTGGGACTCAATGCGACAGGGATCCTTGCTGCACTCAGTCTATTATTGGTTGTCGTCTCTGTGCTAGCAGCTGGAGCAGGGGCTTTGCCTATCCCACCTGGTGACGTGCTTGCGATTCTTGCCAACAAAATAGGCCTTGGAACGGGTCCTAGCGCCGACAGTCGGGCATTACAATATGAGATGGTCCTCACCGGCATTCGACTGCCCAGGGTTGTGTTGGGGATCTTGGCAGGAGCAGGTTTATCGGTCGCTGGTGCCTTAATGCAGGGATTGTTTCGCAATCCATTGGCCGATCCAGCGCTGATTGGCGTGTCGAGCGGTGCGTCCTTTGGCGCCTCCCTCATGATTGTGCTGGGTAGTTTGCTTCCAGGCTTCCTCGCCTCTGCCTTTGGATCGTTTTCCATCGCAATTGCGGCTTTTGTGGCGGGGTTAATTGTGACCTGGATTGTCTATCGCATTGCCACCCACGGTGCCCAAACCAGTGTAACAACCATGCTCCTTGCCGGTATTGCGCTTAATGCACTTTGTGGCGCAGGCACGGGCACATTGGTTCTTTTTTCGAACGATAATCAACTTCGTGACCTCACCTTTTGGTCACTTGGGAGCTTGGGTGCAGCAACATGGACCACCGTGTTGGTCGTGGCACCGCTCACGATCTTGGCGATTGCTCTTACCCCTCGAATGGCACGGGCATTGAACGCTATGCTCTTGGGCGAATCTGAAGCACAAGCGCTGGGCATTCACACCGAGCGGCTCAAAAAATCCGTGATTGTGTTGTCGGCACTTGCTGTTGGAGCCACGACGGCGGTGACAGGGCTCATTGGCTTTGTGGGCCTTGTCGTGCCCCACTTAATACGGTTATCGTTTGGGCCGGACCATCGATTGTTGTTGCCAGCCTCAGCGTTGTTGGGGGCGACGTTGTTGGTGGCCGCGGATGTGTTGTCTCGCACCTTGATTGCCCCATCAGAAATCCCGATTGGGATCTTGACGGCGTTGGCAGGAGCCCCGTTCTTCTTGTGGCTTTTGTTGCGGAGTCAAGGAGGCGCATGGGGTGGTAGTGCTCGGGGCGGTGGTGCGTTTGCTGGCGCGCGAGGTAGTGCCTCGGGCGGAAAAGGGGGGTTCACCGATGCTTGAACTGCGTAATATTTCCTACCGCGTGGGTGATACTGCCTTATTAGATCGGGTCTCACTAGAGGTGCATCCAGGCGAGGTATTGGCCATCGTGGGTGCTAACGGAGCAGGAAAAACGACGCTCACCAACATTTTGAGTGGCAAAAAAACACCTCAAACAGGCGATGTGATGCTTGATGGTGCCTCTATTCGTTCCTACGAACCCAGTGCGCTTGCTCGAAGACGTGCGGTGTTGCCGCAGTTTTCCAATCTCAGTTTTGCCTTCACCGTGTTTGAAGTGGTTCTTCTGGGTCGCACACCTCACCAAACCAGTGCGTCAGTGGATGCCGAGATTTGCCTGGAAGCGATGCGTGTGACCGGTGTCGAACACCTAGCGTCTCGTGAATACCCGACGTTGTCGGGTGGTGAGCAGCAGCGCGTTCATTTGGCCAGGGCATTGGCCCAAATTTGGCACCCAAACGGTGATGGAGATCGTTATCTTTTCTTAGATGAACCAACTGCGAGTTTGGACCTTGCGCACCAACATCATGTGCTACATATTGCACGTGATTGTGCAAAACTTGGACTCGGCGTCATGGCGGTATTGCATGACCTGAATCTTGCAGCAGAGCATGCCGATCGTATCGCCATCATGCGCCAAGGGACCATTGCTGCGTTGGGGAGTCCAGATGACGTGTTAACCTCCGAGAATATTGAGGCCGCCTTTGATATTTCGGTGATGGTGACGCAACACCCTCATGCCGCGTGCCCCTTAGTCGTCGCTGTGCCTGAGGAAGATATTGACCTACGCTTGGCCCGCGAGGAACAAGCTCTTAATGAAACGATACAACAACTACTCAACGAGTAATCTTATGGACACACCAACAGCCACACCGGACACACTTGCGACCCAGATTCAATCCTATATTGACAAACGAGAGGCCTACAAAGCGGACAATCCCAAAGCGAGAGCACGAGGCGTGGCCGAGGCGATTGGCTTGAGTGAGGCAGAATTCGTTGCTTTGGACCTTGGGTATCGCAGCAACGAGGATCGCGTTGTGCGCCTTGCAGAAGCCTGGACAGACATCCTTGCCGAGATTGAGAGCTTGGGCGAAGTGATGGCTTTGACCCGTAACGAAGCATGTGTGCATGAGAAAGTTGGTACCTACAAGAACTTTGAAGTCCACCAAGGGGCTCCTATTGCCTTGTTTGTGGACGAAAAAATCGATTTGCGCATCTTTTTGAGCCATTGGGCCCATGGATTTGCGGTGAGCGCTCCAAACGCAATGAATGGAAAAACGATGCATAGCCTGCAGTTTTTTAACAAAGCTGGCGAGGCTGTGCACAAGATTTACATGAGAGAGGGCTCCAATATGGAAGCATTTGAGGCGCTTGTGGAGAAGTTCCGTGCTGAGGAGCAGGTCCCCTTGCTTTTTGATGTCCGACCCGAGCCAGCACCCTCTGTGCTTGCCACCGAAAAACCAGACAGTGAAATTGATGTCGATGGGTTTTTGGCAGAATGGCGAGCATTGCAAGACACTCACGACTTCTTTGGGATGACCAGGAAGTATGGGGTAACACGGACGCAAGCCTTGCGACTCGCAGAAGGTGAATTCACACGTAAGGTGTCTGTGGGGTCGGCTCGCGATTTGCTCGAAAAGGCTGCGTCATCTGGTACGCCGTTAATGGTATTTGTTGGGAATAAAGGATGCATCCAGATCCATAGCGGTGAGGTAGTCAAGCTCATGGAGCGTGGACCTTGGTATAATGTGATGGATCCAGGGTTTAATCTTCACCTTAATGAGGAGCATATTACCGATGCATGGGTGGTTCGTAAGCCTAGTGAAGACGGGGATGTGAATGCGCTTGAGGTGTATGATGCTCAAGGCGAACAAATTGTGCAGTTTTTTGGTAAGCGTAAGCCAGGGATTCCTGAATTGGAGAGCTGGCGTGAGATTGCAGCAAGCTTGTCATAAAAGTAGCTACCCAGCCATTTACTTAGAGAGTTAGATTATCCCCTATGATTTCTGTTTCTTTTCGATTGATCCGTTTGTCACGTCGGGTATTCGTGCCCGTTCTTTTGGCAGTTCTAGTCAGTTCATCGGCTGGTTCACCTGTTGGCTACGCCCAAACAGCCAGTTCCCAACCACCTGCGCCAGACACACAAACGGCATCAACAGCCACAGCACCTGATGCCCAAAACGAAGCTCGACTCCTCAGTCGTACACGCCAGCTGATCTATGAAGGTCGACGCTCAGGCGAAGGGTATTGGAACCGCACAGGCGATAAAATCGTCTTTCAAAGCGAGCGAGAAGCCGACAACCCGTTCTATCAAATTTACTCTCTCGACTTCAACACAGGAGATATCGAGCTTGTAAGCCCTGGCTTTGGCAAAACGAC
The DNA here is from genome assembly GCA_027621355.1 of Bacteroidota bacterium. Taxonomy (GTDB): domain Bacteria; phylum Bacteroidota; class Rhodothermia; order Balneolales; family Balneolaceae; genus UBA8296. Next base: position 17,477 of record JAQCBZ010000016.1, on the reverse strand, counting down.
GTGCGCTTATTATAACTGGGCAGACGAGTCTCAAATCTTGTTTGGGTCTACTCACACAGATCCAGAGGCACGGGCCAAAATGCAGGACGAAATAGATTTCCGGGAATCGGGACAGGCTCGTAAGTATGCATGGGATTATGACCCCACCATGCACCTGTTTGTTCAAAACACCGAGACCGGCGAAACCACACAGCTCACCGATGCCATGGGCTATGACGCTGAAGCCTCGTATTCGCCCAACGGAGAGTACATCGCCTTTGCCTCTACACGATCCGCCTACGAAGGGGACCTAACCCCAGAAGAGACCGAGATGCTTGAACGGGATCCGTCGTATTTCGGGGAAATTTATCTCATGAAAGCCGATGGAAGTGAGCTCAAAAGGCTCACCAACACCCCTGGCTACGACGGAGGGCCGTTCTTCAGCCCTGATGGACAGCGCATTATCTGGCGACGATTTGATGAAAAAGGGCTCACAGCTGAGGTGTTTACCATGAATCTTGACGGGTCGGACCAGCGCCAAATCACTCATCTGGGTGCCATGAGCTGGGCTCCATATTATCATTCGTCGCAAGAATACATCATTTTCGCTACCAACAAGCTTGGTTTTGCCAATTTTGAGCTCTTTATCGTCGATACCGAAGGCACCAAAGAACCACAACGTGTGACGACAACCGATGGGTTTGATGGCCTTCCCGTGTTTTCGCCCCAAGGTGATAGACTCCTGTGGACGAGTACACGCACCAGCGATGAAAAATCCCAATTATTCCTCGCCCAATGGGATCACGAAGAGGCCTTAGCCCTCTTGGCTGATGCACCCAACCGCACAACCTCGCGTGATCTGAACACCGGACAAACCTCCCCTGCCTCGGCGAGTCTACCCAATACGATGTCAACACTCCTAGCACCGGAGGCTGGAACACCAGACATCCTCGAAGAAGAGCTCCGGGAAAAAGTAGAATATCTTGCCAATGATGCCCTTCAGGGGCGCATGACAGGAAGCCAAGGGATGGAGCAAGCCGCCAACCAAACGATCGAATGGTTCCAAGCGCTGGGTCTGGAACCACTCGCGACGCTAGATCAACAGTATCGTCATGAGTTTAACTTTGTTCGCTCCATTGAGATTGACTCCGATGGCCTCAATACATTAGAAACGACCTTCAACGGCCGCAACCTAACCTACCCCCTCGGCGAGTCCTACATGCCGTTTGCCTTTAGCGCGAATGGATCTGGCATGGCCAATGTGGTCTTTGCTGGTTACGGCGTGAAGTCTCCAGACGATTTTGATACCCCTATCAATGATTACAGTGCGATCGATGTCGAAGGGAAATTTGTGGTGGTCTTTCGTGGACTCCCCCCACACTTGACACGCGATCAAGAGCGTGAGTTATCTCGCTTTGCCACCCCTCGATTCAAGTCGGTGCTGGCGGCACGGGAAGGAGCCTTGGGGATTCTATTCGTCGATGATCAAGCCCATGGAGGCTCCTATGACGATCTTGGCCAAGAATTTAGCACCCAGCAAGCTGGCATCCTCGCATCACGTATTCAACCGGCCGTCGCCGAAGCGTGGTTCAAACGAGCTGGGATTGGAAGCCTTGAGGAGGTCAAATCGGAATACGAAACCTACAATCCACATGCCAGTACGTCGGCAGACTTAGGCTTTGAGATCTCCCTGAATGTCGCCCTCGAAAAAATAGAGGAAACCGACGCAAACATTATCGCGCGGATTCCGGCTCAAAACACCGACAAGACCATTCTGCTTGGTGCGCACCTTGACCACCTTGGCTTTGGCGAAGTGGGGTCCCTAGCGACGGGACCAGAGCGATCCACCATCCATAATGGTGCCGATGACAACGCCTCAGGGACAGCTATGGTCATTGAGCTTGCGGAGTATTTTGCTGCTCTGGAAGCCGAAAATCCTGGTACGTTGCAAGCTAATCTTGTCTTTGCCCTTTGGAGCGGAGAGGAACTGGGACTCATTGGCTCCTCTGCCTTCGTAGAATCCGATGCGATCGATATGGAGCAAGTCAGCGGCTACCTCAATTTTGACATGGTGGGGATGCTCGATGATAATACGTTGATTCTACAGGGTCTTGGATCCTCGCCAGATTGGACACCCATTATAGAGCGTAAAAATGTTCTGGCTGGATTCGATTTGGTCTTGCAGGAAGATCCCTATGTCCCCACCGATGGCATGGCCGTCTATCAAGCAGACGTGCCGATTTTGTGCTTCTTTACAGGAATTCATGACCATTATCATCGCCCATCAGATGATGCCGAAAACCTCAATTATGAGGGGATGACTCGCATTGCCGACATGGCTAAAGCGATGGTCTTGGAGATGCATGATGCAGAGCCGTTGACCTTCCAGAGCGTCGAAATGGCTCAGTCTCAAATGGGAGCAGCGCGTGGATTCTCGGTCACGTTGGGCACCATTCCAGATTATGCGTCCCAAGAAAAAGGGGTCAAAATTAGTGGTGTGCGCGAAGGGGCACCTGCCGAGGCCGCGGGGCTTCTCACAGACGACGTAATTGTGGAGCTTGCGGGCAAAGAAATTAGCGACTTATACGATTATACCTATATTCTAGGAGACCTAGAGGCTGGCGTTGAGGTGAGTATCGTCGTCATTCGAGCAGGGGAACGGCTCACGTTGACCATTACGCCGGCTGCCAGATAATCAGACAGTCAATCAGACGCTCCACAAGAATCTTTCTCGTATGGACGGCCTTTCTACTGATCTATTGAGAGTGGTCCCTATCCAGTCAAGATCAATCCTCAACGAGACCCCAGCCTCTTGCTTGTTCTGATGCCTTGCTCAGACTGCCCAGTCAGGAACCACGCCCAATTCAATGCCGAACCACCACATTACCACGACATAAGCGACCAGGGTAATTAAACCAATAAACAATAGATTCACCCACAAGCCCGCTTTGGCCATTTGAGGAATGGTGATTCTCTCTGTTCCATAGACAATCGCATTAGGAGGAGTGGCCACGGGTAACATAAATGCGCAACTTGCTGCAAGCGTGACGGCCATAGCGAGCAACAAAGGGTTTTCCCCCAACCCTAAAGCTAGAGATGCAATAATTGGCAAGAATGCAGCCGTAGAGGCTGTATTACTCGTTAATTCGGTTAGAAATATCATCAAGCTCACTACGCCGATAATGAGTACAACTGTCGGCCATTGCCCTAGAACCGTCAAATTCTGACCAATCCACTGAGCTAGACCTGAACCACTGATTGCTGATGCCATACTAAGTCCACCTCCGAAAAGGATTAGTACGCCCCAAGGCATCCTTTTGGTGTCGTTCCAAGAAAGCAAACTACGCTGGGATTCATCCAAGGATGGGAGTAGAAACAGTACTACAGCAGATCCTATTGCGATGCCTGCATCCGAAAGACCAGGTATCCATTCAGAAATAAAAGGACGAATAATCCACAATGATGCTGTAATAAAGAAGACCATTCCAACCATTGTCTCTTGTGCCGTAACACGACCCATGGCAGTCAATTCACCCTGAATAAATGCCTTTCCACCCTTTAATTCAGGCAAATGAATGGGGTATAAAAATCGTGTCAACAAAAGAAATACCAAGGGTAAAGAGAGAAATACTACCGGCACACCGACAATCATCCAATCCAAAAAACTGACCTCAAAGCCATAATTCTCCATGAAAAAACCTGCAAGCAATGCATTTGGAGGAGATCCAATCAAGGTGCCCATACCCCCAATATTACAGCCATAAGCAATGCCTAAAATGAGTACGATCTGGAAATTTCGTCGTTCGTATTCTGTCGCATCTTTGGTTAGATCAAGAATAGAGATGGCGATAGGAAGCATCATGATTGCCGTGGCTGTATTACTCACGAACATACTCAGTAGCGCTGAGGCCAACATAAATCCAAAGATGATCGATGTTGACTTTACACCCGATCGAAGAACAATCGATAGCGCGATTCGTCGATGCAATTGCCATCGCTCCATTGCGATGGCAAGGAAAAATCCCCCCAAAAAGAGATAGATGATTGGATTTGCATAAGGGGTCGTTGCGCCACCTATATCGGAAATACCTAAAAATGGAAATAGAATAATGGGTACAAGAGCCGTGGCGTAGATAGGAATGGCCTCAGAAATCCACCAAATTGCCATAAGTGCTGTCACAGCGGCCGTTCGCCATGCTTCGGGAGAGAGCCCCTCTGGCGATGGCAAAAAGATCATAGCAAGGAATACTGCGATTCCTACCCATATCCCCCAAAAGCGTCTGATATACTCCACCTAGTACTCTTTATTTACTTGGATTGTTGCCAATAGTTCAGGTATGGCACTTGATAAATACTTGTCCATCCATAGATTCGCAATCCATTCGATATTTGCCAAATTGGAGGTCTAAATGCACCTGGAGTTTTAGGAAACTGACTCACCGACTCCAACGCCTCTGAATACTCCCGCTGAGTACTAAACTCATCACTATTTCGAGTCAATGGATCTGTTTTCAAATACCTTGCACGATGCATCGCTTCGTCTAGAAGAGAAGATTCTCCAGAAATTGAATATCCAAGAAGCAAGCTGCTGATGGATGACAAATACGATTCCATATCATGATTATAGGGTGGAAGGTCTCTCAATCGTCGAGCGTTATCAACGACCGATTGACGAATCCAGCTATCCTGCCTCATCTGCATCACTTTCCGAAGACCATTAGCAATATAAATCTGACTGTATCCATAACGATCAATCACAATTGAGCCCCCTTGGTCGGGATGGTATTGGAGCTCTTTCATAAGTTCTAGGCGGTCATTCAGTTCGGCCATATACACTGGATCTTTGGTTGCATCTACAACCTCAGCCAGATTCCAAATAGACAAATACAACCTACGCCCCTTAAGTCCATGATCATCAAAGGGTCGTCTCACATAATAATCAGCCGTCAATCGAGCCACATCCAAGGCACGGTGGTTACCATCCATGTGATACGCAGCCACCCAACCAGCAACCCAAACATGGGCACTTAGTAATGAAGTAAAGTGTTGAGAGGCATGTCGCCTACCCATTCCAGCGTAAGGAGTGCCAAGAGGTTGCTCTGCGGCTTGAAGCGCGTGCAGAGACTCATTGGTATCGCCAAAATACACGGGGTCCAACGGCCAGTGAACATTGTCTACATCCATGGTATGGCGGGTCGCTGCCTTGGCAACATGATAGTACTCAGGATTGCCTGTTCGGGCAAATTGAAGCCACCACATAAAATCTGCTGCGGGCTCATTATTGGTCCACATTTGCCATTCTTCACCATAATAGTACGTTTGGAAATCACCATAATTGAGCATTCCATACCATGGCTCCCATTTTTGATTGAACATCATCCAATCAAGCTTATAGTCTAGACCTCGCTCATAAGTATCCTCAGCACCAAACGAAGGGGAGACATTGCCAAAAACCTTGGTTGAAGCCGTCCATGAAGGATCAACAATTGCCACGGGAGGATCCATAAGCGCGTCGATTTGAGCAGCAGCCTCATCCACCTCTTGAGGCTGTTGACCGGTGCTTGCTGCATCGGAGTCTACCTTGAAAAAATGGAGCACCATTTCGGTACTTTTTGCCACCCCAGCTGCAAAGTTTGCAATCATCCCGCTGTCTGATTCACCATCTTTGCGTGCAAAGGATAAAGGCCCCGCTTTGGGACTCCAGCTATAAGCTGTGAGCATGTCTTCAGACTCTGAGACTTCGATTTCTTTAGGATACTCCTCAAAAAAGGATGTAAAACCTAGCCCTACTCCCCATTGATTGTCATGCGCAATGAGCCAACCTGGTGCACGTTCTGCTGCAGCAGACACACCTGTGGCCTCAAACGTAGCGTCAAACACGTCAGACAACCTGCTTGTGGAAGAACTATTCACTAATGGTGGAATTTGACTTGGGTTTGGCCCCAATTGGGTGAGAGAGGCAGTTGCTCGATTGTTTAGTTTGGATGAGCGAAGTTCTCCTGGGTTACTTTGCCACCAATTACCCTCTGAGAGTTGACTTGTGACGGTCGCTTGGTCACTAAATTGATACTGAAGACGCACACCAGCCGCTTGAATTTGATCATTAGGAAGGGTCCATCCAGGATGGTCTTGCAAAACAGATTCATCCACGATTTTTTCCGTTTGCGTGGCTATCGCTTCGTATTCAAAACCTTCTTCGAGCGTTGGAGATTGATCTGGAGTCCCCGTGTAGACAAAGGTGTGATCTACTTTTATAAAAGTCTTACCCGCAAATGCATGAACTCGAACGACAAATGGAGCAGATGGATGGCTTTCATTTTCATATTGATACTCTCCTTCAACCCGGATAATGGCGTGCAAGGGACCACTTCCCTTTTCTTTTACCGTACGAGTCACGACCGCTGTAGAGATGTCCTCTCCAGATGGATCCACTAAATCGACAAATGAGCCTCGACCTGGCAGTCCTGTGGCAATCATATCTGAAGGATCAAAACCATCGCCTTCGAGATCAAGTTGCACTTCATCCAAAAATCCACTTCCTGCAGGGGCATTCGTCCAGCCACCGCCCTCACCTTTACGAATCAAGAAACGTAAGGGGCCTGTTTGAACCTCGATATCCCCATTAGGTCTTTGGTTGTTACGGACCATCAAACCCTCGTCATACAGTCGTCCATTTTGGATCCCTTCTCCATACTCAACTGTATATTGATCCCCCTCATCACTAAAGAAAAACACCCATATCCACTTAATACTCTCATCAGCAGGTTCCCAGGTGGTCACTTTTGTAATTTGTGAGGGAATTTCTTGACCTCTTTCATTCACAACTCTGACATGATCCGGTGAGTATAGAGTGCCCTGTTTGATTGGCACACCAAACAGTTGAGGCTGTCCATTTTGATGATTACTCACCTCAACAGCAACCTCATAAGTTGTTTGAGAGCGTTCATTTTGCCCCATTGCTAGGCTAGATCCAATGGACAATGACAACAGTGCCATCAGTGCAACATGTGTAGATTTGGTTAGTTGATGCTTCATACGTGAAAGGATTAATGGACGAGACATGGGATTCTATTCTAGTGATTACTCAACTCTAATGAGTGTTGTTGCATGTTGGGTCGATACTACTTTGAACGTGAATGTGACAATGATGCAGCACCATAAATTCCTGCATTTTGAAGGGTTGTGGTCTTGATGATAAGATCCTTTCGCTGTTGTTTGTATGCAAACGAATCTAATGTTTGGTGTAAGATGTCTTCATAGAGATGAAGGGCTTTGGCTGCAGAACCCCCCAAAACAATTAATTCTGGGTCATAAGCATACATCACAGCCTGAATACCCATCCCTACATGTCGTCCAAAGCTTTGAAAAAGCTCCATGGCTTTTGGATCACCTTGAGTAGCACGTTCATAAACCTCAGCTCCAGTTTGCTGAACTTCTCGTTCAAAATATTGGCCTGAGCAGTAGTGTTCAAAAATACTCTCTTTGTATGGCAACAAGCCCACTTCACCTGCACCACAGTGAGGCCCAGAGTATAGTCGGCCATCGAGGACCAATCCAGATCCAAAGCCAGTACCTAGAATCAGTCCAATCATGCTTCGAACCGAATGTGTTGCACCTACCCCATGGCAATACTCGCCCCAAGCAAAACAGTTGGCATCATTGTTAATGGAGACAGGGACAGAAAATTCCTTTTCAAGGATATCTGCAAGATGGACTTCTTTCCACGACGGTATGTTTTGCACATCATAGACGATTCCTTTTTCTGGATCGACCACACTAGGAACTCCTATTCCTATACTTGGTGTGAGGGGCGTGACAACCATACGAACCCCTTCAATAAGTTGTTCGATAAGATCCTCTGGTGTTTCTGTATTCTGAATAGGGACAGAGTAAGGAATCTCCAATTCTCCGTTCTCAATGACCCCAACACGGAGATTCGTAGCCCCTAAATCAACACCAATCGCCCCATTTGAGTGCACAGAGTGCATCACTGTCACCCGTTATCCGATGAAGAAAATAAATCCACGGTTTTGTTACGGATGATAGGTTTGGCCCATATTCCAATCGAAAGGATGTATCCGAAGGTGATGTACAAAAATAACATTCCCGTACGAAGACCAAAGGCATCACCCATTGAGCCTACAATTAATGGTACAACTGCTCCTCCAAAAATCCCTGTTACAAGTATTCCCGAAAAGGACCCATGATTTTCGGCCACAGAATTCAAGGCTAACGAGAAAATAATTGGATACATCACCGCCGAGAGGAAACCAATGGCAGGAAAAGCAATCAATGCCATTTCGCCAGAACCAAATAGTGCAACCGTCAAGGCAATCATCGCACCTGAGGTAAACGTCACAAGAACAATCTTGCTATCTAAGATTTTTAGTAATAATAGGCCAAGTAGCGTCCCAGCAGTCATGAGTCCCCAGAAACGTGATACAGCTGTTGCACCCACGGTTTGTGGATCGTAGCCATGATTGGAGGAAAGGAATTCTGAGATCCAGTTCGCTACACCCTGCTCTGCGCCTACGTAACAGAAGATGCCAAAGAAAAAGGCAATGACCTTTTTGTCTTTCAGAAGATCTAAGTGAACCTTCAAAGGACCTGGTCGCTCATCGTCTTGCAATTCCACCTTTGGAATCTTTGACATCGCTATCACAACAATCATCAACATGGAAATCACTGCAAAGATCCAGTACAGTGACACCCAAGGAAGTTCACTAGGGACTACAGAGTCCAATGCTTGAAGTAGTGCACCTTGACCCTCACTTCCGATATTGAGGACCAAATAAGAGTACACCAAGGGACTTAAAAACGAAGCCAAGCCAAAGAATAACTGACCAATCACAGAATTGAATGCAAAGTTCTCCTCCCCTCCTGCAGCTCGCAAAAGAGGATTAATAACAACTTGAAGCATCGCCATTCCACTTCCAATCAGGAACAAGGAGCCTACCGCAATCAGATAACTTGGGAAAAGAGCAAACAACATCGCCCCGGAAAATGCGACTAAGAAGGCGATCATCATCACCTTTTTTTCGCCTAACACCTCTATCAACATTCCTGATGGGATCGACATGATCCCATAGGCAATGAAGAATGCAAAGGGTAATAGAGCAACCAGTGTAAGACTTAAATCAAAGTCTTCAATGATTTGTGGGACGAGTGGACCAATGATATTTGTCAAAAACGAAATGACAAAAAAGGTCAGCAGAATAAGCGCAACTAGGCTATAGCTTCGTTTCATAGAACGTGAAATGAATGGTTATGGCTGATCAAACATTGGGAATATTCGGCGTATATCTTCCTCTGTTGGTTGATATCCATATTCACAGATTTCAAAAGATTCGGCGTGTTGAAACTGACTTCCTTTCTCCTCACCATACCATTTTATCATACTTGCACGTTGCTCATCACTCACTCGACTCCAAGAGGTGCGACGATCCATCATCCACTGGATTCTCTCCTGGGATGTCTCAGGAACATCTTCCAAAGTTCCATTGACCCATGGTAACCATTCATACATCTGAGAAACGTGTGCATCAAGGCCACGAACTTTGGTTTCAAGCACATCGTCTATCCCAACAACAATATCATGACTGAATGGATTAGGCTTCTGGAACCGATCATTCATATATAGAAAAACAGGGTTTTTCTTCAGTGGCGGAGTATCTGGGGTGACGTTAGGAACAACCACCATATAGGCGGCATCCTGAACCAAAACTCCAGCATATCGGTGATCAGGATGGTAGTCATTGGGTCGTAGTCCAAGTACAACATCAGCATTCCATTTCCGTATTTCTCGAATCACCTGTTGACGAATATGAAGCTCAGGGAGCAACTCACCATCGTGATTATCAAGAACTACATACTCATCGATTCCCAATCGACGACCTGCTTCTTGTGCTTCAGCACGGCGACGTTTTGCCAGGGCTCCACCACCTTGTGATTGATGGCCTGCATCTCCACTGGTAATAGAGACGAATTTCACCGCATGGCCCATTTGTGCCATAAGAGCTGCAGTCCCTCCCATTTTAGAATCAGCATCATCAGGATGTGCAAATATGGCAATGACACGCAGTCTATCATCCGAGCCATCATCAGTTCCCACATTTGGATTTTGAGCAATGGCTAGTAGAGGAAGTAAGAAAGCAACCCCTAGGAGGGTTGCTTTCTTGAGTGGTTGAGTAAGTTTGTGTAAAAACATGGTAATTAGTTAGTTGAAGGACTTTTTCTAGTGGCCAGGATTTTGTGTCATGTCGTTAGGTGACACATCAATCTGGCTTTGTGGGATAGGGAACAACAGGTTAATTGTTGCTTCTGAAACCCCAAGATGTGAGGCCATAACAGACTTGGCTTGACCAAAACGGATCAAATCTGCCCAACGCTTGTTCTCAAACGCCAATTCAACACGACGTTCTTGAAGCAGTTTTTCAGAGAATGATCCCGGTGTTGACCCATCGATTGGATCAAGTCCAGCACGTGCACGAACCTGATTGATGTACCCATACGCTTGGGAGCCTTCACCCAATGCTTCAGCAAGATTTAACAAAACCTCAGCATAGCGCATTTCCATCCAGTTAATACCAGACTCTGCGGCATCAAAAGGAACCCCATCAAACTTTTTGACCCATGGATCATCAGCATTAGTTAAATCAAGTGTCGCAGCTAGACGAGCATCACCTGGCTCAAATGCATCGACAAAATCTTGAGTCACATCCTGTGGTGCAACTCCTCCACCAACTCCTCCAGAAAGTCCATTTGGTGTAAACATGTCAATAAAGGGACTTCCTTCACCAACACCACCACCCACAAACTGCACTTCAAAGATAGATTCAGCATTGAACTCATTGGATTCACCCCATAGATCGGCAAAATTGTCGAGTAATTGATACTGACCTGAGTTAACTACACTTTGCAGAGCCGTGGCTGCTGCACTCTTGTTTCCGTTGGCAAGATGGACACGACCCAGCAAAGCGGCGGCTGCATAAGATGTGGCACGTCCTTCATCTGACGAGGAAACAGTCGATGGCAATAGGCTCTGCGCTGTTGCTAAATCTTCTGTAATCTGAGTGAATATTTGGCTAGCAGGGACCTGCTGGACAGTAATATCAGGAGTTGTCGCTTCCTCAAATTGGAAAGGAATGTTGCCAAATATCACAGCTAAATGATAATAGAGCAACGAGCGCACAAACAACGCCTCCCCTTTGATTTGGTCTCGAGCTCCTTCATCAGTGAACTCAGCGCCGTCAATACGTGCAAGGATTGTATTGGCTCGCGCAATGCCCGCATATGCATCTTCCCACGTTGTGAGTAATTCCTCTGCTGTAGCGATTTCATTGAAGGTATCCAGTGCCTCAAGCGTGGCTGCAAGTCCTGTTGCACCCCCACCATTTGCTGCGTTATCTGCCCGCATTTCCATCAACAGGACAAAATTCGTAGCGAATGTACCGCGATCTTGCAAGGCGTCATATGCACCATTTATGGCAACTTCAAAGTCACCCTGGGTTTGGTAGAAGCTTCCAATATTCCGTTCGGATATTGGGCTTAGAGTTGTGAAATCATCACTACATGCTGAAAGCAGCAATGCAGGGATAAGTAGTGTTAAAAATCGTGTTTTCATGATTGTAGATTTTTGTAGTCTAAAGTGAACAATGTCAATTAAAAGGAGATGTCTAGTCCAAGTTGAATAGTTCTAGACAATGGATACGCTCCATAATCCTCTCCGGGAGTTAATGAACTTCCAGGCTGCAAACTTACCTCTGGGTTAAACCCGAGATAGTCTGTCCAAATGGCCAAGTTGTTCGCTGATACATAGACTCTTGCGCGGCTTAGTTTGTCTTGGATGATCGACATTGGTAACTCATAGCCAATCGTCAATGACTTGATCTTCACATAAGATCCATCCTCAACTTGATAGCTTGAAGGACGGTTGTTATTCCCATGTAGCGCTGTTGCACGGTCCGCTCTAGGGTGAACTCCCCCTCCAGGATTGCTTTCAGAAATCCAACGGTCATTAAGCGCTGCATATGAATTGAAATTCGCTTCCCCATTCTTCAAATGGCGAGCCGTAAGATTCAAGATCTCACGACCTTCAACCCCTTGAATGAAGATGCTCATATCAAAGTTTTTGTAGGAGAAACGGTTCGTAATACCATACGTGTAATCTGGATGATAGCTTCCTGTGATTGTGCGATCAGCGGAAGTAATCACCCCATCTCCATTCACATCCTTGAATTTGAAGTCCCCAGGTTGTGGCGCTGGTGCTAGGGCATCTTTGGGTGAATTTGCAATATCTGCTGCATTCTGATATATGCCTTCGACCACGTAGCCGTAATAGCTACCGAGCTCTTCACCGATCATCGTGATGTGACGTTGACCAGCACCACCACTGCTGAGAATTGGATCTCCTTCAGGGCCAAGCTTTGTCACTTCATTACGGTTTGCCGCAATATTGAAATCGGTTGACCAGGTGAACTCACCCACTACATTTCTGCTGGTAAGGCTAAACTCAAATCCATTGTTCTGAACCTCTCCAATGTTCTGAAGAGCCGTTGAGAACCCTGAGGCAGCAGGTACGGTTACGAAGAGTAACAAGTCCTGCGTTGTGGACCAGTATGTATCCACCGAACCATAGATTCGATCGCTAAGCAATGCAAAATCAAGTCCAACATTGGTTTGATAGGTTGTTTCCCATGTCAGCTCACTGTTACTAAATGTTGCAGGGGCAGCACCACTTTCTTCATTACCCCCTGTTGGATAATTGGCCTCACCTAGCAATCCGATTGCACCATAGTTAGGAATAAAGAAGTTTCCTGTGACCCCGTAGCTTGCACGAGCTTTCAATTCGCTGAATAATTCAGAAGAAATAAAGTCTTCCTCACTAAGTCTCCATCCAACAGAAACAGACGGGAACACACCTGTTTGATTGTCAGCACCGAAGCGGGATGACTTATCAGAGCGGATCGTAGCAGTAAGTAAGTATTTTGAGTCATACGCATAATTCACACGAGCCAACGCAGAGACCAAACTCCACTCTTCCTTGCTCTGTGATCCACCTGTCAACAGACCTCCGTTCACAGTAGTTACTTGATCATCTGGATAGCTCTGAGCCACAAGGTATGTGCTATTATCCTCCTGCTTCTGTGCAGTATATCCAGCAATCACGTTCACAGAGTGCTTGCCAAAGTCTTCCGCATAATTCAGTGTATTCTCCCATAGCCAGTTAAAGGCATCCGCTGCACTTGCCTGCCCGTATGGATTTCCTGAGGTTTGATTTCTATACAAGAACTCATTTCCGCGGTAGTAGTTTTGTTGGTAGTTCTCGACATCAAATCCTAGAAGGGACTTGAATGTAAGATTTGGCAATACATCATATTCCCCGAAGACCGAACCAAACATTCGATTGGTTTGGATATCCTCACTTATGTACTTCATAATCGCTAGTGGGTTACTTGCTGTCGTAGTCCCACCACCAAGATGGGATGTGTTATCTAACTGGTTGATCGTTCCATCCGCATTGTATGGTTTGATAACTGGAGAATGAACCAAAGCACTATAGATAATCCCTGGAGGATTCCCGAAGTATGGTGCGTTGGCAGACATACGGTCGTGGCGAGTCAGTGCAGTATTCAGACTTAATCCAAAGTCCACTTTCTCGTTCAGGGAATGTCCTAAATTGACCTTTATGGTGTAGCGGTCAAATTTAGACCCATCAATGATCCCTTCCTGAGTCAAATATCCAGCAGAGAATAGATAGTTTGAGTTTTCCGTACCTCCACTAACCGATACATCGTAATTCTGAATGGTCGCAGAACTCAATACTAGATCCAACCAGTCCGTGTCTGTGCCATCCCAATTGACATACTTCTCAGGGATAAGGTAGTTCGACACATTTGGGCGTCCTGCATTGTTGTCTGGATTATAGAGAGGGTTGTCAGGCGTACGGCCAAGGGCGATGTCATCAAGATAATTATTGTTTCGCGCATCCTTGGTGTAAGCAATCACCTCCTCGGCATTCATCATATCTGGCACATTAAACGCATCACTCACACCAGCATAGGTGCTAAACGAAACTCTTGGTCGACCAGATTGACCCTTTTTAGTCGTGATCAAGATCACACCATTTGAGCCTCTTGAGCCATAAATCGCAGCAGCTGATGCATCCTTTAATACCTCAATAGATGCAATATCACGAGGGTTAATCGTGGCTAGCGGATTTACTTTTGGAGGTTGAAATGACGCGCGTTGAGACGTCAAAGCAGGCTGTAGGTTTAAGTTTTTGGATACTGGCACACCGTCGATGACGATGAGAGGATCATTTCCTGCGGAGATAGAGCCAGTACCACGCACCGTGATTTGTGGCGTTGCACCTGGTTCACCAGTAGACTCTGCAACATTCACACCTGCTAATCGACCTTGAAGTGCATTCTCAAAACTTGATACAGGTACAGCTTCAATTTCTTCAGTGTTGATAGAGCTTACAGATCCCGTGATTTCTGCCCGTTGTTGCGTCCCATACCCTACTACCACAAGATCCTCCAACGCGACAAAATCTGGTTGTAGTGCAATATCGAATGTAGTTTGTGAGCCAATCTCAACTTCTTGTGTCACATATCCTACATAGCTGAACACAAGTATCTGGGCGTCGTCGGGGACAACCAACTCAAAACGACCTTCAAAGTCTGTAGATGTACCAATGGTTGTTCCTTGAACGACTACGTTCACTGTAGGAAGACTTTCCCCTGTGGATGCATCCACCACGCTTCCAGTGAGTGTTTTTTCTACCACGGTTACATCATGTATCGTGGGTGATGTTGTAGCGTTCAGAAGCTCTGAACCCCAACTAAACATCAATATCAGGGCACAAAGAATCGTGCTAGATAGATGTAGGTGATTGTTTTTAGGTTTCATGTTGCTGATCGTTTTGTTTTGGTTAGTAAAAGTTCTGGGTGAATAGTTGTGATGTAAGCGCTTCCAAATGTGGAAACATGTTGATTTGCTAAGTGTTATGACTCATGAGGTCGATAGAACATCACGCCATCGAACAAACCCCTCAATCGCTTCATACTCAGCAAGACCAATTTGGTTGTAAATCTCAGCGGTACGTTTGTTCCGCTCTTCGGCACGTTGCCAAAATTCTCGTGAATCTGTACCGGGAAACATTGGGCGATCTTTTTGAGACTGATGCTTGAAAATCGCCCGTCGTTTTTGATCGGTTTCATCAGGACTTAGAGGCACGGCCATATCGATATCTTCGATGCTCCACTCCTGCCATGCACCTCTATAAAGCCAGAAATAACAGTCTTTCATCCATTCCTCATCATGCAACTCCTGGATTGCTTGTTTAATAGCTTGCAAACAGAGTTGGTGGGTTCCGTGTGGGTCGGATAAATCACCAGCTGCAAACACTTGATGAGGTTTCACTTTGTTTAGGGTGGTCTTTATGCGATCGACATCCTCTTTTGAAATGGGCTTTTTACGCTTCTCACCTGTTTCATAAAAAGGCATCTGTAAGAAATGTACTTGATCCAGTGAAATCCCAATGTAACGACACGCTGCCCTGGATTCACCTTGTCTAAGTAAGGTTTTGATCTCTCTGACGACAGGAATGTCTGGCTCACCCGCCTTTTTGGATGCCAGAAACTCTCTTACCTCCTTCATCATGGAGTTAGACGTATCCGTATTCACCTTAAATGCATCTTGAAAATCACTCATCGTGTCTAGCCAACGCATCACATCGTCGTCATTCACCCCTAGATTACCGGATGTTTGGTACGCTATGTGAACCTCATGGCCGTGCTCCACCAATCGAAGCAAGGTTCCACCCATGGAGATCACATCATTATCGGGATGTGGGCTAAACACCAGTGACTGCTTAGGGTATGGAGTTTGTCGTTCAGGTCTGTGTGTATCATCCGCGTTGGGTTTGCCACCTGGCCAACCCGTGATGGTGTGCTGAATCTCATTAAAAACCTGGATATTGATGTTGTAGGCAGTTTCGATCTCCAACAGGATATCATTCATTCCATGCTGGCGGTAATCTTCCTCGGTGAGTTTCAAAATGGGTTTATTCACCGTTTGACTCAACCAAAGTACAGCTCGTTTAATCAAGTAGGGTGTCCACTCGACAATCCCTGTTTGCCATGGTGTCTTGATGCGTGTTAACTCCGCAGATGCACTTTTATCCAAGATCACTTCACAATTGGAATGATGCTGAACAAAGGTTCCTGGGTATTGTGTGGTAGGATCTCCTTCCACAATGGTCTTCATAATTGGAGCTTTTCCTTCTCCCCAAGCCATCAAGAATATTCGACGTGCATGCAAAATGGTTGATACACCCATGGTAATTGCACGCCTTGGAACATGTTCGTATCCATTAAATGCACTTGCTGCATCAAGCATGGTGATTTTATCCAATGCAATCAATCGAGTCGTCGATTCTTTCGTTGAACCAGGCTCATTAAAGCCAATGTGCCCCGTTCGACCAATGCCCAGGATTTGAATGTCAATGCCTCCGGCCTCTACAATTAATTGCTCGTAGTGATCGCAGTGTTCTTGGAGCTCGCTCAATTGAAGTGTGCCGTCTGGGATGTGGATGTTTTCGGGCTTGATATTGACATGATCGAATAACATCTCGTTCATGAAATGCACATAGCTTTGCACAGATTCGGGCTTCATTGGATAATACTCATCCAAATTGAATGTGATCACGTGCTCAAAACTCACATCCACTTCCTTGTGTAAACGAACCAATTCTGCATACACCTGTATTGGAGTAGATCCAGTTGCTAATCCTAGAACAGTAGGTTGCCCTTGTTCATTACGCTTTCGGATGAGGCTTGCAATCTCATGTGCAACATATAATGAGCCCGTAGCAGCAGTCTCGAATATGGAAACAGGGGTCTTTTCAAACGCAGACTTACCAGAGGGAACCCATTGTCTAGAAGATGATGGTGGAGCAGTCGATGATACCGTTGACATAAACTTTGTTATAAAATGGAACGAAATACTCCGTGGAAGCGCTTTTAATTCATTAGTTCAAATTACAGCCGTTTCAATTAGAAGCAACCCCTACCCATAGGATTTATTTGGATGCACACTTTAGCCCTAAACGTGTGCTTAATATCGATATTAAATGTTAAAAAGATTGGCTTCTTGATTTTATAGTCATATGATAATCAATCTTTTACACCGTTTTAGCTCGATTACTTTTTGATATAGAAGTGTGATTTCACACCCAATTAAATACTTGATAGAAGACCAAGATAGAGTCTAATCATCTACCCTTGAGCCATGAATCTTGCGTCTGAGACGATTGATTTGCCCAATTTAACCAAACGGACATGCTGACAGTGTAAGTAGAACAATCATGTGAATCTCGGTTTTGCGCGGGAGTACAAAGGTTCGATGAAATAGTCTCTATTTGAACTTCTGATCACTTCACAAGCTGCATGGACCGAGTCTGCACATAATCCGCAGACGTCAATCGATACATA
>JAQCBZ010000015.1 GCA_027621355.1 Bacteroidota bacterium | reverse complement strand
GGCGCTAGGATCGCCAAACTCAGCCCACACAAGGGTGTGGTCATTCCAGTCAAAGGAGTGGGTGGTCATAAATAGGTTACAATAAATGTGATGTCATCATGTAAGGAAACCATTTCTAGATGTTCTTCTTACAATATGAAATGGAAACTACACATTCGCCGTAAACTATTCTTCCTTCTAGATCATTGGCATGTGCCTCGTGCTGAGCGTGTTTGGCTTGTGATTATGATGGCAATCAGCGTGGGGGCGTGGTCTGCTCAGGCTTTAATGAAACATCCGGAGGGCATATGGAAGCAGAAATACACGCAAGAACGAGAACAATTTGAGCGCTTGTTTGCCTCTCATATTCAGGAGCACAATGAGCGGATGCTGCGGTATGGCTCTCTTGGGGATTCACGAAAAATCACGCCAGTCTCGGGGATCGAGGCCTACCCACAGGAAGCGGAAGAAACAGGCTCGGATTCCGTGTTTCTGAATCTGAACCGCGCCACTGCATCCGAACTCCAACAAATTAAGGGAATAGGGCCCTCAACAGCTCAAAAAATTATGGATTGGCGCATGCAAAATGGCCCATTTGATTCGTTAGGACAGTTGATAGAGGTGAAAGGGATTGGTCCAAAATCCTTAGAGAAAATGAGACCGTTCCTCTTTGTGCGTGATTCAGTAGATTTGAAGAACAAAGACTCACCGAATACAGAGCCACCAAAACCAGACTCCATCGACACAAGTTCATGAGCATGAAAGGAACCATTTTATGGATTGATGACGAGATCGAGCAGCTCAAAGCACCCATACTTTTTCTAGAGCAGCGCGGCATGACGGTGCTATCATCCACCAACGGTGCCGATGCACTTGACATGCTTGGAGAGCACGTGGTGGATGTGGTGTTTTTGGATGAGCAGATGCCGGGCATGGATGGGCTCACAACATTAGAAAAAATCAAGCAACTCCAGCCTCAGCTCCCCGTGGTAATGATTACCAAAAGTGAGGAGGAATCCATCATGGAGGATGCGATTGGGCGGTTTATTTCAGATTACCTCATTAAACCGGTGAACCCAGCCCAACTTGTGATCACGTTGAAACGGTTATTGCAGGTGGACGAAATCCAGTCAGAGAAAACAACGCAACGGTATCTACAGCAATTTCAACAGTTAGGATTAAAAATGGACGAGGCGAGTACCTGGCATGATTGGTCGTCGCTTTATCAGGAGCTCGTGCAATGGGAATTTGATCTGGAGGGGGGTGAGTCGGCCTCCAAAGAGATTCTGGAAGAGCAATATGCGTCGGCGAATGCTGGTTTTAGTCGATTTGTTGAGCAAGCCTACGTCGATTGGATTGCTTCATCTTACGGTCAGGGATTGGGTGAGCGACCGGTTCTGAGCCATGAAGTGTTAAGAAGCTCACTCTTTCCGTTGCTGAAGGAGCGAGAGGGGCAGCCTGTTTGTTTTGTGTTGATTGACTGCATGCGGTTAGACCAGTGGCGTGTATTTGAAAAGACACTGCGAAAATGGTTCACGATTGATACACAATTGGTTGGCTCAATCCTTCCAACCGCGACACCATTCTCACGCAATGCTATTTTTTCTGGATACACACCTGCTCAACTACAACGAGCCTTCCCTAATGAATGGGACTTGAGCAAGGGTGAACAATCGCTGAATCAGCATGAGGAGATGTTTTTGAAGGCTGCGTTGGAGCGCAATGGCTTTGACGTGAGTCTGCGATATCATAAGGTGCTATCCAGCGCGGACGGCAAAAAACTTGTTCAAAACATTCCTACGATGAAGGATGTCGATCTGACGGCTGTAGTCTATAATTTTGTGGATACACTAGTCCATTCACGCTCGGATTCTGACGTTTTGAAGGAGCTCGCTCCAGATGCCAGAGCTTTTCGGAACCTCACAGAGACATGGTTTGAGCACTCGGCATTATTGGACTTATTCAAGGGTTGTGCAGAAGAGGGCATTCCGGTCGTCGTGACGACGGACCATGGCTCGATTCGAGCCATGCGAGACACCAAAGTGTTTGCAGACCGAGAATCGGCGGATTCATTGCGCTATAAATACGGTAAAAATTTGAACATCGAGCAAGAGTCTCATGCCCTCAAAATTACTAAACCTGAACTCTTTGGACTTCCTGGGGGCCTCCAAACAAGCAGCTATCTAATTGCCAAAGAGGACTATTATTTTGTGTACCCCACTCAGTATCATAAGTTTCAGAATAAGTATCGTGATACGTTTCAGCACGGTGGCATCTCATTAGAAGAGATGGTCTTGCCCCTAGCTATTTGCCGCCCATCGTGAGCCAATTCCACGATATAACGACGCTTGAACAGCTTGAAGAATTTGCGAAAGTATGGGCGCCCACCTTGCAAACAGGGGATCTTGTGACATTATCGGGTGAATTGGGTGCGGGCAAAACGACCTTTGTAAAAGCATTGGTCGGCGTTCTTGGTGGTGAGCCAAACGATGTTCAATCTCCCACCTTTAGTATACTGCATCATTATCGAGCGGTCCCTGCGGTGATTCACATCGACGCCTATCGATTAGAGGGGGTGGAAGATGCGATGCGAGCAGGTATTCAAGACGTGTTGGCATCGGAAGGCCCCGACTCTATTACCTTCGTTGAATGGCCCGAAAAGGTGCCGAGCCTATGGGGTCCAGTGACGGCACACGTTACATTGGGAGAAGTAGAGGATGCGGAAACTCAAAAAAAACAACGAATTCTAACGGTCGAATCGTCGTTTACCTCTTAAAAGGTTGTTATTTTTGACTCATGCAGACCAAGAAACGTAGACTTAGTTATCGACTCGATCTCCTCCCGGTGATCTACCCGTTTCATCGACGCTCCGAAAACAAGCTCGAAGAAGGGGATTTAGTCTATTATGGCCCTACGCCAGAGTACTACGGCATTGGTGAAGTGGTAGCGATTGAAGAACGATACTGTGTTGTCGATTTTCGAGGGACAGGGATTCTGGGCATCCACAAGGATGTATTTTTGGCCAAATACCTCATTCCCATTCATCAGCTTAATCTTAGCCACCTGCTCAAAGAGCGTTAGGCTCTCGTGCCCTCCTCGTGCCCTACGTAGATTTGCGCCCTAGCAAAAACAATGCAATCGCCACGGCTAGCCCTGGATAAAAGGGTTCAAGTCCGAGAAAAGAAACACCCTCAGTCTGATCCGCGAGTATCCCCAAGAGCAACCAGCTTAGCGATCCGCCCGTCCCGCCAAGGAGTGAAGCGAGCACCCACGGCCGTTTCATGGAGAAAAAAGGGATATATAATCCCAATACAGGGATTAATAGGCCAGGCACACAGACCGAACCAATCACATACCATAGGTTTACCACACTCGGAAACCACATAAGCAAGGCAACACCCAACAACGCTGAAAGCGCCATGCCGAGGCGAGTCCAAGCTATATCATGCGTTGACCCACTTGTTCGATCGAGTATGGGAGCTAAAAAATCACGGCCTAGGGTTTGCCCCGACAAAAATAACAAGCTGTCCAAGGTCGACATGATGGTAGCCAAACAGGCGAGATAAAAGAGCCCTAACCATCCAGTACCTAGGACTTGGTCTGCCAGCATTGGAAAAGCTAAAATGGGTTCCTCAAGACCTGGACCTAGAATGGTAAACGCGTAGAGGCCCGTGAAGGCTGTGAGAAGGTCAAATAACGCCCAAAATCCAATGGCTATAAACATCCCACGACGGGCAACTTGAGGGGTCGCTGCTGCTGCAGAGCGCTGGTGAAAGCTTGGATCCACAAAGGTCCACAAAGCAATAAAAAACCAGACAAGAATCATCTGAATGGATAACCCCCCAGTGAGATCTCGGTGCCCTTCTGGAACCGCTTGCCATACCTCCACAGGGGATCCCCACATCCGCCACGCCATCACCAATATGACCCCGAAGCCTACATACATCAAGATCATCTGAAGCATATCGGTGCGTACCACCGCCCGAAACCCTGTCATACTCACATAAACAAAGGAGAATCCGGCGACTGCAAGGCTTGTCCACAGGATAGACCCGTCAAACCCAATCACGTGTTGTGCCAATAAGCCAATCATGAGGATGTAAGGCGCAGGACTCACCAAAATGGCAATCAATACAGCAGAAAGCCGACTTGCCGTCGTGCCATAGGTTGACTGCATCGCTTCGGGGAGGCTAAGTGCAGGTGCCCCTTGAATCTTTCCCGCAAGAAACACCGCAAAAAGAGCTGTAAATACATAAAATGGAATACCGAAAAGCAACCATTGAGAGATGCCGTACTGATATCCGTATTCTCCAATCCCTAAAATCCCGCCATACCATGTGGAGACAAGTGTCGCTACAAAGGCGGGTAATGATAGACGTCGCCCCCCTAGCAAATAGTCAGAAGCTTTGTTTGTCGCCTTCCCTTGCTCTGATCCCGCTAAGGCGTCTGTTGCGTCCTGTTTTTGATCGGACCCACCTGCGCGTCGCTTCCACAAACTTGACATGGATAGCAAGACCAGAGCAACCCCATAGGCAATCAGAAGGGCTTGGTCCAGACCTTGAAAATTCACGACGACCTCCCTGCTGGCGGTTGCTCAGCGTGTCCCGGCGGCTCATCATGCCCCAGCTGCCCGTCTTGCGCCACACGACGCGATTGCCCATCCAACGGTACAATGAGTAACAAATCACCCTCCTCAAAACGCAAGGTCACCTGCTCACCCGTGGCTTGGTTGGACGTGCCATCATAATGTCCCACAATCAAATCTTGTCCAGACCATGGGTACAACAGACCTTCACTTACGATCCCAGTGACCTTCCCAGAAGCCGCCACCAAAGAGACCTTCATCCCTGCCCACGTGGACATGGTAAACGGCGAGGAGATCAGACGGGCTTTCATGTAATTATCCAACAGCACAAGACCCTCAAAAGCTTCTTTGTAACGCACCATCACGGAAAGATTTTTGAGCGTGTGATCTAGCCGTTCGCCCGTACCTCCGATAATGGTAATTCGACTCACGCCTTGCACATGAGCATATTCCAGTGCTTTTTCGAGGTCATTAGTGTCTTGATCTGGGTCATAAAGGCGCTTCACATCTGGCCAGCTTCCGTCATCGCTGTCTAGATCGCCTATGATTAGGTCTGGCCGAATCTCCCAGTCCTTCCCTATATTACCCCCTCCATCCGCGGCGATTACCAGTGTGTCTTCCATTCGGAGGGCATGGAGTTGCTCGACCGACGGTTTTTCGCCATCACAAAGCACGAGAGCGTGTCGATATGTTTGAGTCCTTTCTGTCAGAATTAACCCCTTTTTATGAAGTCGCAGTACTGTCCCATATCCGTCCTGACGCGGACTGTATTGGAGCACAGTCTGGCGTGTGTAGTTTGTTGGAGGCTCACGACATTAAATATACTGCATTTAATGAGGATCCTGTGCCGGCAAACCTACAATGGATGAAGCATGCTAAGAAAATCAAGCTTCTCGAACCAGGGTCCCTAGAGGCATTTGAAGCTGTCATTTTTGTAGATGGCAATCAGTACCATCGCTTTACGCGCAAAGGGGATATTGTGTATGAAGGGACACCCTTTATGTCGTTTATGATCGATCATCACCCCCACCCTGACACCAACTTTGATGTGGTGTGTTCTGATCCTACTGCCTCTTCGACGTGTGAGCTGATATTTAGATGGTTTGAGCAGGTGGGTCTTGACAAACTTGACCCAAGCACAGCGCAGTCACTATTTGCCGGTATGATGCGTGACACGGGCTCATTTTCGTTCGAAAATACTGCGTCCGAAACCCTCAAAACGGCAGGGGAATTGCTTCGCATTGGCAACTTTACGCCCAATGTGGTCGTAGATAAAATGGCAGACCGTTCGCTCGGAACCGTGAAGGCGATGGGCGAGGTGATGCAATCAATCGAACTCACTCCAGGTGGGAAAGTGGCAACCATTATGATGACAAAAGAGCAAATGGAGTACTGTGCACAATTTGGCGAGGTAGATACCGACGGCTTTGTCAATCAAGCCCTTGCAATTAATGGGGTGGAGGTTGCGTTGTTTCTCAAAGAGGCTCAAGAAGAGGAAGTCCGCATGAGTCTGCGCGCAAAGCGTGATGTGGATGTGAATGTGTGGGCACGTGATATGAACGGGGGTGGTCACCAAAAAGCAGCAGGGGCGATGGTTCAGGGATCGCTTGAACGTGCTCGTGAGGAAGCGCTGGACGTGGGGCGTCGACACAACCCTGATCTATTTAGATTTTAATGAAGCATCATGACGGGCATGAATAGCATATTGAAACAAAGCAAAGCACAATGGGCCTTTGGACTGCTCCTGACGGGCAGTATGGTCTTAGGGTATGGCTGCCAGTCTCCCAACACAGGATCAGGCGATGAACAGCCTAGCCGTCGGACCTCTGAAACCGTTAGTCAACAAAACGAGGACATCACCGCCAGTCGCTCAAATGCGATCACACGGGCAGTTTCCAAAGCATCGCCAGCTGTGGTCAACATCAGTGTTACCTCGGTTGTGCAGCGTCGACGTAGCATTGTCGAAGACGAATTCTTTCGCTTTTTTAATCGGTTTAATGTCCCCCAAGAGGTGACTAGCATTGGGTCTGGGTTTATCATTTCCGAAACAGGGCGAGTCGTCACCAATCAGCATGTTGTTGGGGATTCACCCACCTCGGTTACCGTTACACTCCCTTCTGGGGAAGCCTTCGAAGCCTCCGTGCTGGGCAGCGATCAACTCACGGATCTAGCTTTACTACAAATGGAAGGAGACACCACCTTTCCGTATGTCTCATTCAGCGAATCGGATGACGTGGAGGTTGGCGAATGGGCCATTGCGCTTGGAAATCCGTTTGGCCTCTTTGAGCTTGGCGATCCCACGGTTACGGTGGGGGTTGTTAGTGCCAAAAACCGAGATTTTCGACCGGATCCCTCCAATCCTCGTGTTTACATCGACATGATTCAGACCGATGCCGCCATCAATCCGGGAAATTCGGGTGGGCCCTTGCTCAACAGCTTGGGTGAAGTGATTGGTATCAACACATTTATTTTCACGGGGGGCACGGGTTCTGGGTCGGTTGGGCTAGGATTTGCCATCCCAAGTAGCCGGGTCCAGCTCATTCTGGAGCAACTTGCCAATACAGGTCGTGTGGAGTATGATTTTGACCTTGGCATGCGCACCCGCTCCATGACGGAGGCTTTGGTTGTTAGGTATAATCTCCCCTACATCCAAGGGTTGCTGGTAACCGAAATCAATCGAAGTGGTCCTGCCTTTGATGCGGGTCTAATGCCTGGGGATATTATCCTGCAAATCGGGGAGAACCGAGTGGTAAACAACCTCCATGGAAGCGCACTGCTAAGGCAGTTTAGTGCGGGAGATAGTGTGGATATGATGTTGCTTCGTGGTGGTGAGCGTTATGAGACCACCGTGGCTCTTCGCCCGCGAGTGGAGCCCTGAGGCTGGGGCAAGGGGTTGACAAAGATTGAAAAGTAATTACTATGTAATTATATTGAGTTGTCCAATGTATGCTTATTCATGTATCCAACCCACACCAAATCATTCCAAAATCTGAAGCGATGAAAACAAAAGTCATTCGTATTGGGAATTCTCAGGGAGTTCGAATTCCGAAAGTATTTATTGACGAAAGTGGAATTGCGGAAGAAATTGAGATGACTCTTAGAGACAATGAAATTGTACTTCGTTCTGCTGAGACCACCCGAAAGGATTGGGATGCATCCTTCGAAAAAATGGCTGAACTAGGTGATGACACCCTATTGGATCAAGAGGAGCTCGAAAAACCGTCTAATTGGGATGATTCTGAGTGGACATGGTAAAAAAGAACCCAGCCCGAAGATTTGAGGTTCATCTGATTTCGCTGGATCCGACAGTAGGTTCTGAAATCACAAAAACGCGTCCTTGTCTAATCATTTCGCCAAATGAAATGAATAAACATATTAGAACTGTCATTATCGCACCGATGACGTCAACAATCAAAAATTACCCAACTCGGGTTATGACTACGTTTCAGGGTAAAAAAGGTCAGATTGTTTTAGATCAGATTCGTACAGTTGATAAACGTCGTTTAATCACAAAGCTTGGCTCAATTAGCGGTTCAGCAGAAGAGAAAGTACTTAATGTACTTCAAGAGATGTTTACCGAATAAGTCTCACAAAAAGGTCAGCTGGTGGGGAACTGATTGTTATTGTAGCGGTACTTAGTGCCTTCAACCCTGAAGCTCAATACTGAAAATCGTCCGCCGAGCGAATTTCATACTCCGAATGGGGGGCTTGCTGCAAAATCCAATCCAAAAAGGCTTCATTACCCTCCTGCTCGGTCAGTGTAAGGGATATGACGCAAGGAAGTTCAGCCGAATGGATCGATTTGACACACTTGGTAATGCGTGCGATGTTGTGGTAGGGCGCTTTTAGCAAGAGGACACATTCCGATTCTTCCTTTATTTCCCCCTCCCATTCATATAACGAGGTCATCCCGTCGATGATGTTGGCACAGGCCACGAGTTTTTGCTCTAAAAGGGCTCTGGCAATCGATTTGGCTTCCTCTTTGGTCGGAGTTGTGATGTAGACAAGTCGTAGATTTCTGAACATGGTCGTGTGTACGGATCAATGAATGGGGAGCAGTCGCTTAGACAAAATGAAAGTAGATGTTTTACTTCACCTTTTTCAAGACAATTTCTTATTTTTAAGGCTTCCTGCGAGAGTGGCGGAATTGGTAGACGCGCTAGATTTAGGATCTAGTACCGCGAGGTGTGGGGGTTCGAGTCCCCCCTCTCGTACGCAGTGAAAAGGGATCTTGGACGCCCAAAAAGAGGTGCGACTCCATTATAATAGTGTCAATTTTAGTCTTTTAATCGCACACCTTACGTGAAACTTACAGCAGAAACCCTCAATGTCGTCGACAAGCTCATTCACGTCGAAGCGACACGCGAGGATCTTAAAGATCAGTTCGAAACCGCCTACAGGTTCTATCGTAGTCGCGTTAACCTTCCTGGATTCCGAAAGGGACAAATCCCGGTGGATGTGATTCGTCAACGATTTGGCCACGATATTGAGCTTGAAGAGATCCAAAAGGAACTCAACAAAGTGTATCAGGACCAGATTGTGCGAGAGCATAATCCTATGGGTGAAACACAGCTTACGAAGCTTCAATGGGAGGAGGATCAGCTTTCGGCGACCTTCAAAATTGGTATTTCGCCGAATGTAAAGCTCGTCGACCTTACTAAACTTAAAGTACCCAAGTTGGTCCATGATGTTACTGAAAGGGAGGTAGATGAGGAGGTCCAACGTGCCCTTGAGCGTGAGGGGAGCACAGAAGAGGTGGACGAAAAAGTGACCAAAGAGCATGTGGTTATTGTGGATGCTCAGTCCCTCGATAACAAGAAGAAGCCCATCGAAGGACAGGTCGATAAAGACCAAAAGATTGATCTTTCACAATCTGGCGCCGAGGAATTTCTAAAGAATCTGAAGGGCAAAAAAGCAGGCCAAAGTGTCGACATGACTGTGAAATCCGGTAAGGAAAAAGATCGTTTTCGCGTGACGATTAACAAGGTACTTAAAAAACTGCCTGCCGAACCCACGGAAGAGTTCTGCAAGAAGCAATCAGGGGATCAAGCCTCCACACTTGACGAACTCAAAGCTCATTTCCGTAGTCAAATGCAGATGTATTTTGACCAAACCAGCGACCGACTCTTCCAACAGGATGTGATTGAAGTGCTGCTCAATGCCCACGAGTTTCAAACGCCTGAGGTGTTCCAAGATCAGATTGTGGGGCATGCGCTCAAAGAGTACAAAGAGAAGCAAGGTGATAAACTCCCCGAAACTTTTGATGAGCAAGCCTACCGCGATTCTCAAAAAGAGATGGCCGAGCGGGAAGCACGTTGGGTCTTTATTAACAAAGCCCTCCAAGAAAAGTACGACGACATCGAAATCACCGCAGAAGATGTGGACCAGGAATTGGAAAAAATGGCTACGTCCTACGGCCTGACAGTGGAGCAAGTGAAGGGCTTCTATGCTCAGAATACTAGTGAATTGGAAAACCTCCGGAACAAAATCCGCGACGAAAAGGTTTTTGCTAAACTAGAGTCTGAAATCCAAATCAAGGAGATGGATAAAGACGCCTTCAACAAGTACAAAGAAAAAGAGAATAAGTAGGTGCGCCTTATGGAATCACAGTATAAATCAACGCTTGCAGCCAATCCGACACACGACCCTGTGGAGAGCAACCTCATTCCGATGGTGATTGAGAAAACAAGCCGAGGTGAGCGATCGTATGATATTTATTCGCGCCTGCTCAAAGATCGGATCATTATGTTGGGTACGCCTATCAATGATGCGGTAGCCAGCTCGATTACGGCTCAAATCTTGTTTTTGGAATCGGAAGACCCAGAAAAAGACATCTATCTATATATCAATTCTCCGGGTGGGGTCGTGTCTGCTGGTCTGGCAATCTACGACACAATGCAATATGTAAAATGTGATGTAGCCACGACTTGTATGGGGATGGCGGCGTCGATGGGTGCAGTGTTGCTTGCCGCCGGTGCTGCGGGAAAGCGGTATGCATTACCTAATGCTCGTGTGATGATCCACCAACCTTTGGGTGGCGTTCAAGGGCAGGCTAGTGATATTGAAATTGAGGCCCAAGAAATTCTCCGCCTAAAGAAACTGCTCAGTGGGATTTTGGGCAAGCATTCAGGAAAGGATATTGAGCAAGTCATTGCTGATTCAGATCGTAACAAATGGATGAGCGCTCAAGAGGCAGCCGACTATGGCTTGATTGATCGCGTAATGGACCGCAAATAACTCACCTAATGAGTACCCAGGATCCAAAAGATACCGTTCATTGTTCGTTTTGTGGCCGCACGAGCCGTGAAGTTCAGCACATGATTGCAGGGCCAAAGGTCTTTATATGTGATCGATGTATTGAGGATGCCCATTCGATTCTTGAGCAAGAGGAGAGCAAAACCTCCACAACAGACAGCAAGCCAGCGGGAGATTTCGAGACGCTCACCCAATCGATGCCATTAAGCGAGGATGTGGGAGCTACTCGTGATGCAGCGCATGCCGACTCAACGCAAGCGCAAAAGCCTCAACCCCGTTTACTCAAGCCCAAGGAGTTAAAAGAGAAGCTCGATCAGTATGTCATTGGTCAAGAAAAGCCCAAAAAGGCGTTGTCAGTCGCTGTATACAATCACTACAAACGACTTCTTAGCCCTCCGGACCCAAACGACGACACGCGCCTCGAGAAAAGTAACATGTTGTTGCTCGGACCCACGGGTTCCGGGAAAACGTTATTAGCCAAAACCTTGGCCGAATTGCTTGATGTGCCTTTTTCGATTGCAGATGCGACGGTATTGACCGAAGCCGGGTATGTGGGTGAAGATGTAGAGAGTATCCTGAGCAATTTACTCCAAGCAGCCGATTATGATGTTGATCGCGCCAAGATGGGGATTGTTTATATCGATGAAGTGGACAAAGTGGCTCGGAAAAGCGACAACCCATCCATCACTCGGGATGTGTCGGGCGAAGGGGTACAGCAGGCGCTACTAAAAATCTTGGAAGGAACCACCGCAAATATTCCTCCAAAAGGGGGTCGCAAACACCCAGAGCAAAGTTTTATCCAACTCGACACTACAAATATTTTGTTCATATGTGGCGGAGCATTCAGTGGAATTGAAGAGATCATCGCTCGCAGGCTCTCCACTAGCTCTATAGGGTTCCAGTCCGAAGAAGGATCCGTGATGGACAAGGGGAATCCAGAGATTTTCCATTATATCCAGCCCGAAGACCTACAGCAATACGGCTTGATTCCTGAGCTGGTTGGTCGATTACCTGTGATTTGTGGCCTAGAGGAACTTACCGATGAGGCCTTATTAACCGTGTTGACGGAGCCCAAAAATGCACTCGTGAAGCAGTATCAGAAGCTATTTCGGATGGAAGGGGTTGAATTATTCTTCGAAAAAGATGCCTTGCGCGCCATCGTTCAAAAAACAAAGGCAAGAAAAACAGGTGCGAGAGGGTTGCGATCTGTGCTTGAGGGTGTTATGATGGATTTGATGTACGAAATCCCCTCCAAAACTGATATTGCCACGTGCACCATCACGGAACAGACAGTCACTGAAGGGAAACAACCCCAAACGACTCCGCGCAAAGCCACTGCCTAGCGCGGCATGCTTTCATCATGACACGCAATCGCCTCAAATGGCTCATCACCGTGTTGGTGCTTGTCCTAGCAGGCGCCTCATGGACGGTGAATCAGTTTCTTATTGATCGAATCCTTCAACAAGAGAAAGAGGATGTTGAGCTATGGGCCAAAGCGATTGAGTTCAACAACACCAATCTAGACAGCGATCCCCAAGCTGTGCTCGATTTTGTCTCTTCGGAGCTCATTATCAAGGAGCGAACTCGCATTCCGATGATTGTAGTGGATGAGTCGGATCAAATTGTAGCATCTCGCTTTGTGGACCCCGAAGACCAAACACCTGAGATCGTCGAAAAACTTCGCCGCTTGAATCCATCCATTCCGATTCAAATCCCAGCTGGGCTAGAGGATTCGACTATGACCACTCAATATGTTCTTTATGGAGAGAGTGATTATATCCAATTGGTGCGGTTTGTCCCCCTTTTTCAATTAGGTTTTGTGTTGATTCTTCTGGGCATTGGATGGGCCAGTTACCAATCGATTATGCAATCTGAACAATCCAATTTGTGGGTTGGAATGGCCAAAGAAGCGGCGCACCAACTTGGTACACCGATCAGTGGCCTGTACGGGTGGTTAGCCTTGATGAAAGAAGAGCGCTCCAGCCCGTATGTGGACGAAATGTCTCAAGATGTAGATCGACTAAAGCACATTGCGGAGCGTTTTAATAAGATTGGATCTACACCCGAGCGTGTACCAACCTCGCTTAAACGTGAATTAGAGCATGCGCTAGATTACATGAATCGTCGACTTCCCAAGAAGGAGGCCTCGATTCATTTGAACGTGGACTCAGGGACACATGAGGCACTATTCGAAGCGCCGATTAATCGCGAGCTGATGCAATGGGCGTTCGAAAACTTAATGAAAAACGCGTTGGATGCGTCCCAACATGGGGGAGCGTTTCAGATGGATATTCTGTTGAAACCGGTCAAATCGGGTGTTCAAATTGATTTTAAAGACTACGGAAGTGGCATCGATAAAAAAGAGTGGAAAGAGGTCTTTAGACCAGGGTACAGCACCAAAAAACGGGGCTGGGGGCTTGGATTAACCCTAACCAAGCGCATTATCGAAGAGTATCACCAAGGCACGATTCATGTCTTGGAGTCTGAAAAAGGGAAAGGGACGACGTTTCGCGTGTTTCTGCCCTGCGATTAACTCTTGCCTAGCCTTATGCAACCAATTCCTAGGCGACAGGCCGCGATTAATCGGGGTAAAACCCTCGACGCTTGGCATACTCAATGAGTGCGGTGCGAAGTAGATTCCGACCACGGTGTAATCTTGATCGAATCGTCCCAATCGGCACATCCAACATATTTGAGATCTCTTCATAGGTGAAGCCATCGACATCACAAAGCATCACAACAGTCCGGAAGTCTTCGGGTAGGGATTGAAGAGCCGCCGAGACATCATCGTCCATGAGCTCGTCAAACATTTTCTCCTGCATGTCGGAGCTTTCGGTTCGCTCGTCTCGAATGGTTTCGTAATATGGAGCCACTTCGTCGAAATCTACTTCCGTAGGTCGTTTACTCTTCCGACGGTAGTTGTTGATGTAGGAGTTTTTTAGGATGCGGTAAAGCCACGCCTTGGCGTTGGTCCCTTTTTCGAAACTGCTGAAAAAGCGAAAAGCTTTCACAATCGTATCCTGTACGAGATCCTCTGCATCTGCTGGATCCGTTGTCAATCGTAGAGCAAAATTATAAAGCAAATCCAGGTGAGGTAGAATCTCCTCTTTGAATTCCTTTTGCTTTTGAAGCTCCTCTGGGGTTAGCTCTTCTTGTGGGAAGAGACCCCTTCCCATGTCATCCATTTTTCCATCCCGTTCGACAACCTGTCGTAGTTCTTTGTGAATTTTCCCGATACTTCAACCTACTCAAATGCCACTCCAAAGCCAAAGAAACCCAAAGTTAGTTTTGGGTGATAATTTGCAGGTCAAAGAGTGTTGATTCTGTTACACTTGAACACCCTACCAACTCACAGGTTGCACGCGATATTTTCAACCCAGGTTCCAAAATCCGGTCATTTATGCGCACGAAGGTACCAATTTGGGTGTCAGGGTCTTGAATAAACACAATCGTGCCAAACGGCAAAACAGCATGGGCTGCGGTAAAGGTTTCGGGATTATAAATCTCCCCGGATGCAGTTATACGCTGTAATGGCTCCTCATCATAGGCAAAGACCGAGACTTGTGAGCCACTTGTTGTCAACACTCCGTTTGGATCCGTCGCGCTGCTAAGACGGCCTGCAGGCACATAGGGATTCTGAAACACACGACTTGGAGGTGCAAGTACGACGACCTCTGTGCCTGAAGGGATATTGGTAAGGTCTAGCCCACGGTTTAGGCGCTCAAATTCGAGTTGCGTCATTTGATAGCGGGTAAGGAACGTCTCAAGGGGCGTATTCGAGGGATATTGTGTGCTCAAAAAGCGACCTTGAGCGGAGGTTGACCCATCCCCTTTTTGCACTGCCGGTGTGGGTTGGAGCTGCTTGATGATCAACTGCTGACCAATCGAAAGGGTATTGCTCGATAAACGATTCAGTGCTCGAATAGACGACACGGTCACCCCATACGCTTCGGCCAAGTCATACAGCGTATCTCCTTGCCGAACGATATGACTTAGGGTCATGGGTACAGGATCGGGGTTGTAGAAATATTCCTTCGGGAGCTCCGGGCCTGCCGTGGAAGAAGCGGATGGCTGCGAACTAGCAGAAAAATCTGTTCCTTGGGTTTCGTCCTCTTGACTGGAAACTTCGCGCTCAGTGGCTTCAACCGCAGGCGTTTCGCGACCCGTCACCTCGCGCTCAACCGCCCCACTACCTGGCGCTTCAAACAAGAGTGTTTGCCCGATACTAAGTGCAGACCCCTCAAGTTGATTCCAAGACCGCACGGAATCTATCTCAACCGCATATTTTCGGGCAAGAGAATAAAGAGTTTCCCCTTTTTGAACGACATGTGTCTGTGCTGTTGACAGACTAGGAAAAAGGAAGAGGGCCCCTCCAAAAAACCACCAGATATGCTCTGTGACGTTCATTCTTCTCATCTTGACAGCGTCCAACGTTTTTTAATTTCACCCATAGAATCCCCACCAAATTTTTCTAACACAGCGTTGGCCAAAACGGGCGCGATCACAGACTCCGCCACAACAATGGCTCGGGGCGCTGCGCACACATCCGAGCGCTCATAGCGTGTTTCTTGCTCTTTTTTTGTCTTCAAATCAGCTGTTGGAAGTGGTTTTAACAGAGTTGGAATAGGCTTCATGACGCCACGAAGGATCAAGGGCTCTCCCGTCGTCATTCCCCCTTCGATACCCCCAGAACGATTGGTTTGACGTCTAAATTGTCCGCCATCATGGCCAATTGCGTCGTGCACATCATGCCCTCGTCGCGCCCCACTTTCAAACCCAAGGCCTATCTCAACCCCTTTCATCGCTTGTGTCCCCATTATAGCTTGAGCAAGTTGCCCATCCAGCTTTCGATCCCAATGGACATAGCTTCCAAGCCCTGCTGGCAAGCCAGTGACAACGATTTCATAGACACCCCCCAACGAAGACCCCTCTTTTCGAATCACTTTAATATGATCCACCATAGCTTTGGAGATCAACGCATCCAGGCAGCGAACCTCTGACTCATCTGCAGCCTCACGGAGTTCATCCGCTCCTTGCGCCAACACACCCTCTGCTGCCTCCCGAGAGGCCTCCCAGGAATCATAACCTGCCTCACCAATGCGCACCATATGTCCACCTATTTGGATCCCAAGCTCTGACAGAAACTGTCTTGCCACACTACAGCAAGCAACTCTCATCGCAGTCTCGCGCGCACTCGAGCGTTCAATCACAGGACGAATATCCTCAAAACCGTACTTTTGAGCCCCCGTTAAATCTGCATGTCCTGGCCGTGGCAAGGTGACATCTTCAATGGCCTGTTGATTCTCCACAGGGTCCACAGACATGACATGGGGCCAGTTGGAGTCGTCTTTTTCAAAGGCACGGTTTGCTAGATGTAGCGTAATGGGGCCTCCAATTGTCTCACCAAAGCGCACACCAGACGTGATGTCAATATGATCATGCTCAAACGCCATTCGCCCCCCTCGTCCATACCCTTTTTGTCGACGCGCCATATGCAAATCAATGACTTCTTTGGGTAGAGATAACCCTGCCGGGACTCCTTCAACAATGCCTGTGAGTTGTTTTCCGTGAGATTCCCCTGCGGTGAGATAACGAATCATAAACTGGGTAAATAGATTAAAGTGGCAATAGAGATTTTAGAGGCAACGCATAATGCAAGTGAATCACGCTACCGAGACGACCCCAAGATGCCATCGTAATATCGACCTCTGAGTCTTGGAAGCCAAGCCCTAGGCCAAATCGAAGGCCAGAGGCATCAAGTCGACGCGCGGTTTGCAAGGATTGCTGCTCCCCATGATGATACCCCAAACGGAAGGTGAGCCGTTCCGAGAACAAAAATTCTGCGCCACCCAACACCGTAATGACAGAGGCATCATCATGCACAATTCCATCACGTGGCTGTAGCTCCGTTGTGAGGGTCAAGCGCGCAGGGAAGTCAGAGGGTTTGTAGGATGCACCCACAGAGGCTCGGAAGGGAAGTGGTTCTCGTTGCTCATCATAAGGAGTTACGGCCACGCCCACATTTCGCACAGTAGCCCCAAGCTGCAAGGGTCTTGTGGGGGATGACCAAATCACACCAGCCCGAAAAGCAACCAGCGAAGAGGTTGCCGTGCCAATCGAGGAGACCATCATGGTCGCCGAGCCGCCCACTCTCCATTGATCACTCAATCTCGTGGCGACGGTGAGGCTTCCATCCATATCATAATTCCGAAACGAGCCGATCGTTTGCCCCGCAGCATCTCGCTTGTCCATCTCTCCGTAGCAAAGACATCCTACCGTCGCACTCCACCTGACCGCTTGCCCTGCCAGAGTGCGCTCACCTGCAATCGAGGACTGGAATTGCCGAATGGCCGCCGGGTATAGAGAAATCGATGAACTAAAGGGAAGGGTTTCAAAGGATCCCTCTACAGCTGCAAGGAGCGCCGGATTGACCCACGCACTTGAGAGGGTTGGATCCAGTTGGACTGCATGGCTACCTCCTAGGGCCTGCATACGGGTGTCGAGGCGCAATTCCAACGAGCGATAGGCACTTATAGATTGTCCAGAAGCTGCTTTGATGCCAAGCAACCCGACGAGTCCCGCAATGAGCATCTGCATGACAACCGCTCGAATCATCTCCCATTTTTCTAGTGAATTCTCGTTATAATATAATGTATTCCCAACCTCCCAACATGCGATTCACCCTCTTCCACGAATTTGGTTTGTACGGCACGCTGCTTTATCAAGCATTGCGTTCTAGCCTAGAATCGACGACCTATCGAATGAATCTTTTTCAAGAGTTCGTGAAGATTGGGTACGAATCGATTCCGATCATTTTGCTAACGGGTGTGTTTACGGGTGCCGTGATGACCATCCAAACGGCCTATCAGCTGGGGAATGCATTTATTGCCTCTTCTATTATTGGATCCATTGTAACGCAATCGTTGTTGATTGAGCTTTCTGCCGTCATTTCTAGCCTTGTCCTAGCCGGGAAAGTGGGTGCACGCATTGCGACAGAACTGGGTACGATGAGGGTTAGCGAGCAAATTGACGCGCTTGAATCGATGGGACTCAACTCGGTCAGCTTTTTGGTGGTTCCCCGTATTTTCGCAGGTATGCTGATGTTTCCTGTTTTGTATGTGGTCGCTGCGGCTACAGGACTCACGGGTGGTCTTCTCACGGGTGTACTCACCGACACCTTGCCAGCCTTCGAGTTTATGAAAGGGGCAAGATTATTCTTTTTTCCATGGGATGTGTTGTTTGGAATGATTAAATCGATTGTTTTTGGCTTCATTATCACCTCTATTTCCTGCTACAAGGGCTATTATGCTACGGGTGGAGCGGAGGGTGTGGGCCAGAGTACAACACAGGCAACCGTCCTGAGTTGTATGTACATCTTGGTTGCGGACTTTGTGCTCGCGTCGTTATTGCTGTAAATCTATGACTACACCTTCAACCCCATTGGACTCATCACGCACACCTGACACGACATCGCAGGAGCCTCTGATCACAGTGAGAGATCTAAGCAAGTCTTTTGGGCCTAATCTTGTATGGAAAGATGTGAATTTGGATGTCTACAAAGGGGAGACATTAGCGGTCATTGGCAGGTCGGGTTGTGGGAAATCCGTGTTAGTCAAACACTTTAACGCACTACATAAACCTACAACGGGTGACGTGCTCATGGATGGCGTCAACATTTTTGATTTGGATTATGTGGGTCTCAGACAAATTCGTCAGCGCTTTGGGATTTTGTTTCAAGGGGGTGCATTGTTTGACTCCATCTCAACGTTTGAAAACATTGCCTTTCCGCTCCGAGTCTTCACGTCCGACACAGAAGCAGAGATTCGGGACCGAGTGATGCAAGCTCTCGAAAGGGTCTCTTTGGCCCATGCTGCGGACCGGTCCACGGCTGAACTATCGGGGGGAATGCGCAAACGAGTCGGCTTGGCGCGAGCGATTATTCTGAATCCTGAAGTGTTGATGTATGATGAACCCACGTCAGGACTCGACCCACAGACATCTGACGAAATTAATGACCTTATACTTTCGCTATCGGAAACCCTGCATATTACAAGCATTGTTATAAGTCACGACATGCATAGTGTGTTAAAAATTTCCGATCGGGTCGCGTTTCTTCACGATCAAGCCTTACATTGGTTGGGTACGGTAGAGCAATTGAAACAGAGCCAAGATGGCCCATTGCGTAGTTTTGTCCGTGCAAGTGAGTATGCATTAACCTAGACCGATGCCTGTTGATCAGACTAGAGATTGATTATGAAGCTTTCAAATGAATTTAAAATTGGGTTGATTGTTGTCCTTGCCGCACTTGTGACATGGATTGGGTTCCGATTGATGCAAGACAATCCCATCCTTAGCTTAGATACTGAGGTTGAGGTGATGTATGACCGCGTGGACGGAATCAATGCAGGGAGTTTGGTCTATTTACGCGGGGTGAAGATTGGGTCTGTTAAAAGCGTGGCGCTCACCGAGACCGACTCTATTCGTGTGATACTTTCCCTCGATAATGCTCGACAAATTCCAAGGGGGTCGATCGGTGTGATTACAGCGACAAGTTTGGTGGATAGCAAGGGGATTCACATTCGAGCGGGTACATCCACTGAAATGGTCCCTTCAGGCGGGCGTATTGAGGGGATTTATGCGATTTCGGTGCTTGAGTCGATTTCCGCGGAAGATACTCAATCGTTAACCCAAGGGGCCTCAGGGGCATTTGAAGGAATTCAAGGTGCGTCAGAAGGGCTTGCGGGCTTGTTTAATGACACCACCCAAGCCTCGTTTCAGGCAAGTATGCAAAATGTGGAGAAATCCACGGAGGAACTTGCCGCGATTCTTGAAGGAAAGAAGTCAGACGTGGATGCAACCATCGAGTCAGCTCGATCGTTAATGGCTCAGCTAGACACGTTGGCAACGGATAATCGAGCCCAAGTGGAAACTACGATGGTTCAACTAGAGGCGACGTTGCAAGAGCTCGAAACCACGTCGCAAGAACTCAATGAAGCTATAGTGACGCTCAATTCGATTCTGACAAAAATGGATAAAGGGGAGGGTTCTTTAGGATTGTTGCTCAATGACCCATCACTTTATCAAGAAATGGATAGCCTCTCTGCCGAGCTCAAAACCCTCACACGTGGGATCAATGACGATCCGAAGCGCTATTTACGCCACTTAAGACTGTTTCGATTGTTCTAGCGGACTTGGTATATTCAATGTTCGCTTCAGTCATCAATGTTTGAATCGTCATATTCAACTAATTAAATAGTGTAGAGGAAACGCGCCATGGGCGTAATGGAAAGATTAAGAAATAGTACAGGAGCCATTTTGTGGCTTCTCATTATCTCATTTGGATTGTTATGGGTGCTGGCCGATACGCAAGTGTTTGATGCGTTAAGTGCTGGGCCACGGCAACTTGGAGAAGTCGATGGAGAATCGATCACCTTTGAGCTATATAATGCCCGTGTCAGTTTTTTGGTGACACAACATAATCAACGCTACACGAGCGAAGTGACACCTGAGATT
The DNA here is from genome assembly GCA_027621355.1 of Bacteroidota bacterium. Taxonomy (GTDB): domain Bacteria; phylum Bacteroidota; class Rhodothermia; order Balneolales; family Balneolaceae; genus UBA8296. Next base: position 11,246 of record JAQCBZ010000015.1, on the reverse strand, counting down.
CGTGCAGCCTACGAGCAGCAAGCGTGGAGCGAAATTGTGACAGGGTTGGTCTTCCAAAACAAGATGGAGGAAGTTGGCATTACCGTGACGGAACAGGAGTTGGTCAACATGATTGTAGGACCGAATCCGGATGCCTTTATCCGTCAGCAGTTTGCCGATGATAATGGACAGATAGACCGCGCGGCGTTACAGGCGGCAATTGATGCCCCAGAAAACAGCCAGGTATGGATTGCGATTGAGCAACAGCTCAAAGAGAAGCGACGTCAACAAAAAGTGACCAACTTTTTGGCGTCATCCAACCGAACCACGACAGCGGAAGCCAGACGCCAACTCGTTTTGGATCGTTCTACGGCTGATGTGGAGCTCTTGCGCATGCCCTATGCGGCGATTTCTGATGCTGATGCAGAGCCAACGGATCGTGAAGTCAAACAGTGGTATGATGCCAACCGTGAGCTATTTGAGCGGGCCGAGTCGTTCGAATTTAGTTATGTCTCCTTTCCCATTTTTGCAACGGCTGAGGATACCACGAGACTTTTCGATGAGGTCGCATTGCTGGCCGAGGAATTTGCCACCACAGAGGATGACTCAACATTTTTGAACAACTTTCAAACCGAAATCCCCTACCGAGGTGTATGGGTAGACGAAGATGATCTTCGCGAGGACTTTGAACTTGTGAAAGACCTAGCCGTGGGTGAAGTATCTGAAGTGGTTTCGATTCGTGGTAACCCCTACGTCTTTAAAGTGATTGATCGTCGTGGCGATGAGGTAAAATTTGGTGTACTGACCTACACGGTGGAGCCAGATCAGCTCACTACAGTGATCGAAGTGCTCGAGGAAGCGGAAGATTTCCAATTCTTTGCTCTTGATACAGACTTTGATGAAGAAGCTGCGTCTCGTGGCCTTCAAGTTGGATTTTCAGTAGCAACGCCGAATGCTGCCGTAGTGCCAGGCATTGGGCAGTCGATTCAAATCCCGACGATGCTTCAGGGGATGAAAGAAGGAGAATTGAGTGACGTTGTTGAGTTGGAAGACCAGTTCATTGTGATGCAGCTCGATCGTAAAATGGATGAAGGGTTCTTACCTCTCGAAGAGGTTCGACCACAAGTTGTTTCTCGAGTCCGTCTAGAGAAGAAAAAAGCATTAGCTGCGCAACGTCTTGATGAGGCTTACCGCGCAAATGGATTTGAAGGGCTGACCAACGATGATGTGATAGAATTTATCGAGAGTGATAACATACGTTTCTCTTCTGTGGTCATCGGCGCTGTAGGTCGTGAGCCTGCGCTGATTGGAGCCATCTCTGCCACGGAAGAAGGGGCTACCACGCCAGTGTTGGAAGGGGAATCTGCAGCCTATATAGCGCGAGTTGTCAGCAAGGACATAGCGAGCCCTGAGAGTTTACCAATTGACGAGATTGAAGGCTACAAAGAGGTATTGCGTCAGACTCGAGGCAATATTTTTAGCCAAATTCTATCTGTCGAACTCCAAAATGAAGCGTCCGTGAAAGATTTCCGAGACGCAGTCCTACAGTAATGACCACCACGTCATCCAGTGATCGCTCTGTCGATACTCAGTGGATGACGCGGGCTCTCAGACTCGCTGAGCAAGGACGTGGGTTTGTTTCACCCAATCCCTTGGTGGGTTGCGTGATTCTAGATCAGGAAGGGGAGGTAATTGGGGAGGGAGCCCACCTACGATTTGGGGATTCCCATGCCGAAGCCAACGCCCTTGCCTCTGTACAGGATCAGGCATCTTTGCAAGGAGCCACAGCCTACGTAACACTTGAGCCTTGCACCCATCATGGAAAAACACCTCCATGTGCAACGGCGCTGGCCCAATCAGGCATTGGACGCGTGGTGATTGCCCTTCAAGATCCAAACACCCATGTGTCAGGAGGTGGAGCTGCATGGCTGCAGTCACAAGGAATCGAGGTGGAGATTGGAGTCTGTAGAATAGAAGCAGAAGAACAAAATCGCGCCTTTCTCCACTGGATTGAGACAGGACTACCCTATGTTCAGCTTAAGTGGGCCCAAACCTTGGACGGATTCAGTGCAGATCATGAAGGAAACTCTCAATGGATTTCTGGGAAGGAATCGCGGCAATTGGTTCACCAATGGCGTAGTGAAGTGGATGCCGTGCTTGTGGGATCCGCAACCGTCCTAGCAGATAATCCTCGTTTGACGGTCCGTCATGTTGAGGGTCGTCAACCCCGTCGTGTAATTCTCGACTCCAAGGGGACACTTCCTCCCACGGCTCAGGTTTTTCAAGATGAGTTTAGCGATAAGACCATCTGGATAACCGCCAAATCCGCCAAATCCGCAAAATCAAATGCAGCCACTTTTGATCCCATGTTGGAGCTTCTGAGTAGCCACCCTTTTAATGGAACCCGTCTCACGGTGGAGCAAGATGACCAAGGTCACTGTTCCTTGCGCCAAGTATTGCGTGCTCTTGCTGAGCAAGACATCACCTCGGTGATGGTGGAAGCGGGTCCAACCTTGGCGGCTAGCTTCCTTCGTGAAAACCTTGTGGACCAAATCGATGTATTCACCGCCCCCATCTTGTTTGGTAAAGGAATGAAAGCAGTAGATCCCACCGTTTGGGGAATGCATCTGGTGGAGGAAGATGGAGGCAGAGGTCGACTCCCTACCCGTTTTGTCACCACCGAAACGTTTGGGCAAGATATCCTCACAACCTACAGATTCTAATATGTTTACAGGCATCATTAAAGCATTAGGTACCCTTGAGGATATTCGTGAGTCCAATGGCGTCACGACGTTTCGCATTGCAACCGAATGGGCACCCGAATTGGAGATTGACGAATCCATTGCAGTGCAAGGGGTATGCTTAACGGTTGTTTCTCACACCGACACGGCCTTTGAAGTCAATGTGGTGGGAGAGACACTCTCCAAAACGACTCTTGGAGAGTGGAAAAAGGGACAAAAGCTCAATTTGGAGCGTTCATTAAAGCTCGACCAAGGTCTTAGTGGACATTTTGTCCAGGGTCATGTAGATGGTGTAGGCTCCGTTTCTGCCATCGAGATTGAGCAGGACAACCGCCATGTATGGTTCGAGGTGTCTGAAGAGATGGCCGATTACGTTGTCCCACGAGGCAGCATTACCGTTGACGGTGTAAGCTTAACGCTTGCTCGAGTGGACGGCCCCCGATTTATGATCACCATTATCCCTTACACTTGGGATCACACCTGTTTTGCCACCCTAAAGGAGGGAGACAAGGTGAATATCGAGTTTGATATCATCACCAAAACGGTCGTTCACGTTCAAAAGCGCCTGCCATAAGGGGATGAACTCCGCTCCAGATTGTTCAGAACGGGGAGCTTTTGGAAGAGATTCTGCAACTGCCCAGCGTCGACATTCAGCCGGAAAAAGTAGTAGGTGAAGTCACCAAATGGGTTGAATTGCATGGACAGATTCCAGCATTCCATCCGTCGATTTAATGAGAACTGTGAAGGGGTGAGTTCTTTACGAATAAAATCATACCCGAGTTGTGTTGACACATTCCAACGATCAGACAGCTGAAACTGAATGCTACGGGCATTCAGAATAGCTGTTTTGCGAGCAGGCGCATTGTTTTGCCAAACCCAGGAGTAACTGAAGCTCAAATTGACCGACCAGGGTGCATTTAGGGGATACGGAGTAATGGGCTCCAAAATGGGCTCATAGGGGTTGAAATAGCTCAAGTCTGAGGGATTGTAGGGAAGATAGGGTGCTGATTCGACCGTGGCCCCTCTAGACCCTCCTCGAATTCGCGTACTGGCACTCAGCCGAAATCGTGTGGGTTGCAAGAGTTTGCCTGTGGATCGATAGACCCATTCATTTATCGGTTGACCCAGCTCGTTCACACTATAAAACCGATAGCTTGCCGACGCTTGCAAGCTAATGTTGGGTACAGCACGGCTCGTCAAACGGACTGACAGAGGGGACAAACGCAAGGAATCAAGGGCCAAATTATAGGATCCTGTCAGAGAGAGCTGATCAATCAATCGAAGGACGTTTGTTTTCTCCTCACCCGTGGAATCCCGCTTTACCTGTTTTGTTTCGAAGGTGTTTTGAATGTTATAGGCGACAGACCATTGTTTCCCACTCGCGTAGACTGGGTAAATGCTGTTTTCAAAGATAGAATAGGTTTGAGGTCCATTGGGTGTTTCGACAGTTCGGGTCATCCCCCACGACTCGTCTTGGAAATCGGGGCTAATCGACATCGCGATTGAGGGCTTGAACGTATGGCGAAACCCTTCTAGAGAGCCAATCTTCCAATCCGCCAATCCGTACAGCGTGGTGTTAAGCGAAAGACTTGCACTACCTTGGTGACCCGCAGCAAATCCAGGAACCTCGGTGGTTTCGAGGGAGCCAGTTTCGGGGTTGTAGGACTTCCGGACGGTCATGGGCACCCACACCTCCGTAAGATTGACGGACCCATTAAGCTGAAGAAATTGACTTGGCAAAAGCTGCCCTAGAGATAATGAGACATTCTGCCGCAGCCCTACTTGCCATGGGGTGGTTTCCTCGCCTGTATTCTCTCGATAGGTGGAGGGGTCAAAAACAGCCTGAGTCCATGAGTCTGGCGAGGATAATGAGTCGAGTGGTTGATAGCTAAATCGACTGTTGAAGGTGTTGGAGTAGGTGACCAAAAATCGATCTCTCCATGTGGATTCTTGACCGCCTGTTGGGCGTCCGCCTGGCCCTCCCTCAGAGGCAAAAGGGGCAAAAGATCGAAGCGAAAAGGATGCACTAGGCCCTGTGAGACTGGTCGCATTATCCTGGAATCGCTGCGAAATCGCGAGGTTGGTGTTGAAATTAAACCGATTATCCGGGTCACGAAATTGATATGCGAGCCTTGAATTGGAGTTGGTCGAGGCTCTCTCGTCAATATTGTAGGAATTACGCTGAAAATAGTTGGAGCTCGCGAAGTTAATCGCTGCATTAAAACTAGAATAGGGAGAAATCGTCTGTCGATGCGTGAGCGAAATCCGCCTACTGACATTCTCGGCGAATCCTGGGTCGGTTGGCTCCATCCCTTGTTCCCTAGAGTATCCTAGGGTGAGGTTGCTGCTAAACTTGTCGGTGACGGTGGCTTGAGCTTGACCTTGTAAAAAATAGGTACCTGATGTGTAGACGTCTCCAGATAATTGACCCGTGAGGTACTCATTAAACACCTGAAACCACCCTACTTGTTGAAGCCCTAATCCACGCCTTGAGGAGTTTTGAACCACAAAGGTGGGCTGCAATAGTCCTGATCGGCGCGATTCTGGACCCGCAGGAATGTATCCAAACGGGATGGGCAATGGGTAGGGGATATCCAAGACAAAGAGCCGAGCATTCGTAAAGAAGATCTCTTCCTGGTCAACTACTTTGAGTCGGTTTGCACGGATATAGTAGGTCATGTGATTGGGAGGACAAGTTGAGTATCGGCCGTCCTCAATAAAAACAACACTCTCACTAATGTTTTTAATGGCCTCCCCTTGCAAGGTTCCTTGCTGAACTTGAATCTCGGCGGCTTCAAATTTCCCCTTGCCTGATTCCACATTAAACAAAATGCGGCGACTCTGAAGCTCTTGTTGATCATTGGGGCGGCGCAGCAACGGAATTGCTTCCATTGTGGAATCCGCTCCGGGTGTGGCTTCTAACTCATCTTTGTGGAGGTAGAGGGAGACTTGGCCTGCGGTGAGCAATCCTTTATCGTGATTTGCATTGGCTTGGCCAAATAATGTGCCGATGCGTGTGGAATCGCTAAGCGTCAAAATCAAGGAATCACGCGCATCGAAGGTCAAGATTGGTTTTATCCCCTCAATGGTACTTCGTTGCTGCCCTAGTTGCGGGTTGGGTGGATTTGCTTGGCCATACATTCCTGGCATGATGCTTTGTGGCGGATTTTGACCTTGCTGAGCGCTTACGTGGTCAGGAAGTACGCAAATACACAACCCTGCCCATACGGCCACACACCCCAAAAGGCATCTGCTCAATCGCATGACTCCATAGCTAAGCTAGCTGCTCCAAGCATGGCGGCCTCGTTGCTTAACGGTTCATACAAGATCTCAAAGCCATCTCTAAAGGGAGGCATGAGGTATTTTCGGGCAGTTTCGCGCGCTGGATCTAACAAATAATCCCCTGCTCGAGCCACACCACCACTCACGATAATCGTACGGATATCCAACACATGGATATAGTTCACGATAGCGTAGCCTAATTTCTCACCCGATTGTTTCAGAATATCAATCGCCAGGACATTCCCCCGAACTGCTTCCTCGTAAAGTGCCAACGGATCCAGTCCTTCAAAATCATTTGGAGCGTATTTTTGAAGGGGATTTTCGGGATGTTGGCGAATCAAATCTGCTGCAAATCGACTCAAAAAACGTTGCCCTAGGTAGGCCTCGATTCCGCCCCGGGTATTGCTATTGGATAGAGGCCCATGATAATTAATGATGATATGACCCAACTCCGCCGCCGATCCATGAGGCCCAACATAAAGATGTCGATCCATGATAATGCCACCGCCAACACCCGTGCCGAGTGTGATCATAATGAAGTCATCGTAGCCTAACCCGACTCCAAATCTTGCACACCCTAGCGCGGCTAAGTTTGCGTCATTACCCATAAAGCAGGGAAGATGTACGCGTTCTTCCAGAAGTGCTGGGACAGGCTCTTCTTTCCACCCAGGAAAGTTGGGTGGGTAACTTACCACATCACCCGCTCGGTTCACCATTCCGGGAACCCCGATGCCTACTGCTTGCACGTCGAGGTCTGTTTTTTGGGATAATTCATGGACCAAGGTTGCGACACGATCGAGTACGTGATCTCTACCTTGGTCTGCTTCTGTTGGGATGCTAAGCTGCTCAAGGATTCCTTCGCCTTGTTTGACAAGGGCGCCTTTGATATTGGTTCCACCTAAATCAATGCCAATTGCAATCATATGGGCCTCATGGGTTACGGGTCTCTACATTAGGACTGTTTTGCGATGATGGGGGTGTCTCCTCTGTGCGATAAATCACCTCACCAGGCTTTTTCATCCCATATTCTTCTCTAGCAATCCTTTCTAGCAGGTCTGGATCCGATTCTAGCCGTTCAATTTGTTCTTCTAACGCTTCTAACTGTACAGATAAACGTTCAATATCCTCTTCAAGTACCTTGCGCTCTTGGGCATACTGTAGTCTTGACCATACGCTGTAGGTGTCAAAAAAAAGGAACCAAAGGAGTGCTCCAGCAAGCAGTACCCAGAGTAACCGTTTTAGATTCCAACGAAGAGGATTCACAACAGAGGAGATGTCCGCCATAACTGCTTTAACATGAAGTTGATACTTGATGAAAGTACGACGGAAAAGGGGCTTAAAAAAAATAACCCCTGCCGTGTTCAAGCGACAGAGGTTAATCAAGAGAGATTCTTTAAACGTGAACCGGGTGGGGCTCGAACCCACGACCAACTGGTTAAAAGCCAGTTGCTCTACCAGCTGAGCTACCGGTTCTCGGTATATCTAATTCTTGGAAAACATCAAAAATACACTGATTTATCCATGAAAATCAATTCATTAGACCGTAAAAATGAAATAAGCTTTATTTTGAGGGTCATTTTCGACTATAATGAAGAATATTCTTCGGTCCCTTTTGCTTTAAACCGCATGCCATCCATCTTTACACGTATTATTCAGGGAGAGATTCCTAGCTATAAAATTGCTGAAAACGACACACACGTCGCGTTTTTGGATATTCGTCCTGTGGCCAAAGGGCATACATTGATTGTGCCCAAACAAGAAATTGACAAATGGACCGATCTCCCGACAGATTTGCTCTCGGATACCATTCTTTTTGCCAAAACCGTTGCTCAGCACCTCGAGCACACTCTCAAACCTATTCGAGTAGGTCTAGTGATTGAAGGAATGGAAGTCCCGCATGCCCATATTCACCTTATTCCGATCTACCAAGTGGGCCAATCGATGAGCCTTTCACTAGGCGCTGCTGCGAACCAAGATGAATTGGCGGAGATCGCGACTCAATGCTCAATGCTCTAACCGTAAGCTTATGCGTATTCTTGTACTCAACGGGCCCAATCTAAATCTTCTTGAATCTCGGGAGGCGTCCCATTATGGAGGCCAATCTCTCGCTGAAATCGAGGAGCACCTCAAACACCGTTTTCCAGATCACACGTTTAAATGGTTGCAGTCCAACCATGAAGGAGCGTTGATCGATGCCATTCAATCTGCCGAAGCTCAACATGTAGATGCAATCGTAGCCAATTTTGGAGGATACACCCATTCCTCTGTGGCGATTCATGACGCACTGGAGCTTGTGAGAATCCCAAAAATTGAAGTCCATCTTTCCAATCTTGCCAAACGTGAGGAGATGCGTCATGTCAGTGTTGTGGGGGCAGCGATGGATGGCTCTATTGCCGGTTTTGGTGCGCTCAGTTATGTCCTTGGGGTCGAAGCTGCCGTTGCCTTAGCGCTGGAGCGTGGACTCTCAGGCTTCTCAGGCGCCTAATTCCATGAAGAAGCCTGGCCTCACGCTACGGTCTCTTCTTTCAGACTCTCTTCTCTATGGATTGGGTGCGGTACTCGCTCGATTTGTTAACTATTTATTAGTCCCGGTACATACCAACGTTTTTGCACCGGAGTCTTATATCACGATTGGGCTTGTGTATGCCATGATTGCCTTTTCCCAAGTTGCATTTTCGCTAGGCATGGAATCAGCCTATATCAAGTATTCCAAGGACCGTAGCGAGACTGTGAAGGTGTTTCGATCGGGGCAATGGATTCTACTAGGTGTGGCGACAACGCTGGGAGCTACTCTATTTGGGATGCAGGATCTCCTTGCGCATGGATTGAGAATTCCTGAGGGTGTGACGCCTATCATCTTTGCCTCCATTGCCATCATTTTATGGATGGATACCATGGTGGTTCTCCCGATGGCGGAATTGCGAGTGGCGCAACGCCCGTTAGTCTTCGCATCCTTACGTATGATCCATGTGGTGCTCAATGTAGGTCTGAATGTATGGCTACTTTGGGGTCAAGGCATGGGTGTCGAGGCTGTCTTTGTGAGTAATGCGATTGCGTCAACCATGATGGCCATCGGCGCTTGGATCGTCACGTGGACCACCTTTTCTCAGGGGGAATGGGATGCGGCTTGGGCGCGTAAAGCGTTTGCCTTTGGGTGGCCTTTGATCCCAGCAGGCTTAGCCCACATACTCAATGAAATGGTGGACCGATTTTTCCTCACCAACATGTCTCTTGCCGATGTGGAGAGGCTTTACGGCGTCGGGATGAGCCCCGAAGCTGTGGCGGGATTGTATAATGGCGTCTATAAATTATCGGTGTTTATGTTGCTCGTGGTCCAAATGTTTCGCCTTGCATGGCAACCCTTTTTTATGCGTAATGGTGACCAAGAGGGAGCACAAACACTCTTTGCCCGAGCCTTTGTGGGGTTATCGCTGTTAAGTGGTTTGGTCATTTTGTGGGTAGGAAGCTTTGCGTCAGGCATCGCGATGATCCAACTTCCCGGCACGGATATCTCCCTTCTAGATGCAGCGTATCTCCCCGCCCTGGACGTGGTTCCCTGGTTACTTCTCGCGTATGCTTTGTATGGATGGTACATCTACAGCTCCGTGGGTATCTATCTGAAGGGCTCTTCTCGAACCCTGGGATGGATAACGGTGACGGGTGCCAGCGTGACGCTCATGATGAATGCAATTCTTGTTCCTATCCTAGGGATGATGGGCTCAGCCATTGCTACGGTATGTAGCTATGGTGTGATGGCGACGATATTATCCATTCGGAGTCACGCACACTATCCAATCCCTACACCCTGGTGGTTGGGGATAGGAATGTTGTGTTGTGCTTTCATCGTCCCTTTGTCCATTCAGTCTGAATGGCTTGGACAACCTTTTGAAGACCCAACCGGTCCTTGGCGCTTTGGGCTTGCAATCGGTGTCTCAGCTCTCTTGCTCGCGACAGGGTGGGTTTGGGACAGAAAACAGACCAAGGCATTATCGTTTGAGCATAAAAAAAGACCCCATCTAGAGAGATGAGGTCTATGTGCAAGTAGTAAGGCCTAAGCTTTACGTTTACGGTTAAGACGACGTGTTAAGTGACTCAAAGTCACTCATCACGCGCTTTACATGCTCGACGGATTCGTCTAGCAAGGCTTTTTCTTGATCATCAAGCTCGACTTCAAGAATTTCTTTGATGCCACCATGCCCAAGCTTCACAGGAACACCGACGTAGAGATCATTCACTCCATACTCCCCTTTTAACATCGCACAGCAAGGGAAAATTCGATTTTGATCGAGCAAAATGGCTTCAACCATTTGCGCTGCTGCCGCCCCTGGAGCATACCATGCTGAGGTGCCCATTAACCCTACAATTTCACCTCCTCCTTTTTTGGTGCGCTCTACAATCGCGTCTAGCTTGTCAGAGTCAATAAGTTGAGTCACGGGAATCCCCGCTACGGTCGTGTATCGGGGTAGTGGGACCATGGTGTCACCATGCCCTCCCATCAAAAGAGCCTGAATATCCTTTGGTGATACACTTAATTCTTCAGCAATAAACGAACGGTATCGAGCAGTGTCCAAAATTCCAGCCATACCCACTACACGGTTGCTATCAAGGCCGCTATTCACATAGGAGACATAGGTCATGACGTCTAGCGGGTTTGAGACCACCACAATGACCGTGTTAGGCGAGTGCTTCACAAGCTCTTTGGTCACAGAGCTGACAATCTTGGCATTGATCGAGAGTAAATCATCGCGACTCATGCCTGGCTTGCGAGGAACTCCTGCGGTAATAACACACACATCTGATCCTGCGGTGTCCGCATAATCGGTCGTTCCATGGGTATAGGTATCAAACAAATGGATCGGGGAAGACTCCCACTGGTCTAAGGCGCGCCCCTTGGAAGGGTAAAAGGTCTTGTCATCCACTTGACGTTCGATGTCTACAAGGATAATCTCTTTTGCGATGTCTCGCTGTGCTAGGGTAAGTGCGACAGTGGATCCTACATTTCCACCTGCTCCAACAACGGTTACTTTCATGAGTCTTTTTTTGGTTATGACTTATCTATTACGAAGATCCTTTCCCCACATGAGTTTGTCCCGAAGATTCTCGAAATAATCGTCATCCTCTAATCGGAGAAATTCTACCCACTGATCGGATTGTTTTACCCGAAAAATGGACGAATCAAAAGTACGAGATTCACGTACTCCATCATAGGAAAATAGCAACTGATTGGGCTCCTCGTGGACTTGA
>JAQCBZ010000048.1 GCA_027621355.1 Bacteroidota bacterium | reverse complement strand
TGTACCGGGCGCCGATTTTTTCCAGGCGATACCATGATTGAGCGATTGCAGCAGGAGGGGGTTACATTTACCGAGGAAGATCAAGTGAATCTTGAAAACCATTATTGGGACGACTTTCGAGAAGGTTAGCGCCAAGGTCGATTAAATACAACTTCATGGCGCCTTAGCTAATCACAGTCTGGGTATTCATTCTGTGAAGAATACAACGTACCTTTCAGCGTACTAAATTTTGCAACTCATGCCGACTTGGACCCTACATACAGTCTTTACATTTGATGCCGCTCATTACATTGAGGGATACGATGGAAAATGTGCCAATATGCATGGTCATACCTACAAGGTGCAAATGTCTGCAAAAAGTTCAGTCTTGCACCCATCCAAATACCTCCCCACAGCCGATATGGTGTGTGATTTTAAAGAGTTGAAGTGGCCTGCCACCGACACAGAAAAAGGTGGATTTGATCATGGGTTGCTCAATAATGTGATGGAGACCGCAACCACGGCTGAGAGATTAGCAGAACTCATTCACAAGCGTACCATGGAGCGTATTCCGTCGTCTATTCATCTTACGGTTACCGTTTGGGAAACCCCCTCAAGCTGGGTTGAATATACCGATGAGTAACCAGTCTCGGACCTATCCGGTGATGGAGCATTTCTACACCATCCAGGGGGAGGGTGCTCACACTGGAAAAGCGGCCTATTTTATACGATTAGCAGGTTGTGATGTTGGGTGCTCTTGGTGTGATGTCAAAGAGAGTTGGCAAGAAGAGGGTCATCCAATCTTGTCCATCCAGACCTTAGTGGACGCAGTGGTTGAATCCGGCGCAACCATGGTCGTCATTACAGGCGGTGAACCACTTCTGCATGACTTAGATCCGCTTACAGATGCATTGCAAGCATGTAATGTTTCCATACATATCGAAACCAGTGGCTCCTCTCCGTTTTCAGGCGATTTTGACTGGGTAACCTTGTCCCCTAAGAAGTTTAAACACCCTGTGCCGGACGTGTACCCAAGAGTCGCAGAACTCAAGGTCGTTGTGGTGAATCAAAAAGACTTTCAATGGGCAGAACAACAAGCCGCCATGTGCCCTGAATCGACCCAACTCTATCTGCAGCCTGAATGGGAAACTCCACAGGCGATGGAGTGGATTGTTGAGTATGTAAAAAAACACCCCCATTGGAATATTAGCCTCCAAACCCATAAGTATCTTGACGTTCCCTGATTCACATTCATCTTACAGGCCTAGTATAACGGGTACCCTAGCAGGTGAAACGGTTGTCATTAGCGGTGCAAGCCAAGGAATCGGTCGTGTAATCGCTCAATGGTTCTCTCATAGTGAAGCTTCGTTGCTTTTGGTCGCTCGCAATCAAGAGAAGCTGATTGAAACTCGAGCACTCTGCGAGATTGAGGCTCAACCACGCATTGAAATCTTGTCCCATGATCTCGCTGTAGATCCAATTCAACCTGCATCCCTTCCCGAGCCTTTCTCATCACCCTCGATTCTTGTGTCAGTAGCAGGAAGTTTTCTCTACAAGACGCTTGAAAACACCACAAAAGAGGAGTATCAGCAGCAGTTAGACGTGAATCTCTTTACATGTATTAACCTAGTCAAATCCTTTTTGCCAAGTCTAAAAATCCAACGACACAAACGGATTATTGCTATTGATTCTATTGCGGCCACGGTGGGACTAGGTGATAGTGGGGCTTATGCATCCTCTAAACACGCATTGCTAGGATATTTGCGCTCCTTGAGAGAAGAGTTGCGACATGAGCCGGTGCCAGTCACGTCCATTCATTTGGGCCAAACCCACTCAACCTCATGGGCATCGTCAGACATGGATCCAGCCAAGTTGATTAATCCATGGGATGTGGCCCAATCGATCCACAGTGTTGCATGTCTGTCGCCACCAACCTCCGTTGATGAGTTGACTATTATGCCTTCTGGCGGCCCAGTAGCACCGTTTTAGTGCTCGTGCATATCGCCATCGCAACCTGCGAAATAGCCATCCCTACGCTACCTGAGAAAACAGCTCAGCGAGCCGTTCATTAAGACCCTCGGTGGATTCAGGCTTTAAACTCATGCCCGTCATACGCTCAAAAACCTCCACATAACGTTCAAATACGTGTACGCGAAAGTCATCGGGTAAATCTGGCAGCTTTTGTCCTTCAAGACCCTGGAAGCCGTGTTCCATGAGCCATTCCCTAAGAAACTCCTTCGATAACTGCGTTTGTCCATCCCCATTAGCCTGTCTTGTTTCGTATCCATCGAGGTAGAAAAACCTAGAGGAATCGGTTGTATGGATCTCATCAATCAGCGTTAATTCCCTCTCAAAAAGCCCAAATTCATACTTGGTGTCTGCCAACAGTAAGCCCTGTTTTGCTGCAACCTCTTGACCGCGAGCAAATAAACGAAAGGCCGTCTCCCGAACATTCTCCCACAAGGTTGGATCTACAATGCCTCGAGTTAAGATCTCCGCTTCGGAAATATCCTCATCATGCCCTTCAACGGCCTTGGTCGCAGGTGTCAAAATCGGACTTTCAAACCGTTGATGCTCTTGCATTCCTTCTGGCAGCGTCACACCACACAATTCTCGCCCACCATCACGATAGACCCTCCATGCATGACCGGTTAATGTGCCACGCATGACCACTTCAATCGGTATGGGATCGCACCGTTTCCCGATCATTACGTTGGCATGGGGCACCGACTCAACAAACGTAGGAACTAGGTCTTTCACTTGTTCAAACCCAAAGGCAGCCAATTGGTTAAGAATTTGACCTTTGTAGGGAATAGGCTGCTTCATAATGTGGTCGAAGGCCGAAATTCGGTCGGTGACTACAATGGCCAATGTTTTCTCATTGAGTGTGTAGACATCCCGAACTTTTCCATGATAGGGAGCTGGCCAGCCCGCAACGGACGTGCTACGTACCGAAGGGTCTGCTGTTTTCAAAGATGTTGCTGTTAGGATAGGGGAGGAATGAGTCATCAACCTTCACCGTTATTGATATCGGGTCGACGAACGCTCAATCACTTCAGGTTCTTCCACAACTTGCACCTTCTCCACGTTGGGCTCACTGAGCTCTTTCATGAGCTGACGGGTCGCTTGTTCACCAATGGAGATCATGTGTTGATCTATCGTAGTGAGATCCAAATATTTGGTAAGCTTGAGATTATCGTAGCCAATCAGTCCAATTTCTCTAGGAATATCAACCCCAGCTCGTCGAAAGGCATGAATGGCTCCCAAAGCCTGAGTATCGCTTGTGCAAAATACACCATCAGGGCCTGGATCCCCACCTGTCATCAGTCCGATGATTTTCTCAGCGGCTTCGTAGCCATTCTCTTCAGTGAATCCAGCATGTTTGGTGCTGAGACCACTGACGATATAAGAGGGTGTAATGGAAAGATTTGCTTCGTGAATTTCATCAATAAATCCTCTCATGCGCTCCTCTGCCGCTCTTGAGGGGGTTTTGGGCACAATCATTCCAGGGCGAGTGTAGCCACGCTCAGCGAAATGTCGTGCAGCCAACCGCCCTCCGCGGTAATTATCAAGAAAGAAATAGGAGTAGTCAGGATGTTTGGTGCCCACCAAAACCGTTGGAATCCCAGAGCTCGCAATTTGTCCATGTAAAGCATCTGAGAGTGGAATTGATATCATTAAGACCGCATCGGCGGTCCCTCGATCAAAGAAATTTTCTGCGGCAGATTCTGGGTCCTTTGACCCCGTGTTGTAGAGCATGATGTCCATTTCATGATTGGACATTTCGTTTTTGATCCCTTTTAAAATCTCGTTGTAGAAAGGCGTGGTGAAGGAGGGAACTGCCACCGCGATCATTTGAGGCTGCTGGCTCGCTAAACGTCTCGCGCTTGTCTGGGGACGAAAATTTAAGTCTTTAATGGCTCGTTCCACCCGTTCGCGAGTCCTCTCAGAGACATTATCCGATCCATTCATCACGCGAGAGACGGTCGAAATCGCCACGCCTGCTTCTTTTGCAACGGCGTAAATGGTTGTTTTTTTGGATCGGGGTTGAGTCGCCATGTTGGAAAATAATGTAAATAGCGCTAAAAAATGCTTTAAACCGGAAACATTCTTCAAGAATGTGTACGTTTGAGAAGTACAATTTTATATGCACGTGACTAATTTACTTCGTCTTCCATACGACATGATGCGACCTCTTTATGAAATGACCTCGATTCATCGAGCGGTTATTTCTGAGGTTGATGATCCGGATTTACAAGAGTCCTACAGGCTATGTCGTGCCATCACTCGCGAGCATGCCAAGACATTCTATTTATCTACACGATTCCTTCCCAATCACAAGCAACGAAGCATTTTTGCCATTTATGCCTTGTGCCGTTACGTAGATGACCTGGTTGACGAAGCCGAGGATTGTGCGGATCAATCTACTCTAGAGCTTCATTCTCTTGAGCAAAAATTGGAGGCTTTTGAGCAGGATCTCCATCAGGCCTATCAAACAGGAGCGTCAGAACACCCCATCCTCAGGGCCTTTGCTGACACCCTGCAACGGTTTGAGATCCCCAAGGATTACCCATTACTACTCATGAAAGGGGTTGGCCAAGATTTGACTATTGATCGTATTCAGACCTTCCAGGAGATGTATGATTACTCCTACAAAGTAGCATCTGTAGTTGGACTTATGACCTCAGAGGTGTTCGGCTACGATTCACCAGAGGCGTTAACTCATGCAGTCGACCTAGGAATTGCAATGCAGCTAACCAACATTCTGCGAGATGTAGGAGAGGATCTAGAAAAAGGCCGCATTTATCTTCCTGCAGATGAACTGGAGCAATTTGGGGTGACAGAAGAGGCGCTATTTGATCACAAGCGCTCGCCAGAATTCCGGGCGATGATGCAATATCAGATTGATCGAGCACGTTCCTACTACGAAAGCGCTAAAATGGGTATTTCTATGCTAAGTGCTGATAGTCGTCTTCCAGTTTGCCTGGCATTAGAAAACTATAGCCGCATCTTGGATAAAATTGAGCAGAACGATTTTGATGTGTTTTCTCACCGGGCACACCTAACGCTGAGTCAAAAACTTGAAATCCTCCCAAGAGTGTACCAACGAATCAAAGAGAGACCACAAAAGAGCTCAACTCAAAGCGATCAAAGCCTCCCCTCAAAAGAATCTAGTGTGGACTGCTAACCGCACGCATAATGCCCGCCTTCACTATTGGCCGCGTCTTTTAGGCTCGTTGTGCGCCATATTATTATTGACGCTCGCGCTGATCCATTCCCCTTTATATGATAAAGACCCCAGTTTCAGCCAAGAGAATGGGTTCGATGAGTCACGCACAGTCGTGTTTGAAGACCTGCCCATTCCCATTGTTTCTCAGCAGTCCGTGGTGCCCAATGCGCCGGCCAAGCCCAGTGTGTTATTCCAAATAGACCAAGTCGACCCTGAAGAGAGTATGACGGTTGACTTGCAAGGGATAAATGTAGCTCCAGCAGACTTTCAGGGGCGAATAGTCCTTCGGCCGGATACACCGATTAGGGTTCTAACCATTGTGGAGCCTACATTTGACGCCATGGATCTCCCAAATATTTGGCGTGGGGAGAGGGTGCAAGTTCGCATGCTCATTGGGCTTCGTGGTGAAGTGCGTCACGCAGAAATCCTTTCTGAATCCCTTCCAGAGGTAGTGGATAAGGCTATTATTATCAAAGAATTACAGAACAGGATTGACGCAGCCTTATCAGAGTGGGCTTTTCGGCCGGCTAGCCATGATGGGCAAGCAGTTTTGAGCTACACGGTGCAAACCTTTCGCTTGTAGCCTAAAAGAAGTTTTTTAGTTTATT
>JAQCBZ010000047.1 GCA_027621355.1 Bacteroidota bacterium | reverse complement strand
TCCCTTTTTCACCCGTTGCGTTACTATCTGGGGCATGAATGGACCCACCGTTCACATTCGGAAGGTCAATAGAGGGCATTTTTGTGCCTAAAGGTAACATCGTCGAGGGAATGAGAGCCATAGGATCTGGATTTTGGATGGGTAGTGTAAAGGGCAAACTCTATGTATTGCCGAACTCTAAGGCTCTTTTGCACGACATGCAAGACTTTCCCCTCACCAATTTGTACTTTCCATTATGATTACACGAGTATCGATCGTCACAGGAGCCAGTCGAGGTATAGGAACGTTTACCGCCAAAGCCTTAGCTGAAGTTTTCGGGCACCATGTCATTGTTACAGGTAGGCAGGTCGATAAGCTGGAAGCCCTTGCCGACGCCACCGATGGTGCCATGACCGTTGCACCTGCTGATCTCACGTCCGAAGAAGACCGCAACGCATTACTCCGAATAGCTCAAGAGTGTTGCGACACTGAGGGTCATCACTTTTTTGGGATTGTACATAATGCGGGTCTTCTTGTCGCCAAACCTTTTGATAAGCTAGACGAGCAAGATTGGACAAGGATGTGGGAGGTGAATGTGTTGGGGCCGGCGATGCTGACCAAGACCTTCACAAAGATGCTTGGTGAATCCTTAGGGGATGGCCATGGCAAAAAACACCTTGTCGCCATTAGTAGTATGGGGGGCTTTCAAGGCTCGAAAAAATTCCCCTCACTAAGTGCATACAGCGCCACCAAAGCGGCTATTGCGTCTTTGGCCGAATGTTGGGCAGAAGAAATGAGTTCCTTGGGTGTCCATAGTAATGCACTCTGCCTGGGGGCTGTGCAAACGGACATGTTAGGTGAGGCCTTTCCAGGGCTTACCGTCGATACACAACCCGAACAGATGGGGCATTGGATTGCGAACTTCTTTTCGGAGCAGTATACTCTCTTTAATGGCAAAGTCTTACCTGTAGCAGGCCATGACCCAGGTTAATTCTAATCCCTCTGCGATGTCATCGATGAACCCTTTCCGCGTCCTCTCCCTCAGCATCCTACTACTTCTTGGACTGATGGCCCCCATAGATCTTCATGCCCAGCTTTTAGCAGCCGATGATGAGCCTGCCCTCTCGCCAAATGCCGGATTTACCATTGCCGGTAATGTCGTAAATGCAACAACCACGGGTGCGATTCTAGGATTGGCCACTATGGCACTAGAGGATGGAACCGATTATCAACGTCCCTTGAGTGTAGGTGTTGGAATTGGCATGCTGGCAGGGGTTGGACTGTCGATTTATGACCTTGCCTCCGTCTCCCCGGGCGAGGCAGTACAACAACGTGGGTTATTTGCCTCAGGGAGTAATACGTCGTTATTGTTACTTATGGATACCATTTATGGTGCAGCCCTTGGATCCGTTGTTGGAACTGCAGTGATTTTGGTCTCGGGCAATGGCATTACAGACGGATTACAATATGGCGCCGCAACCGGTGCCTTTGTCGGGGCAACTTTTGGACTCGTTGACGCATTTTTACTCGATTTTGAGAAGTCCTTTGCCCCAAGCGGGGTCGATGATGATATGCCCCCGTTGGTTCAGGCTTGGTCCAATGGCGTGCCACTCAAGGGTGGGATTGAGGGGCTTGGCCGAAACAACGCCGGATCCTCACTTCAACACAGCAAATCACACTCATCGCTCCATTTTCTTCAACCCACCATGAACTCCTTTAAATCTGTAGGCATTGCGCCAAATAGTGGTCGAGGTCTTGGGTCTCAGCGAGTTTCAGTGGGCGTGGAACTCATCGCATTAAGAGTTTCTTTGTAATCTGATAGAGTTGGCGTCGCGCCTGATTGGGTTGCTACGTATCCCGCAAGCTTTGTACTAAATCCTAGGGCATCTCTTATGGACAAACCCTTTGCCTGCGCCGCTAAGTACCCAGCCAGGAAAGCATCCCCTGCCCCAACTGTATCTACTGCATGGACGGTTTCAGCATCCTGCTGCCAAAACTCACCTTCCTTCCAAACGGACGCACCTTGTGCTCCTTGAGTGCACAAGATTTCTGTACATCCTACTGCCTGTGCAATTACCTCAAGTGATTTCTGCAAGGAGCCCTTGGCCTTCACGTCGATACCCAAAACACCTTGCAGTACAATGAGTTCATCATCGTTGAGCTTAAGCATTGTGCATGTCTTCAAAAATGGTTTATAAATCTCAGGCTGATCAAACGGAGGCCTCAAGTTAAGATCAAAGACCACCTTTCCTCCACGGGATAGCGTGTGATCGATGGCATTCTGAATGGTGCGAGCAGACGTGGGTGACCGAAGTGCCAAACTCCCATGAACAAGCGTATCACAGGCAGGAAATCCTCCCTCTGGAGTTTGGAGGTCGTCCCACGCGACAGATTCATGTATGGTATAGGAAGGCAACCCCTGCTCCAACGACACTTCAACCCAGCCCGTATCAAGGGTCGATGAGTGTATCCATGATGTATCAAGCCCCCTTTCTTCTAATCTTTTGTGTACCAAAAGACCCAAAGTATCCTGTCCTACAGCAGAAATAAGTGTAACTCTCTGACCTAGTGCACGCAAATCAACTGCGACATTAAGAGGCGCCCCTCCAAGAAAGAGTCCTTCCGGAAGTGCATCCCACAACGACTCACCAATACAACAAAAGGAAAGGGGTTGAATACTCATATCCTTTTGCTTTTGTGAGACTTAAAGAAACGAACGCCACCCTTTGGTAGAGGCGTAGCTGGTCTCCTCCACTGGTAGAGGTACCGCTTGATGATGATACCCTGTCAGGATCTGTTTGATTTCTGATTCCATCACGTGAATCGTTTGTTGAATCATATCCGAAGCGTACCCTTTTGCACCCATCTCAACGGTCATATTCAATGTAATCACGCGACCAAGAGCTTGTCCCAGAGAAACCAACTTACGTTGTGCCATTTGAGGATTAATCTCAAAGTCGAGACTCTGGCGAAGCCCCTCAGCAACTTGACTTGTCAAAGGATGATCCGCACAAAAACGATAAAGATTCGTTTCTTTGGCTCCACGCATCAACTTGATGACACTTTCAGTGATCTGTTGGTAGAGAATGTCATTAGATCCTTCAAATATCTGGAATGGGCGGCTATCAACCACAGCCCGACCCGCAATGTGGTCCAATCGGTACCCTTTTGCCCCCACAAGTTGCAATAAATGCTGAGAGGCAGCTTGCATGTAGTCCGTGCTAACCGATTTCACAGCATTGGCTGCCAAATCCATCTTTGACGTGTCCATTGATAAAGGGACATTTCTACTTACAAAAAAGGCCATCGCAGAGCTCGCCGTAAAGTAGGACTGAAGTCTTGAGAGTCGCGCTTTAACCTGATCATAATTAAAGAGGCTCGCGCCCCCTACAAATCTTTCCTTGCAGTGCGTCATCGCTTCATCGACTAATCTCCCCAAAAACCCGGTACTCATCCCAGGAAATTGCAGTCGGCTCCTATGGAGCACATCTAGCATCATTTTGATGCCGATCGTTTTGGGTTCGAGTTTGTGAGATTCCGGCACTGAGATATCAATGTGGTTCCGGCCGTAGGGCAACATGTATAATCCCAGATTGTTGAAGACCTCCTCAACCTCAATCCCTCCATTCTCTACAGCATGAACGAAAAACGAGACATCTCGGCCTAATTCACCTTGATCATTTTCTGGACGCGCCGTGATTAACCAATAATCAGCTTCACCCGTGAGTCCAGCCCAATGCTTAGTCCCTTTGACTCTATATGCAGCGCCTTCGCCACGATAACTCGTTTGCATCCTCAGAGCATCCGATCCAAACCCTGGTTCGGTAATCATCAGCCCGCCTATTTTGTTGTGCTCCAAAACGCCATCAAATATGGAAGTTTTTGTTGAATCCGCCGCATAATTGGCAACGGGTTGCAAAAACAGTGCCCCATTAATCCCCATCATTAAAGACAAGGGTAACGAGTGATAAGAGCTCACTTCCAGCATTGATAAAGCTTCAGCAGAGTCCCCTCCTCTTCCGCCATAGCTTTCAGGGATGAATACAGATAATGGCTTACAGTCCAATACATCACTCATGAACTGTTTGGGAA
This sequence comes from Bacteroidota bacterium, assembly GCA_027621355.1. Taxonomy (GTDB): domain Bacteria; phylum Bacteroidota; class Rhodothermia; order Balneolales; family Balneolaceae; genus UBA8296. The sequence continues at coordinate 2,166 of JAQCBZ010000047.1, read as the reverse complement.
ACTCTCTTTGGAGCCCTAATCGTGACTGGGTTTCGAACGGTGCAAAAAGATCCGTAAGTCGTTGATGGTACCTTGAGATGAAGGTGTCAAAAGAAGATTTGATAATGGTATATCTTGGATGTTGTTGTTTCCATTAAGGTTACAAAACATTGCGGAATAATTCCGTAGAATCTGTAGGTATTTAACCTACGGAGTGTTCAAGCTCCTCTAGTGTCTGATTCTTTGTCTCAGGCATATAGAAAATAACAAATAGGAGTTGTAGGATCATCATCCCTGCAAATACAGCAAAGAGCAGCCAAGGGTTGTCGCCAAGAAGATCCATGAAATAGAGCGTAAATAACGTGATCAGTGCCGCAAACACCCAATGTGTCCCTGTACCAAAGGATTGGCCATATTCTCGTACTGAATTAGGAAATATCTCTGATATAAAGACCCAAATTACAGCCCCTTGTCCAATGGCATGTGATGCAATGAACAAAAACAGGAAGGCTGCGATAACGACACCACCGGCACCTGAGTAAAACGCCCAGGATACAACTGACAAGGATACGATATAACCAACGGATCCTATTAACATGAGGAACCGTCTGCCCATGTGATCAATTAAAAAGATGCCGGCCATCGTGAATATCACGTTTATCAACCCAATACCGACCGTGGAGAGCAATGCCATACTCTCCTGCAAACCTGCTGCACTGAATATTCGGGGTGCAAAGTAAATCACAAAATTAATGCCTGATAGTTGATTGAAAAAGGCTAATAAAAAAGCAAGGGCAAGGGGCTTTCGAAGAGAGGAGGCCCACAATGAAGGCTTTTTCCCGGGTGATAGTGAATTTTGAATCTGCTCTATCATTTTGGAAGAGGGTGGTTCGCCAAGGATTGAGCTCAAGATGGACGTTGCCTTTTCAGTGTCTTGTTTTTTCAGTATCAACCAACGAGGGCTTTCAGGAATTCGAGTAGACAAGACAAGGTAAATTGCCGCGGGGATTGCCTCTACACCAAGCATCAAGCGCCAAGAGGATTCCCCCATACCACCAATGAGGTAATTAGAAAAGAACGCAACCAGAATGCCAAGCACAATCATGAATTGGTACAAAATGACCAATCGACCCCGTTTGTGAGCTGGAGCGATTTCAGAGATATACGTTGGGGCTGCTACGGACGAGGCTCCAACACCAATTCCACCAATCAATCGAAAGAATGAAAACACATAAGGGTCTGTCGCTAGAGCAGATCCCAAAGCAGACACGAGGTATAGCACACCTATCGCTATTAAGGTCTTTTTTCGCCCGTAGTGATCACAAGGTTTTCCACCAAAAATAGCGCCAATCACCGTACCCCAAAGAGCCATGGACATGATAAATGTGCCATGAAATAGTGGCGAAGTGTTCCATAGTGATTGCAATGGTTGGTCCGCTCCGGAAATTACTGCAGTATCAAAACCAAACAAAAAGCCTGCAGTGGCTGCTGTGATACTAGAAACCCAAAGAATTCCCCTTTTCATACAAGAACGTAGCAATTATTTTGATAAAGTCTGTGCGTTATACTGACCACTTCATCTCAACGCATAAAAAAAGGGGCATCGCAAAGCGACTCCCCTTTATAAAAAATAGATGAGGCAACAACCTACTCTCCCACAGTGCAGTACCATCGGCGCAACAGAGCTTAACGGCCGTGTTCGGGATGGGAACGGGTGTGACCTCTGCGCTTAATCACCTCATCAAACTCATAGAATTTGACGATAGTTAGCGAGTGTAAGACTTGTATAGATCGTGCAAGTCATGACTGCAAGCTCATTGATGGTTCCAGATGGAGCCATCTCGGCTGTGCAAATCATGCGAGCAAAGCCACAAGAGTGATTAGTACGGCTCGGCTAAACATGTTACCATGCGTACACCTACCGCCTATCTACCTGGTAGTCTTCCAGGACTCTTAAGGAAACACTTATCTTGGAGCATGCTTCGCGCTTAGATGCGTTCAGCGGCTTATCACTTCCACACTTAGCTACCCTGCGATGCACTTGACAGCACAACAGGTACACCAGCGGTGTGTCCAACCCGGTCCTCTCGTACTAGGGTCAGCCCTCCTCAGTGTTTCGACGCCCACAGCAGATAGAGACCGAACTGTCTCACGACGTTCTGAACCCAGCTCGCGTACCGCTTTAAT
>JAQCBZ010000046.1 GCA_027621355.1 Bacteroidota bacterium | reverse complement strand
GTTTGGATTGTACTCCTGAAGCTTCATCGGTCCAATCACGTGTTTATCGAGGATGGTGTCTCTAAAGCCTGGGGCAAAACGCTCAATTTGGTCAATCAAGCGCTCGGTAGCGTCCCCTGTAAACCCGTTGGGTGAGTGTGCATAAGACCATAACACTTCATCCGTGCCTTGGGTACGCGTCCGATCAAAGAGGCTTTGCTGAGCCACCAAGACAAATGGCTTCTCTGGCATGACCCCTTCATGGACCTCACGTTCAGCTTGCCGCATCTCCTCAAATGTACCACCTAGGTGAAGGGTGCCCGCTTTTTTCGCCTCTTCGTAGGCCCACGGAACGGGTTCGGACAGGATAAAGTCGACTTTGTAGGCGGCAGCGCCATATTCAAACGCCTCAAGGGCACGCTTAGAGCCCGGAGAAAGGTGATGGCCTGCATATTGAACAAAGGATCGGGGCGCCGTGTCATGAATCACAATGGACGCATCGGGTAGAGCGTCAATATTGGTGATCTCAGCGTTGGTGATCACCTTTCCGTCATGAGCTTCGAGAAGCTTGATCATGGCTGCAATGAGCTGATCGGTTCCACCTTTGGGGAAAGGCCATCCTACGCCATGCCCCGAAGCGGCCAGCACCAGCCCAAACGCAGTGGTTCCAGGCTCTTCAAAAGGGAGAATCGAGTGCGCGGCCATTCCACCCACCAACGCCTTGGCCTTGGTTGTGGAGAATTGTTTCACAAACTGAGCGACAGGTTGCAATCCTCGCAATCCAAACAACGCCATCAAAAATGGATTCTTAGGCCACCCCAAGGGGGTAAGAATGTCATGAGTTAGCGCATACCAGTTTTCAGAGAACGGTTCCAACAAGCGTTTGTACTTGCGCCCATCATCGCCCAGCGCAATGACCGTGTCGATCAACTCTCGGTGTAATGCAATGCCCTCACCTCCATCCAAAGGGTGGACGCAAGGAATGTCAGGCTGAATCCATTCTAGCCCATATTTTTCCAGTCCCAGGCTCATAAAATAGGGGGATGAATAGGCCGTGGGATGGATCGCTGAGCACACATCATGCCTATACCCAGGTCGAATCAGCTCCGCTGTTCGTGCACCACCTCCCGGGGTGTCATTTCGCTCTAAGACCACCACCTCGAGTCCGGATTGAGCCATGGTAATCGCCGCAGCAAGACCGTTTGGGCCTGCACCTATCACATACGCGTCTGCTTTGGGATAGTCTGAGCTCATGCAGGTGACTTCAATGGATAAAGACGTGCCAAGAGTTCATTCTCTCGCACACGAATGGCTGTAGATTCAGGATCGGTGGCTTCTTTGTCATCACTCCAGCCACACAAATGGAGCATGGAATGGATCACAACACGAGCAAATTCATGGTCAGCCGAGACACCATACTCTTTGGCTTGACTCACAATCTTCGGAGTGCACAGCACAAGGGATCCCTCAAGTGGGTCCTGATCGCCATCATGTAGTGGAAAGGTCATCGTGTCGGTAAGCGAGCCATCCTGGAAATGCTCCAAATGAAGGCTCATGCAACGAGTCTCGTCCACTAGCATGATCTCAATGTCGTGGATGTGCTTGGACTCTGCCTCTGCAACACCTACACAAAGTTGCTCGATGTGCGCATCTGTTAAAGGCGCGTCGGGGCCAGAATCGTGAAGGATTTCTATGCTGACCGACTCTGATTGATGAGCCTCCGAGCTAGTCGCCACTGCATCAACCGTATCCACCACATCATCCTCATCATCCAACATTGACAAGGCAAGACTGCTCATCATCAACTCCTCTGGCAGACTCGTAAAATCAGCGCGCAACAACGCTTCTGACACCCCAGCATAATGGGTTACTCCAGCGGGCTGTTCCAAAATGGTCGCGGTCACCACCCCCGCTGCTCGATCAAATAGCACAACCTGTTGCAGTGCTTCCGAGATCATCACTTGGCTACATCGATGGCTTTGAATCACCACACCAGGGGCAAAGACCGTCACAAGTGCCCCTAAAACCTCCTCAGACTCGACCTCAAATTGGCAGTCCACCACAATCGTTCGTCCCTGAGTCTCCGAAGTGAGGACCAATCGCCATGCCCCTTGGCCCTGGTCTGTACATTCACCGCCTAATGTGGCAGCGATGCGTGCGACAGAGGAGGGATCAAAATGTTGAATCATTCGCTAGTCCTAAATCCCAAGATTAAATCCACGAACTTGCGCATTGCTTTGTTCTATGGATGATGGCAATCCAAGCTGACCGCCAAATTCTGCATTCATTCGGTCAATCATCCCTTGCGCTTTTTGTGACGCTTCTTGCTTCAAGGTCTCATCCTGCGCTTGTTGCCCAACCACGTAATACACGTTTTGTACGATAGAAATCACCGAATTGTTGTACACCAAGCTTTCGCGTTTTGAGTTCACCTGTCCCTCCACGGACTGCTTTTCGGCGGAATACTCTCGCTGCTTATTAATTTGAGCCCGCATCCGTGCTTCATTGGCCTGATCCTCAAGCTCAATCACACGATCCTGCAACGCCAACCAATCCTCATAATCGTACCCTAGCAACGTGAAGAGCTCCTCCTCCGCTTGCTGAGCCAACGCATAGGCCTCTTCAAAAGCCTCTGCACGCAGCAATCGATACGCATACAAGGTCATGGTTAAGGATTGGTCTTCACTGTCACGAAACGGAATCTTATCCAAGCCTTTGACCAACCATTCACGCGCCTTCTCGACCTCACCTGCTCGCATGTAGTAATCCGATAACTCGGTGAAGGCAAAACGATAATTCCCCATCATGCGACGGATATTCTCATTGTAATAGACATCCGTATTGTTGAACTCGGTAAACTTGAATGTATTCAGTCGCTCCTCGTGAACAGCCGGATCGAGCGTCCCGAAACTACCTCCTGGACGACGCTTGGGCACCACACGGAACGCTTTACCTTCATACTGGAAGTAATCGCGCAATCCAAGCTGGGATTGTCCACTCACGGTATTGGCAAAATAGACGGGTCGCAGCCACTGATTGTTCTGCAAGATGTCCAGAATCATAATGTCCTGCGTCTGTAGGAAGTAGCGATCGTTGCCCTGACCATCTTTTCCTGCAAATCGACCTTGTAGATTCCAGGTCACTGCATCGTCTAGCTCCTCAACGGGAAGAGAGTAGGGTACCGCGCTTTCGACTTGGTGCTCAAAATTGGCTGTGGTTGAATTCACCCCCGTCCACTCTTGAGGTTGTGCCCCCGGCTCTTGATCAAAGACCCTGTTGAGCAGGTTTTTGTCCACTGGAATACTCACCTGACCCGGTTGATGCAGACTCAGCTGCCCAGTGACTTGATCCAACTGAATGTCATTGTAACTGATGGGTAACGGACGCGACTCATGCGAGAACAAATCGCGCATTTGCTTGATATACCATTCGGTATTGAGCAAACTCAAACAGACAATGCGAACGTCGGTTCGCACCCCTTCCACCTCTTGTAGATACCACAATGGAAACGTGTCATTATCGCCGTTGGTAAACAAAATGGCATTGGGCTCTACTGATTGCAGCAAATTCCACGCATAATCACGCGCCACATAATTTCCCGTCCGGTCATGGCTTTCCCAATTTTGAAAGCCCATCCACACAGGACTCGCCAGAAACAGCAATGCGGCCAAGCCATACTTTGCCGGAGCTCCTTTCACCGCTTGTCCTAGCGCCTGAAGTAGACCCGCAGCCCCCATGCCAATCCAAATGGCAAAGGCAAAATAGGAGCCCACATAGGCATAATCACGTTCCCTGGGTTCATAAGGGGACTGATTGAGGTAGAGGATGATGGCAAGCCCTGTCAGGATAAACAGGGCAAATACCGAGAAGGCTCGTTTGGGATCTCGCCTCGCATGGAAGGTCATCCCAATGAGTCCCAGTGCCAAGGGAATAAAGAAATAGGCGGTATGAGCAGGGTTATCTTCATGCCGGGAGCTGGTAAAACCGGTATTCCATGCAGCATCCTGCACATCGTGATCGCGTCCAATGAAATTCCACGCAAAATAGCGCCAATACATATGGTTTATTTGATACTTAATGAAGTACTCAATATCACTATCAAATTGAGCGTAATACTCCAAATGACGCGCCTGTGAGGAGTGACGACGCGGAAAAACCACTTCTTTGGACTGATCAATTTGCCCTGTGGCATTGTTGTAGCTAAACCCACGGATCAGCGGTGCGCTCCCATATTGTTCACGCTTCAAAAACGAGACCATAGCCGATGGCGTGGACGGATCATTCTCGTTAATCGGTGGGTCGGCCTGCGCGCGAATAAAAATCAAAAAGTAGGTGCTGAAACCAACCAAAATGAGCGCATAGCAAATGATGCCGAGGTTGGCCAGGCTGTATTTTTTCTTGTGGGTGTACCAAATCCCAAACCCAACCAAAGACAACACAAGGGCGATATACAGCCCCGGACCAATCAATCCCAGCGTTAGATTGCCGATGTTATCGATGAGGTCGGTCAGATTAAACATCGTGATGGGGTAAATCGAGATAAAAGCAGCAGCGGCAATCCCCACCATCGCCAAGAAGCTGACAATACTAAACTCAAATTTCCTGAAATAGATTATCAAGGCCACAAAAAACAACGCTAGCAGATTCAACAAGTGAACCCCTAGGGCAAGGCCAAACATGTAGGCGATGAGCAAGATCCAGCGATTGGCGTAGTCTGTGTCAGCATCCTCACTCCATCGGAGCGCAAGCCACACCACGATGCCGGTAAAGAACATGGACGGAGCGTAGACCTCGGCCTCGACCGCATTAAACCAAAACGTGTCAGTCACGGCAAACGTGGCAGCTCCAATCAAGGCGCCTAGCATACTAATAAGCGTGGGACTATGCGAATCTACTCCAGACCTGCGCGCTTCAGCCAAACCGTCAGCAGAGCCAGCACCGTGACCGCCAGTACCACCACCCTCGTGAAACCCTTCCGCAACACCTGGCAGGGATGGCACAAACATGTCGAGCAAACGCACGGTGATCCAGTATAAAAACAACACCGTAAGCGCTGAGGACAATACGCTTATCATATTGATACTCAGTGCGACATAGGGAAGGGGAATCGCCATGGAGAAAATACGTCCAACGAGCGAATAAAACGGCGCTCCGGGTGGGTGATTCACTTGCAACCCGTGGGCTACAGCAATGAATTCTCCAGGATCCCAAAAACTAGTGGTTGGAGCAACCGTCAAGGTGTACACGATAAAGGATCCAAAGAAGGCAATCCCACCAAAGAGTTTATGAAGCGTTGAATTTGTCAAGGATTATCTGAAGTTATTGTTATGTTGGTTCTGCGTAAATCGGTGTTAAACAATGTAAAATCGATAATCTAACGACGAAATGGAAAGGTTATTTTCCAATGAGGGCTCTACAAGATTTCGGTCACGATTAGGATTAATCCTAAGTGTCCTTGGTATTGCTGTCGGTACGGGCAATATATGGCGTTTTCCCCGTATTGTGGCACAAAACTCGACCGTCGAGGGAGGTGGAGGGTTTTTAATTGCTTGGTTGTTGTGTCTATTTTTGTGGTCTATTCCACTCATGATTGCCGAATATGGCCTCGGTAAATCGGGTCGTATGGGGGTCATTGGGTCTATTCAAAAAGCGATGGGTGGGAGGCATGGCTGGCTTGGCGGTTTCGTCGCGTTTGTTGCCACAGCGATTCTATTTTATTACAGTGTCGTAACCGCATGGTGTCTCTATTACTTTGGACAGCTAACCTTTGTAGGGTTACCTCCTACAATGGATTTAGCGATGGATCAATGGAATGGATTTCAAAAGTCCAACTGGCCAGTCGTATTACATGGGGTGATAATTGCGGCAGGAAGTTGGATTGTTTATAAAGGTATTGGGACGATCGAGCGTGTCAATAAGGTGCTCATACCCAGTTTATTGCTCATTATTCTGATTGCACTGGTCAGAGCTCTGAGCCTACCCAATGCTGGCGAGGGAATTGCCTTTTTGTTTACACCCGATTTGAGTGTGCTCAAAGAGCCTACGGTATGGTTGGAAGCGCTCACCCAAAACGCGTGGGATACTGGAGCCGCTTGGGGGCTCATTCTCACGTATGCTGCCTACATGAGAAGCCAAGATTCGGTGGTTCAATCGGCGTTTATCACAGGGATAGGGAACAATATTGTCTCTTTAATTGCTGCAGGGCTCATTTTTTCCACCGTTTTTGGGACACTTTCAGCCACACAGACCCACGCCGAAATCATCGACATCATGAAAACGTCTGGCCCT
>JAQCBZ010000045.1 GCA_027621355.1 Bacteroidota bacterium | reverse complement strand
ACCCAGTTTTCGTGCCTCGTAGCTTGCCGTAGCAACAATCCCTCGAGCGGTTCCATTGGGCTTACGCCACCCCCCCATTGCGAGCGGTAATCCATACAAATTATAGGCTCGTTGCTCCACCTGCGCATAAAAGCAATTCATGTCTAAATGGAGGGTGAGTCGCCTGCGAGAATCACGATGCTGATGATCTCGCGCAACGGTGCTATACAGGGTAATGCGATGCACATCCTGATCTGTGTCGTAGGTAAAAGGGCGATTGGGATCCATAGAAAAAAGGTACAATATTTTACATATATTGTACATATATTTTATGTGTCAGATACGGTGTTCCAATCGCTTTAGCTTACTATGAATCCTGAGAAGTTCCCAGCCATTAATGTGTTAACGGTGATGCGTGGGTTTCAAAACCGACGTCTCCCCCATCAAATCACACCCTATCGATTCGAGACCCAGGATGGGCGTCGATTCAAGGTAAAAACCATCCGTCAGACCCATAAAGAGCGCGTAGGCCATGGCTTCCACATCCATTATGTGATCCAAACCGAAGAGCTACGCTTTTTTCATCTCGTTATGGAGACCGAGACCTTTGTGTGGCGCATCATTCAAGAAGTGGACGATGAGCTCTTTTTTAATTCGTGAGGTGGCAATAACTAGATGGCGTTGACTAGGCTCTGTTCGTGAGCCCATTCCGTTATCAAAGCAATGCCAATTACTCGGTCATGGCGTCCGCCAAAGGATCTTGCAAACGCTCTTGGCTCAGGCGAGTCAATTCACTCATATGTGGAGAATTAAGCGACACAACCCTCTGATAGTACTCTGATGCTCGTTCCTCATATCCAGAATGGAAATAGGCTTCGGCAAGGTAATAGTGGAAAATAGGATTGCTTGGAAATTGCTCAGAGAGCCGGCGCCAATGGCGAGCTGCATCCATGTACATCTCTTCATTCAAATAGATATATGCCAAAATAGAGGCTGCTTCGATCGCAAGATGATCCTCCATCGCCGCCGCTTTTTCGAGGTATTCAAAACCGGTGTCGACTTCGCCTGGCTTGACATTCAACAACGAAAACGTCCACTTCATCCCAGCAGGCGCCCGACCTGACATGTAATTGTAGATTCCTGACCCAATCAACACTTCAGGACGCTCAGAAACCGACGAGGTGAGTTGTTTGGTATATGACAATCCACGAAGACCATTGCGAAGGGCTTGCATGGGATTACGTTCACGTGCTGCTATTAACCCGCGGTACCCATATAGTCCACCAAGCATAGAAATGAGTGTTGTATCACTGGGCTGAGTTTCATACTTGAGTTGTGCACGTTGGATTGCGTTTTCGGAAAGGGACATGTACCGCGCCGCTTTATCCGAGGATTCACCCACAAAGAAATAATCCCAAAAGGGAATCAAGGAGGCATAGAATAAAGGTTCAGGATCGGTTTCAGAGGCCATGCCCGACAAGAAATAGGAGTTTGCTTGATCCCATTGGGCGCTATAAAACGCGTGCATCCCTTTTGCAAAGGCATCCTCATCGTTCTCAGAGACAAACGTGTAGGCATCACTTATGGCTTGGACAGGCTGAACAGGTTCTGCAGGTTGCGCTTGAGCCGCCTGAGCGTGAGCAGCCTCAGGATTGAGTATCGCATAATGAACTCCGGCTAGTACCATCACGCACCCCAACCCATGAGCGTATGCTATTTTACTCATCCAATTTTTTCCCTGATTCATCCCAAGAGTCGTCGTTCTTTTGTTAATTTAGCACTGCATAAACGCACAAATCTTATGAATTCATTCACACCCTTCCAAATTGGACCTTTCACATGCACGCCGATCGAAGGTGGCGACATCTGGCTTGATGGTGGAGCCATGTTTGGTGTCGTCCCTTATACGATGTGGTCCAAGGCAATAGAGCATGATGACCGTCTACGTATCCCTATGACCATGCGTTGCTTATTGATTGAATCATCGGAGACTGGCCATCGATATCTCATCGATAATGGTATTGGCACAAAGTACGACGCAAAGCGATGTGACATCTATGGAATACCCTTTGGCGAAGACCCACTCATGGATTCATTAGCCCAAGCGGGCGTCGACCCTGCCGATATCACACATATGGTGTTTAGTCACCTCCATTTTGACCACTGCGGTGGCACTACGGCATGGAATGCAGACCAAACATCTCTTGAGCACCGCTTCCGTAACGCTACTTTTGTTGTCAATGAACGCCATTGGGCAGAGGCTAACAACCCCAACGCCCGTGAAACCGCAAGTTTTTTGCGCGATAATATCGCCCCTATCGGAGACTCCGGAAGGCTCCTTACCGTCCCTGATGGCCATGAATTCGAACCAGGATTTGATGTGATTGTGATTGATGGCCATACGATCGGTCAACAGCTTCCACGGCTCACGAACGGAACGCATACTATGGTCTATGCTGCAGACCTATTCCCTACAGTACACCATGTGCCAGTGCCATGGGTCATGGGGTACGACATGCGCCCCACGGTCACGCTTCAGGAAAAAGCTAGGCTGTGTGCTGAATCCGTTCAACACGACTGGATTTGGTTCATGGAGCACGATGCCCATCACACTTTTATGATCCTCGACAAAGATGAGCGAGATCGTTACAAAGGAATGCCTTTAGCTGCTTCGGAGCTTCCCTTCCATGGAGGCAACAACGACTGACGTGGTTGCATCACCGGTAATGTTCATCGTGGTACGGAACATATCAAGAATCCTGTCCACCCCTAGAATGAGTGCAATTCCTTCAACCGGCACCTGAATCGCCTGCAGTACAATGACCAGCATAATGATTCCAGCGCCAGGCACACCGGCTGTTCCAATCGATGCGAGTGTTGCGGTTAAGACAATGGTGAGCTGTTGAGCAATCGATAAATCAATCCCCAACGCTTGTGCAATGAACACGGCAGCCACCGCTTGATACAAGGATGTCCCATCCATATTGATCGTTGCACCAATCGGTAACACAAAGCTCGCGACCTCATCATCCACACCCACATGGTTCTTCACACGATCCATGGTTAGCGGCAGGGTTGCCGAACTCGAACTAGTACTAAAACCAAGAAGCATCGCGGGGCGCATCTCGATTAAAAACTTTCGGAAGGACATCTTGCCGATCACTTTTATCAACGTTCCATAAACCAATACCATGTGAATAAACAAACCGAGCAATACGGTCAATGAATACCACCCCAGGGCCACTAATAACTCTACCGCTCGACCCAAATCGTCGCCTGCCAGATCTACAATTACCCCCGCCATCAAGGCAAACACACCCACAGGAGCCGTTTTCATAATAAGATCCACAATCTTGATAATGGCATCATTCAGTGAGCTAAACACATTAATGAGCACCTCACCCTGCTGAATGGGTATATAAATAAGCCCAATCCCAAGTATCAGAGCCACAAATACGACCTGAAGCATATTCGCATTATCGGCAAATGCGTCAAAGGCATTCGTAGGGACAATGCGTACAAAAAAGTCAAGAGGTCCTTGATCAAGTTTCTCGGTAGGATTCGCGTTTACTGGCTCATAGGATTCGATGAGCGATTGCTTGGTCTCCTCTGGCAGGGATGTGCCCGGTTGGATAAGATTCACTGCTATGAGGCCTATCGTAATCGCAAACACTGTGGTGAACATGTAGACCAACACTGTTTTGCCTCCCATTCGCGAAAGTTTTGCCGTGTCGTTCAAACTCGTCACACCCACCACAAGTGAGGCTAGAACGAGCGGAATGGCAATCAATTTCAACAAATTGATAAAAATGGTCCCAAACGGCTTGATAAAATCGGTGGTAAACTCGTTGAAACCCGACGCACTGGAGAGCAATCCCCAACCGAGTCCTAGAATGAGCCCAATGACAATTTGCCAGTGTAATTGTTTATACCAGGGGGTCATAGAGTCATTGTTTTGTTTGGTGACGAGCGTGAGCTTAACGCTTTAGGATGGCATAGATGACCAACATGTACCCTGTAATCAAGATGATTGGGGATAAGGTCAAAGAGACAAAACTCTCGATTTGATTATCCAGGGCCATAAGGGTGTAACCTAAGGCAATGAGTGCCACTGACGCTCCAAAAAGGATATATTGTTGCTTTCCAAAGACTAACGTTTGATTCTTTGCAGCTGCTTTTTTGGCTCTGGCTCGTGCTTTACTCATAATCTTGAAAGGTCTTTTTGGGGCTTAAAGCGTTGTGATTCTTTAGAAAACGGTTAACTAACTCAGTGAGCAAAATACAATAAACGACCCAAAGTTCGGAATATTCCATGTCAACACTCGAACATTCACTCATACTCATCTCAGCCAGTCCACGTCGAAAAGAGCTACTTAAGTCTCTCGGATTCTCTCCACTCGTTTCACCATCAGGAATTGATGAAAAGGTTGACCTCTCACTCACTCCTGAAGACCTTGTCATGTCGTTGGCAAAACAAAAAGTAGACTCTGTCTATAGCTCACATCCTCATAGCTTATGTGTGGGTGCTGACACGGTTGTCGTTCACCGAAACAACATTCTTGGCAAACCCTCCACCGATGAGCAAGCACGCAGTATGCTTCAACAACTCAGTGGAAACACCCATGACGTTTGGACAGGCGTTCACATCCTTCGAACAGATGCGCAGGGTCATGGAATTGCTCATGAAACGTTTGCTTTTGCGTCTCGCGTCACCTTTCATACCCTGGAAGAGTCCTTGATTGAAGAGTACATCGCCACGGGCTCTCCGCGTGATAAGGCTGGAGCCTACGGTATTCAAGACCCTCTTGGGGGGCTTATGGTCGAACGGGTAGATGGAGACTACACCAATATCATTGGACTTCCCCTTCATCCTGTGTATCAAGCCTTGCGTCGACTTGATCAAACCCCTGTGATACCCACTCCCAAATGGGATCGAATACGCCCACGCGACACTTTCACGGATTTAGAAACCCTTGTTTCGGTTCTTCGTGTAGAGTGCCCTTGGGACCGGGAACAGACCCATGAATCGGTAAAGAACAACTTGGTGGAAGAGACCTACGAGGTGGTGGAAGCGATCGAGCAAGCAAACCCCGAGGAGCTCAAAAAAGAGCTTGGCGACCTTCTATTGCATGTGTTGTTTCATGCGAGAATTGCACAAGATCAGGATCATTTCACCGTAAGAGATGTCATTCAAACTCTCTCTGACAAGCTGATTCGAAGACATCCTCACGTATTCGGCGAAACCATCGCGACCCATGCAGGAGCAGTGGCTAAAACCTGGGAAGAAACCAAGTTAGCCGAAGGAAGAGAGTCTATATTAGATGGCATCCCTATGTCGATGCCATCTGCTATTGTGGCTCATCGAATTCAACAAAAAGTCTCGAGCGTCGGTTTTGATTGGCAAGAATGGGACATTGCTTGGGAAAAGGTTGAAGAGGAACTCAAGGAGTGGACCCAAACAATGCGTGAGAATGATTCTACAGCGCGTCAACAAGATGAACTTGGGGATGTGTTGTTTTCCATTATTAATGTGGCTCGACTCAAGGGTTTGGACAGTGAATCAGCTTTGAGAGGGGCAAATAATAAGTTTAAGCGACGGTTTCAAGGGGTAGAAAAACGTATAAAAGCCAAGGGGAAAGCACTCTCAGATTGTTCACTTGATGAGTTAGAGCAAGCTTGGCAACAAGTGAAACAAGACGAAAGCTGAGACCGTACACACTAGAATAAGGCCCAAAGATTTCATACTATTTAGCAACCTTAATTCAATACATCTATGGCTCCACACGATCTTTCTTCTTTCGATTTATCCGACAAACCATTCATCAATCTTGGCCTTGACGGCATCGTCGCGTTTTCGACCAAGAAAAGTTTCATTGATGGTCAAAAAGGAGAACTGATTTACGCGGGCTATAATATTGATACGCTTGCGGAGTACGCTACCTTTGAAGAGGTTTGCTTTCTGTTGTGGAACGATCGCCTGCCAACCCAACATGAGCTTGATGAACTAAATAGTGCATTACTTGCTGAGCGGGCGCTTCCACAAGCTGTCGTCTCGTTTATTCAGTCTTGCGACAAAGACGCAGAACCTATGGGTGTGCTTCGATCTGCCGTATCGATGCTTTCTGAGCATGATGGTCATGACATTGCCGACACCCAAGCTGCCACCATCTCGATGACCGCCAAAATGCCAGCCATGATTGCTGCCTTTGACCGTGTTCGTCGTGGCCTGAAGATTGTATCTCCTCTTTCTAGCGGACCGACTGCGGAAAACTTCTTGTACATGCTTAATGGTGAGGCTCCAGGAGCTGCGGCCATCAAAACGATGGATCTCTGCTTAATCCTTCATGCAGAACACGGTATGAATGCCTCCACCTTTGTAGCAAGATCGATCGCCTCAACCTTGTCTGATATTTATTCTGCAGTCACAGGAGCCATTGGATCACTCAAGGGCCCTCTTCATGGAGGTGCCAACACCGCAGTGATGAACATGTTGCTCGAGATG
>JAQCBZ010000014.1 GCA_027621355.1 Bacteroidota bacterium | reverse complement strand
ATTGGGTTTTTGGAGAGCGCCTTGAAGGCTCCAACTGCATTACGCTGAGTCGCCCGACCCAGTGATAACTCTGCAACCATCACGGGTAATCCGATCAGAAAGCAGCAAATGACATAGACAATAAGGAAGGCAGCACCTCCATTTTCGGCCGTTTCTGTAGGAAATCGCCAAATGTTACCTAACCCGACCGCTCCGCCAGCTGCAGCCATAATGAACCCAAGTTTTGAGTTCCATGTTCCCCTCGAAGATGTAGTCGCCACGTGTCCCCCGCGTCGTGAATGTGTGCTAATGAATGGAGCAAATTAGTCTGTTCACATCATTGTCGCAACTTACGAAGTACAATCCCTGAAATTGGTGGCACGGTAATATGCTCATCAACCACACGCATTGTGTGATTTGACGCCTGAGAATCATCGACTAAACACTCCCAAGGACCCCGCTCCAACGTTATATGTAACGGTGCATGCGCATCAAAATTCAATCCTACAATGTAATGGTAGAGATCCTGGGTGGAAGCGCCCCAAACTATTTTAACAAGATGCCATGGGTTATCAGCATGATCAAAACAAATCTCTGCGTCTTTAGCACGTCGCAAGGCAGCGGAGGATTGACGAACAGCAATCAACCCTTGGGTGTATTGGTGTAAGTCTTGATTCAAGTCCAGTACAGACCAATCTATCCAACTCGTCTCAGAATCCTTATTGTAAGCATCATGATCCAATCGAATAGAGGATCCCTCCTCAACAATTCTTGGGTGAGCAAAGGATTGTCCTTGATGCAGCATTACACATCCAGGAGTCGTGAGTAGGGCCAGGTGGGCAAGTTTGATTCGCTTCAAGGCATCCCCCGAAAGTGCGCACCAAGACCTTGGACTCTCTAGATCAAATCTATTCTCACCTTGATCTGCAATCCTAATGAAATCCCCAAGGGTATGACCATCATGGCTTTCTAGATAATTGACAGCATGAGAGGAATGACGAAAAAGCCCTCCCTCATACGTTGAAAGTGTCCCTCGAAGCCAGTTTTCTAATGTAGCTCTCGATCCATCTGGAACCCATTGTTGAAATATCGCCCCTTGTTGGTGAATGGGATCAATCCCTTTAATCCCATTGCGAAATCGGTCATTCCATGAGGTCCAACCAGCCGCAGAAAACTCTTGGGGACGATAGGTGCCTCCCCAAGGCTCAGCAATAAGCAAAGTTCCTGGTTGTATGGCATCCACCATAGCCTTGATTTCGTCCCACAAGATGGGGTCTAGTAAGCCGGCTAGATCGAATCGAAATCCCTCAAAGCCATACACTTCAATCCAGACTCTGAGTGATTCAAGGATCAAATGTCGGACGGCAACCTTCTGGGTGTCTAGCTCGTTGCCTGTCATACTACGGTTTAGCCACTGACCATCCTCATCGATCCTGAAATACTCCTCTCCAAGCATGGATGTGAGCATGTTTTGATCATACATGCTGCTATGATTGAACACAACATCCAAAATGGGTGTCAGGTTACGTTCACGACACGAAAAAACAACGTCTTGAAGTTCAAACACAGCATGCGGGGATGCAGCACTCCAATCACCTGCGTTGTCAGGTGTAGCGTGACGGGTTTCTGGAGCCAAAAAGTAGGCAGTCATGTATCCCCAGTGGTTGATGGCTGTAGGGTTCCAATGATTTTTTGACTCTGGATCGTCGGGATGATAGGGGGGCTCATGATAGACCGATTTCGCAAGAGGTAAGAACTCTATTGCATTCATGCCCAAATCCATCACGTGATCAAAGCTATCGCTCTGGGTACTCCATTGCTTGTAGACGCTAGCATGCTCGGAGATCGTTTTTTTTGCCACCATATCCTTGATATGGACTTCATAGATCAGCAAATCCGCAAGTTCTCTATTTACAGACTGTGCTGGCATACGCTGGACCAAATCCGCTTCATTCAGAATCAAGGACCGAGCAGACATAGGAAAAGGCTCTTTTGTTGCCACATGTAGGCTGTAGGGATCAGCAAAAGGGCCTTGACCATCAAGTTGATAGTCGTAATACGAACCCAATACATACTCCGATAATATGGTCGACCAGACCCCCGAAGCATCTTTTTGTAGAGAATACTCAGCAGTTGGCGCCGTTTGATCGACCGATTGATACAGAAATAGCGTTACCTCTTTGACGGATGGCGCATACAAACGGAACGATGTGCCAGTGTCTGTAATTTGACACCCTAGCTTTCCTAAAGCTTTCAGTGATGGGCTCGCAGCCGAGGCTTTTTCAAAAGACACGAAATGAACTCTCGATTGGGGGGTTAAGAAGAAAGGGTAGAGGGATTATTTTGAAGTTTTTCTCTTTGTTTATCAATCCACTCGTCTTCAATCTTTGGAAATAATACCGATGCCTCACCCAACTGTTGCCCGGGCTGCAAAATCTCTTCATGGCAATCCTTCCATAAAAGCATTGCTGAAGGTTGCTTAGAAGTAGAAAGGTTCATTTGAGTCGCCAGCTCAGTCATTTTCGTTGGCATAAAAGGAGCCAACAACCACGTTAAAGCTGCGCACACCTGAGCAGAGACATACAAGGTGTTTGCACATAGCTGAGGATCCGTTTTGCGCGTTTTCCAGGGTTCGCTATCCGAAAAGTATCGATTCCCCACTCTGGCTAGTTCCATAGCCGCCCCAACGGCCTCTTTGAATCGAAATCCATCCATGGCTTGCTCGACTGCATGTTTTTGGAGTGTAATCGCCTGGAGTGTTTCGTTGTCTTTGGGTGATAAATCTTTCGGTGTTGGGATCACACCATTCTCAAATCGATGAATAAAAGAAAGCGTCCTGAAGGCAAAGTTCCCCAACACATCAGCCAGGTCGTTATTGACTCGTGTCTGGAAATCACCCCACGAAAAATCTGAGTCTTTATTCTCTGGCAACGTACACGCGAGGTAGTAGCGTACCAAATCAGGATCTATATCGTCTTTGAGTTCATGTAGCCAGATAGCCCATCCTTTTGACGTTGATAACTTTTGTCCTTCGAGATTCAAAAACTCGTTCGCTGGGACTTGATCCGCTAGAATGTAGTCGCCATGAGCATGAAGCATGGCTGGAAAGATGATGCAATGAAATACAATATTATCCTTTCCTATAAAATGGATAAGTCGAGTCTGGGTGTCTTGCCAGTAGGTTTTCCATTTGGATGGATCCCCTTGGCCTTCTGCCCATTCCATGGTTGCAGATATATATCCAATGGGCGCGTCAAACCATACATAAAGTACTTTTCCCTTCGCATCATCGAGAGGGACTGGCACGCCCCATGTTAAATCACGGGTCACCGCCCGATCTCCAAGACCTTGGGTTAACCAACTTTGTATCTGCCCCTGCACATGTGCTTTCCAATCTTTGTGAGTCTCCATCCACAAGGTCAAGAAGGGCTCAAAGTCACCAAGTGGAAGAAACCAATGCTCTGTCTCCTTGAGTATGGGCTTGGACCCAGTAATCGCGCTTACAGGATCTATCAAATCAGAGGGGGATAATGACGTACCACAGGATTCACACTGATCTCCATAAGCTTGATCAAAGGAGCAATGTGGACACGTTCCTTTAACATATCGATCGGGGAGAAACATCTTTGCCGACTCATCATAGAGTTGCTGCTCAGATTTCTTTTTAAATACCCCTTTTTGGTCAAGTGTGAGAAAAAACTCCTGGGCCGTTTGATGATGTTTTTCGGATGAAGTCCGGCCATAATGATCAAATTGGATGCCAAAATCTTTGAACGTTTCTGCATTCAATTGGTGATATCTATCCACGATAGCTTGAGGCTCAACCCCTTCTTTCTCTGCTGCAAGTGTAATGGGGACACCATGCTCATCTGAACCACAAATGTGAATGACATCCTCTCCACGTAATCGGAGGTATCGCGTGTATAAATCAGATGGGAGGTAGGCTCCTGCCAAGTGCCCAATGTGCAAAGGTCCATTGGCATACGGGAGGGCAGATGTAATAAGGGTGCGTTTAAAATCCATGGCTCAAAGTACGAAGGTTCACACCTCAAAAGACAGCCTATGAAGCGCAATCGCGACAGCAACCGATACATTAAACGAATGCTTCTCTCCATATTGATCAATGTGGACGGTTTGATGGACCAATGAGAGGATTTCATCATCCAGACCTACGGTTTCGCTACCTGCAAGAAGACACCAATCGGTTGTGGGTCTTGCGAAAGAGAGTAGTGATTCACTTTGGGTCGTTTGCTCGAGAGCTATCATGAGCACCTCTCTTGATTTCATTGTGGTGATTTGGTGGGATGGATCATCAACATAGCGCCATGGGACAAGCATTTCAGCTCCAAGAGCAGTTTTAGAGATTTCGGGTCGCGGAGGGCAGGGGCTATACCCCGATAATATTACTTCATCAATGGCTAATGCATCTGCCGTGCGGAAGACAGAGCCAACGTTCTGCATACTGCGAACATTGTGTAACCATATAGACCGCTTGGGAAGCGATCCATGCTCCTTCAACTCTTTAGCATTGCGTTGATGGTCCAAAAAGAGTTGTTTAGGGGATTTCTTCAAAGGATCGAGCTTTGTATAAATTGGTTTGCAGGGGCAATAGTGGTAATTTAGTGACTTTAATTTGAAGAGAACCACCACACCCAATTATGGCGAAGAATTATCTATCTAAAGAAGGGTACGAAAGGCTTGATGCAGAGCTCAAAGATCTCAAAACACGAGGTCGCAAAGAGATTGCAGAGGAAATTGCAGAAGCAAGAGCCAAGGGGGACCTTAGCGAAAACGCAGAGTATGATGCGGCTAAAGAGGCCCAAGGGATGCTGGAAAAACGAATTGCTGAGCTTGAAAATACACTAGCAACATCTTCTATTATCGATGAGAAAAACATTGATTCGTCCAAAGCTTATCTACTGTCCACAGTTGAGATTAAAAATCACAACGTCGGCAAAACCATGAATTATATGCTGGTTTCGAAAGATGAAGCTGATTTTAGCAGTGGTAAAATCTCCGTTGATTCCCCCATTGGAGCTGCCCTATTGGGGAAAGAAGTAGGGGATATCATTGAAGTGAAGGTTCCAGCTGGAAACCTCAAACTCGAAATCTTAAGCATCTCTAGATCATGAAAATTGCTGTGATTGGAACAGGCTATGTGGGCCTTGTGACGGGAACCTGTTTTGCTGATTCAGGCCATGATGTCATCTGTGTGGATATTGACGCTGAAAAAGTCCAAAGACTCAAAGACGGGGAAATTCCTATTTATGAACCTGGACTACGACATGTCTTTGATCGAGCCATTCGTGAAGAAAGGCTGCAATTCACTACAAACCTCGAGGAAGCCTTTGAGTTTGCCTCTGCCGTTTTCCTTTGCCTACCAACCCCCCCAGGGGCTGATGGACAAGCCGATTTGAGCTTTGTCCTGAATGTAGCTGCGGATTTGGGTGAGCTGTTCAACAAGATCCCATCCTACAAAGTCATTGTGAATAAAAGCACAGTGCCCGTCGGCACAGCGGACAAAGTGCGTGAGATCATAGCCTCCAAAACAGATCATGAATTCGATGTGGTCTCCAATCCAGAGTTTTTGAGAGAAGGGGCTGCTGTAGAAGACTTTATGAAACCTGAGCGTGTGGTCGTTGGTACGTCAAGCGACAAAGCAGCCAACATTATGCTGGCAATGTATCAACCCTTTGTGCGCAGTGGCAATCCTATTATCGTGATGGACGAACGAAGCTCTGAGCTTACGAAATATGCTGCAAATGCATTGTTAGCCACCAAAATCACGTTCATGAATGAAATCGCCAACATTTGTGAACGAGTCGGTGCGAATGTGGATCAAGTTCGCAAAGGGATCGGAACAGATAGCCGTATTGGCAAGCGATTCCTTTTTGCAGGGATAGGGTATGGTGGGAGTTGCTTTCCAAAAGATGTGCAGGCGATTCATCATACGGCAGGACAAAATGGATATGATTTCAAGATTTTGGATGCCGTCATGTCTGTAAATGAGTCTCAAAAAGTGTCTATTGTCGAAAAGATTAAACTGTTTTACCAAAACGACGTCGCTGGCAAAACTTTTGCCGTTTGGGGATTGGCATTCAAACCCGAAACAGATGATGTTCGTGAGGCCCCCTCATTATACATCTCAAAAGAACTTGCGGCGCTTGGTGCCACTATGAAAGCCTATGATCCTGAGGCAATATCTACTTTTAAAGCAGCATGTGATCCAAAGACGCTGGAATCGATGGAGTTTGTGGATCATAGAGATTCAGCCCTTGAAGGGGTAGATGGGTTAATCATTTGTACGGAATGGAATGAGTTCAGACGACCCGATATCTCGAGTTTCAAAGATAAAATGAATAAACCCGTGGTTTTTGACGGCCGTAATCTATTTGAACTAGAAGACGCAGAAGACGCTGGACTTACCTACATTAGCGTTGGTAGACCCACGGTGTATGGCTAAAGCAAGAGTACTCATTACGGGAGGTGCAGGATTCCTAGGATCGCATCTATGTGAACGATACCTCAAGGAGGGGTATGAGGTGATTTGCATGGATAATCTTAGTACTGGCAACGGTGACAACATCGAGCATCTTTTTGGGGATGCGAACTTTCAGTTCATTCACCATGATGTAACCAATTATATCCATGTCAGTGGTGATTTAGATCTGATCCTACATTTTGCCTCACCCGCTTCTCCTATTGATTACCTTGAAATGCCAATTCAAACACTTAAAGTTGGCTCTCTTGGGACTCACAAAGCACTTGGATTAGCCCGGGCAAAGGGGGCTAGAATCTTACTTGCTTCCACGAGCGAAGTGTATGGTGACCCACTCATTCATCCACAGCCTGAAACCTACTGGGGGAATGTGAATCCCATCGGTTTTAGAGGGGTATACGATGAAGCCAAGCGATTTGCAGAAGCGATGACCATGGCGTACCACCGATATCACAATCTGGAAACACGTATTGTACGCATCTTTAACACCTACGGCCCCAGAATGCGCCTAGTGGATGGACGTGCTCTGCCTACCTTTATGGCTCAGGCTTTAAGAGGCGAGGACATTACAGTCTTCGGGGATGGACAGCAAACTCGATCGTTTTGTTACGTAGACGATTTAATCGAGGGGATCTATCGCTTATCTCAAAGTCAAGAAGTTGAGCCTGTCAATATTGGTAATCCAGAAGAGATTACCATTCTTGATTTTGCTAACGAGATTATCGAGCTCACGGGATCAAAAAGTAAGTTGGTTCACAAAGAGCTTCCTAAGGACGATCCAAAAATCAGAAAACCCGACATCAAAAGAGCACAAGAAATCTTGGGATGGAATCCAACGGTTTCCCGTCGCGAAGGGCTCACGACCACGTTGGACTATTTTAAGGAGTTGGTTGCGGTTCCATGACCAAACTCCCAGAGCTCATTGACGCATATCTCTACCGACTAGGGCAAGACGGACCCGAATATCTTGCTCTTTTGCGAGCTTCTCACAAGATCTACGCGGGTCAGTGGCGAATGATAGGAGGGAAAGTGGATCCAGGTGAGACTTTTTGGCAGGCGGCATACCGTGAGATTGTCGAAGAGACACAACTGCAACCATCCCCATTTTGGACGGTGCCAACTGTGAATCAGTTTTACAATCCAAAACATGATGTTTTTCACAAGATTCCAGTATTTGCAGGTGAGGTTGAGCTTCAAACGGATCCTACACTAGACGATGAACACACTGACTTTCAGTGGGTTAAAGCGCAAGATATCTCAACCTATTTTTTGTGGCCAGAGCAACAACGTATCGTCCTTGCTATTGACTCGATCCTCAGACAAGGAACGATACTCCCTCAATGGCTCATTGACCCAGCAGGAGGCCAGAAAGGAACCCCTGCAGAAGGCGTGACGAAAGGGTAGATTGTGCGTGACTTTGTCCCGATAGACTGCTATTTTTATTCAGTCTAGATAACGGATTTCCAGTTCAAACTACTGGATCATCAATGTTAAAAATAAAATCAAGATCTCTATGAGCGAAGTGATGAGCGACACCGATAAACTCCACGAATTTATAGGAGAAGAGTACAAATACGGGTTTACGACGGATGTGGAATATGATGAGTTCCCCAAAGGTCTAAACGAAGACATCATTCGCCAACTTTCAGCAATCAAAAACGAACCAGAATGGATGCTGGAATTTCGTTTAAAAGCATTCCGCGCATGGTCCGAGATGGAAGAACCACAGTGGTTCAATGCAAGCTATGTGAAGCCTGTGTTTGACCAGATTCAGTATTACAGTGCGCCAAAATCTAAGCCTTCTTTAGAGTCACTTGACGAATTAGACCCGGCGATTAAAGACACCTATGATCGTTTAGGGATTCCGTTAGACGAACAAGAACGCCTCGCAGGGGTGGCTGTGGATGCAGTTTTTGATAGTGTCTCTGTGTTTACCTCTTTCAAGGAGAAACTTGCTAACGCGGGTGTCATCTTTTGCTCAATATCAGAAGCCATTCAAAAGTACCCTGAGCTTGTGAAGAAGTACATGGGCTCTGTCATCCCTGCTCGTGATAATTTTTACTCAGCCTTAAATTCTGCTGTGTTCTCTGATGGGTCTTTTACCTACGTCCCCAAGGATACTATCTCCCCAATGGAGCTCTCGACCTATTTCCGTATCAACAATATGGACTCTGGTCAGTTTGAGCGCACGCTAATCATCGCAGAAGAGAACTCATTTGTGAGCTACCTAGAAGGGTGTACCGCTCCAATGTTTGACACCAATCAACTTCATGCAGCCGTTGTGGAGCTCATTGCGATGGATGGTGCTGAGATCAAGTACTCAACCATTCAAAACTGGTACTCTGGAGATGAAAAAGGGGTGGGTGGTATCTATAATTTTGTGACCAAGAGAGGTTTAGCCAAAGGAAATGGGTCCAAAATCTCGTGGACTCAGCTTGAAACTGGTTCTGCGGTGACACTCAAGTATCCAAGCGTGATTCTGCAAGGTGATAACTCCGTTGGTGAATTTTACTCGGTCGCTGTAACCAGCAAACGACAGCAAGCCGATACAGGAACGAAGATGATCCATCTTGGTAAAAACACCAAGAGCACGATTATTTCCAAAGGTATTAGCGCTGGAGAGTCTCAAAATAGTTACCGAGGACTGGTTAAAATTGGTAAAAACGCTGAGAATGCACGCAACTATTCACAGTGTGATTCCATGTTGATTGGTCAAACGTGTGGTGCGCATACATTCCCATACATTGAATCGGCCAACCCAACTGGGAAAATAGAGCACGAAGCAACTACATCGAGAGTGGGTGAAGAGCAAATCTTTTATCTGCAGCAACGGGGGATGAGTGAACAAGATGCCATCTCCATGATTGTGAATGGTTTTGTGAAGGAGGTTCTAAAAGAACTTCCCATGGAGTTTGCCATAGAAGCCAACAAATTGCTCGATATCAAATTAGAAGGAAGTGTTGGGTAAAACAAGACATTCGATTGTCTACCCACAACCAACTTTCCCACTCGTCTACATAACAACCTGTAATCATCAAGTATCCTAATTCATGTTAGAAATCAAGAACCTACACGCCATAGTCGAAGGAGAGGACATCGAAATCCTCAAGGGTGTCAATTTAACCGTCAAAAAAGGTGAAATCCATGCTATTATGGGGCCAAATGGCAGTGGTAAAAGTACACTATCCAAAATTGTCGCAGGACATCCAGGCTACGAAGTCACACAAGGCGATATTATCTATGATGGCGAAAGCATTCTAGAAATGGATCCTGATGAGCGCGCACATGCAGGAATCTTCTTGGCGTTTCAGTACCCTGTTGAGGTTCCAGGCGTGACAAACATGACGTTGCTTAGGGAATCCTACAATACCATTGCAAAGTCTCGCGGCAGAGAAGAAATGGATCCACTGGAGTTTGAAGACTACCTCAAGACCAAATTAGATTTGGTCGAGATGAATCCAGAATTCCTCCATAGAAGTGTAAATACAGCCTTTAGTGGAGGGGAGAAGAAGCGTAATGAGATCTTTCAAATGGCTGTTCTCCAACCCAAATTGTCGTTTCTCGATGAAACTGATTCAGGACTAGACATTGATGCGCTTCGTATTGTGTCTGGAGGAATCAATCAAATTCATGGGGAAGAAGATGCCGTCGTCATGGTGACGCACTACCAACGACTCCTAGAATATATCGTCCCGGATGTTGTTCACGTCATGATTGATGGTGTGATCGTAAAAACGGGTGGAAAAGAATTAGCGCTCGAGTTGGAAGAGAAGGGCTATGATTGGTTAGAAAACGCTTGAGAAAGGAGATATGCATTTCAAAGATTTAGAATTTACGAGTCAGCCTGCCCTCGATTGGGTAGCTCCTTATGCTGCCAAAGCTGCACACGCATTGGAGAGCCTTTCTTTTCCCACCAAAAAGGACGAAGACTGGCGCTTTACCCCACTTAAAACACTCACAAAACATGCTTTTCAAAGTGTGAACAGTGAGGCTAAGAGTGTGACTGAAGAGCACGTCCAAAAATATCGACTCCCTGAGTCGAAAGAGTCGACGCTTGTTCTTGTGAACGGTGTGATTCGTGAAGATTTGAGCTCATTCTCACTCTCCACAGAGGCTATTACTGTCAAGAGGCTCCAAGACATGACGCCTGCAGAACTGGATGAGGCTGGATTCCAAACTTTGGTCCCGGTCGAACGTGATTACTTCACCGTGCTTCATACCGCTACATTAACCTCAGGGTATTACCTCCATGTGCACAAAGGCGCCAAGGTTGAGGCCCCTATACATGTGCTGAACATTCAAACAGGGAGTGCAACACCCTATGTTTCCTCATTTCGTTTGCTCATTCACGTAGAGCAGGAAGCTGAGGCGACACTGATTGAAGAGCACGTGTCACTTGATGACTCCGTCTATTTGACGATTCCTGTCATGGAGACGTTTGTTCA
This sequence comes from Bacteroidota bacterium, assembly GCA_027621355.1. Taxonomy (GTDB): domain Bacteria; phylum Bacteroidota; class Rhodothermia; order Balneolales; family Balneolaceae; genus UBA8296. The sequence continues at coordinate 24,616 of JAQCBZ010000014.1, read as the reverse complement.
GAAAAAAGGGCGTCTCAATCACCTCCGTATACAGCGTGAAAATAAGTCGTGCTTTCATATTTCAAGACCTATCACGTCCCTCGAGGGCACAGCTGAGTACCATTCCTATACGATCGCACTGGGAGCACATTTGTTCAGAAATGAGCCTCAAATTATCCAAACAGGCGAAGAGGTTGATTTTACCCTTGATGGATTAATTTTAATTGATGGAGATCAGATCTCAGATACACACTCAGTGATGGATCACCGTTTTTCGCATGGTAATTCTCACCAGCTCCATAAGGTGGTCGTGCACGGAAATGCCCATAGTGTCTTTAATGGCAAAATCTTTGTACGCCAAGATGCTCAGATTATTGACTCCTTTCAGGAGAACCGGAACTTGTTGCTCTCTAGAGACGGAATCGTCTACACCAAGCCTCAATTGGAGATTTTCGCGGATGATGTCCAGTGTTCTCATGGTGCAACGATCGGAGATTTGGATCCTGATGAAGTATTTTATCTTCAGAGTCGTGGGATGACGGAGCAAAAGGCAAAAGAAGTGCTTACCTACGCTTTTGCCCTTGAGACGATTGAAAATATCGAAGTAGAATCTGTTCACACGTTTCTAGTGGATGAAGTGAAAGCCTACACAAGCCGTAACGTAGCCTCACGCTTCTAATGAATGCCCATGGCCCTGACGCACGCATATCATCTCGACTTTCCTGAGCTACAACAGGAAATCAACGGGTACCCACTCACGTACCTGGATAGTGCTGCGTCAAGTCTAATGCCAGAGTCGGTGATTGAGACGATCAATCAATATCACCGTACAGCTCATGCCAATGTTCATCGAGGGGTTCATACGTTGAGCCAGACTGCGACGGATGATTATGAGCTCACCCGTGATCGTGTTCAAGCCCTGATTGGTGCGGCTCAGCGTGAAGAGATTATTTTCACCTACGGTGCGACCGATTCAATTAATCTTGTTGCTCAAACTTGGGGAAAAGTGCATCTCAGCAAGGGTGACGCGATTCTTATTACGGAGATGGAGCACCATGCCAATATTGTTCCGTGGCAGCAGATTGCACAGGAAAAGGGTTGCGTAATTCACAAGGTTCCCATTACCCAGAAAGGAGAGATTGACCAAGACGCATACCAACGATTGCTAGCGCAGGAACCTGTCAAAGTCGTAGCTCTAATTCACGCATCCAACGCTTTAGGCACAGTGAATCCCGTCAAGGAAATGATCACCCAAGCCCATGATCAGGGTGCCATTGTTATGCTGGATGGAGCCCAATCTGCACCTCATTTTACCGTGGACATGCAAGACTTGGATTGTGATTTTTACTCTTTTTCAGCTCATAAACTTTGCGGACCGACCGGTTTTGGGATTCTATATGGCAAAATGGAGCATTTAGAGTCGATGCCACCGTTCAGAGGAGGAGGGAGCATGATCGAACATGTGGCCATCGAATCCTCTACGTATCAACGCCCTCCGCTTCGATTTGAGCCAGGTACTCCCGCGATTGCAGCAGGAATCGGGTTTGGCGCGGCCATTGACTACATGATGGACATTGGGATGGAGACGATTGCTTCCATCGAACATGAACTGTTGATTGAAGCCCAGTCTAGGCTAGAAAAACTACCCAAAACAACGATTATCGGCTCACCAAGCGAACGTATTGCTGTACTACCCCTACATTTTGAAGGGATTCACCCATACGATATGGGGATGTTTTTGGATCGTCGAGGAGTGGCCGTAAGAACAGGACATCATTGTGCTCAACCTCTAATCGAATACTATCAATTGCCTGGAACCGTTAGATGTTCTCTCACGTTTTATAATACGGTAGAAGACATTGATCGATTTATTTCAGCCATTGAGGAGGGACTCGAGTTTTTTTCATAACCTAGACAAAGATTCGCCTTGAAAGTCAACTCTGGTTTCATAGATTAATTAGATAAACCGAATCAACTATGCCAAAAATCAAAGAAATCGAACGTACGCCGAATCCTGATGCCATGAGATTTATCCTTGGGGAACCTTTAACTAATGGGGTTACGCGTTCCTTTGAGTCGAGTATTGATGCCGACGGCGATGAGCTTGCAAGTGCCTTGTTTGCCATTGATCATGTCATCAATGTCTATTATGTCGATAAATACATCACAGTCACACAAGATGGTAATGCGGTTTGGTCAGAATTGTTGCGCAAGCTTGCCCCACCGATTCGAGAAGCCAAACCTCAAATGGACCTTGCGGATGATCAAGAAGTTCATGTCTCCGAGGAGGCTATGAATTCAGATGATCCCCGTCTCAAAGAGATTAATGAGATGTTGGACCAACAAGTCAGACCCTATCTGCTTGCGGATGGAGGGGGGCTCAAAGTCATAGGTCTGGATGGACATAGGCTAAAAGTTCATTACCAAGGAGCTTGTGGAACCTGCCCCACAGCAACCTCAGGCACCCTTTACGCAATCGAAAGTATGGTCAAAAGAATTGATCCAGACATTGAAGTGATCTCTGTGTAAGCTATGGAAACAACTGAGTCCCTCGATTTATCGATTTCTACTTCTGCCAAAGCGAAGATTTTGGACGTTTTGGGGGTTGAGTGGAGTGATCAAGCCTCTGAAGCTGACAAGGGTTCTAGATCTGCAGCTACTTGGGACAAAGTAATTCGTATTGAAGTCGTAAGCGGCGGTTGTAGTGGCCTCACGTACCAACTGGATGTAGAAGCACGTGAACTTGCTAAACAAGGGGATCAAGAAGGGGAGATTAATGGCATCCCCGTGCGCGTTGATATGAGATCGTATCTCTACCTAGCAGGCACCATGTTGGATTTCAGTGAAGGGCTCGAAGGCAAAGGATTTCATTTTGTGAATCCAAATGCATCACGCACATGTAGTTGCGGTGAATCCTTCTCGGTGTAAACCGACTTAATACACTCTTTATGGCTACCAAGCCCCTAGTCAACAAAGTAAAATCGTCTGGAAAGCTCGCCACCTTAGACATGGAGCAATGGTTGAAAGGTGTGCCCGTCAAATCCTTTGATTTAAAGCCACTCTTATTCAAGGAGATGATTGTCAAAGAGGACCATTTTAATGAACAACTCGCCGCTTTAGACCTAGCAGACTATCAGGGAGCCGTTGTTGCCGTTCGTTGTAGCATAGATACCATTATTCCCACGTGGGCTTGGCTTAAACCAATTCCCTTACTCTATAAAGCGGGAGCCATATACGTCCATGTTGGCGAGCCTCAGGATGCAAAACATGCTTTTATTTCTAGTAAGATTTATACAACGGACTGGAGTCCCTATGAGGGGAAGAATGTCATCATTAAAGGGTGCTCACACGAAGCTATTTCAGATGATTTATATGGCTTAGTGCTTCAAAAGGTCTCTAGTGTAGCTTCCAAAGTGATGATTGGCGAGGCTTGTTCCAATGTTCCTTTATTTAAAAAATGATCCACATGAGCAGCGCACAACGTAAGGCTGATCATGTACGAGTCACGACACAATTAGATAGTCAATATCACACTTCCACTGGTTTTGAGACCCTTCGCTTGAAGCATCATGCCCTGCCTGAGTGTTCCTTAGAAGAGATACAAACCGAAACAACTCTGTTCGAAAAAAAGATGGCGATGCCCTTAATCATCTCTTCCATGACAGGGGGATATGACAAAGGGCAAACAATTAATCAGGATTTGTGTCAACTCGCTGAAAAGCATCAACTAGCTATAGGTTTGGGGAGTCAGCGTTCTATGCTAGATCGTTCCACTTTACCAGGTAAAACCGAGTCTAGCGATCTTCCTGAGGGTTTTAGGGAATTGCGAAAGTATGCACCCACCGCTCTCTTATTTGGGAATATCGGCGCCACACAGGTTGCGCAACAAGCGGATTCATCACGACTCATGCATCTCGTGGACGCTTTGGAGGCTGATGCTCTGATTGTGCACCTCAACCCACTTCAGGAACTCACACAGCCTGAGGGTGATCGAGATTTTCGTGGGATTCTTAAGGGGATAGAAAAGCTTGTGATCCACTCACATGTGCCTATTATTGTGAAAGAAACAGGTGCAGGTATCCATGGCGGCGTTGCAAAAAAACTACTGAATGTAGGCGTCTCGGCCATCGATGTAGCCGGAGCAGGAGGAACAAGCTGGGCACGTGCTGAACAGCTGCGTCACAATGATCAATCACCTCGCGATTTATTCTCTGACTGGGGAATTCCCACAGCCGATTGCATCCAAGATGTAGCTCCCCTCAAAAAGGATTGGACATTTGTGTTAATCGCTTCAGGTGGTCTTTACTCAGTAGCCGACTGGGCTAAAGCTCTTTGCCTAGGTGCTGACCTTGTGGGTGTCGCTCAACCGATTATGAAGACGTATGTTGAACAGGGGGTTTATGCTGTAGATGAGTTGCTTGGACAGTGGAAGAAAGACTTATCCAAAGTGATGTGCCTTTTAGGGGTAACGACACTTGATGAGCTCACTCCCGAAAAATGCTATATTTGAGCCATGGCAGCACTTCCTGACGTTCTCATTCCCTACGCTCAAGCATTCGATACGTTTTTTAAGGCTCACTATGCACCGAGGCGAAGTACAACACCTCACTCTATTCAGGAGCCAATCGATCATACCCTTGATAATGGAGGAAAGCGAATTCGCCCATTACTCACACTTTTAGGTGCCGAATTATGCGGGGGATCATTTCAAGACGCACTACCAGCGGCAACGTGCATTGAAATGACCCATAATTTCACGTTAATCCATGATGACGTGATGGATGATGCAGATATTCGTCGAGGGCAAGCCTCTGTGTACAAAAAGTGGGGGACCAACAGAGCCATTCTCAGCGGTGACAGTCTGTTTGTTCAGTCTATGATGATTCTGACTGATCACTATGACTCATTGCCTAGTAATAGGTTTCATGATTTATATAAAATTTATCTAGAATCTATCTATGAGGTCTGTAACGGTCAGGCCCTTGACATGGACCAAGCAGCGGATCGACTTTCTAGCCCCAATGATTACCTCAAGATGATTGACGGTAAAACAGCTGCGCTACTTCGTGGAGCGTTGCAGATGGGGGGAATAATTGCAGGAGGTAGCCCTACACAATTAGCCCATCTTGCGGCACTTGGGACCGATTTAGGGTTGGCGTTCCAAATACAAGACGACCTACTTGATGTCACAGGTTCTCAAGAAAAGGTTGGAAAATCGATTGGTGGCGACATTACCGAAGGAAAACAAACGTTTTTAATGACCACCTTGTGCGAGCGAATGCAATCCTCAGACAGAGACCAACTTCAGCAATTACTTAGCAAGCCCAAGCGTGATGCATCTGATGTGGAATGGGTTATAAAACAAATGGCCAATTATGGCGTTGTCGAAGAGGCAGAAAAAACGCTAGATCAGTACTACCGAGAAGGGATGACCCATTTAAATCACTTTGACGGATCAAAGGCATATGATGTGTTCTCCACACTCATTCATTATCTTATGGGCCGTGAAGGGTAATCCTGATCACAAACGAAAGCCAAAACTATCCAGTTCATGACGTCAATCACTCGGTTCCAACCCTTACAGAAGCACACTCGGTACATATTATCGGCTATGATGTTGTTGATCATCATGGCTTCTGGATGTAGAAACACGTCGTTTATTCAACCAGGAGATACGCTTGAGGTGGCCTACGAAAAAGCTCTCGCGCTGTATGAGGATGAAAAATGGGACGAAGCTGCTGGCGCATTTAGTGCTGTATTGACGCTTGGAAGAGGCTCTAATGTGGCACAAGATGCCCAATTTTACTTAGCGGAGGCAAACTTTAAAAACAAACGATACTTGGTCGCTGCCTCTGAGTACGAGCGCTTTACGCTTCTCTATCCTGACTCTCCAAGGCGCGAGACGGCAGATTTGAATATTGCACGATGCTACTACGAGTTAAGCCCCCGGTACAAATTGGACCAAACCTATACGGTGCAAGCCATTGAGAACTTCAACATCTTTTTATCGAGATATCCTAGCTCCGAAAATCGAGAAGAAGCAATTGCCTCAATTGATGCACTGCGAGAAAAATTGGCTCAAAAAATCTATTCTGCCGCAGATTTTTACCGACGAACACAGCGTTACGAAGCGGCTGTGCTTACGTATGGTGAGGTGATTGATCAATATCCAGAGACTGCATGGGCGGAACAATCTCTTGTCGAGCAGATGGAGTCCTACATTTTATATGCCGAAAATAGTGTGTCGGATCGTCAACGCGAGAGGTATCAAAAAGCTTTAGTCGTGTATGATACCTATTTACAACTTTTTCCAAGAGGGGAGTCTCGAACCAGAATTGAAGAACTCTTTGATGAAGCGGAAGCGGCTCTAGCTTTGCTCTCGAGCAATACCTCCACAGCGTCACGTTAATTCACGGTTTTGAAAACAAACATTGGCCTATTTGGGGGAGCATTTGATCCAATCCACCTAGGCCATGTTGCGGTAGTGGATTCATTGTTGCATCACCCAGAGCTGGATGAAGTGTGGGTGGTTCCAACGTTTCACCCATCCCATCGCGACAAGGCAACCATTCCTTTCGATGAACGTGTACGCTTGTGCGAAGCTGTATTTCGTGACGCACCGAAAGTGAAGGTACAAGCACTTGAAAAATATTTAACCCCACCATCATACACGCTAAAAACGCTTGAATTTCTTCAAAAAGAGCACCCAGACTATGAATTTATTCTATGCATGGGGGAAGATAGTGCCAGGTCTCTACATCAATGGTTTGGCTATGAACAAATTATAGAGAAGCATCGAATCTTCGTCGCACAACGATCCGAAAGTCACAAGTCAGACTATGACTCTGATGTCCGGTTTCATATCGAGGTGATAGATCATCCGATGATTGATATATCGTCTACAGAGAGTCGTGAGCGAATTGTGATGCAAAAAGCCTTAGATGAATTCCTTCCAGAGCCTGTATTAACCTATCTAAAAGAACATCCAACACTTTTCCACTGATGTGTTATCATGCTGTTGTATTACTTTGTTGATGCCTTCTAATTGATGCCATATTGCGCTAGAGTCCACAAACCCTTGATTCATTCATTATGAAAAGGAGTCGATTCATTACTCATCTTGCTGGAGCTCCTTTTTTGGGGGCTTTTGGTTTGAATGCGTTGGGCCAACAAACTAGCGCCCATACACCTATCGCCCTCATAGATCACCAACTGGCCGATGGTAAGCAACCCACTCCACAACACGACTTGCCATCGGCACCCATCTTACAAAAAGGGGCTCGAGTGGCTATTACAGCTCCAGCCAGCGCGTTAGCTCCTCGCGACTCGCTCGATGAGATACTTCAGAGACTTCGATCCCTGGATCTTGAGCCCGTAGTTTATCCATCTTGCTCAGGTCGATATTATGATTTCTCAGCACCCGATCAGCAACGAGTCGACGAACTCCACCAAGCCTTTGCAGACCCAACTATTGAAGGTGTGATGGCTCTTCGAGGAGGGTGGGGGGCTGCCAGATTGTTACCTCTGCTAGATTTTGATCTCCTAGCAGCCAATCCCAAGCCCCTAATTGGATATAGTGACGTTACCACGCTACAAATGGCACTGTATGCCAAGACCTCATTGGTCAGTTACCATGGACCTACAGCCAATGCACCCTTTCCCAAACAAACCATAGATGCCTTTTGGGATGTACTTTCGACCAGAGAATCGATCAATCTACCCTTAAATAACGATGAGATGAATACGAACAAGGGTGAAGCTATCCAGTCGGGCAGGGGGTCAGGTCGACTCCTTGGGGGCAATCTCACCATTATGTGTTCTCTTCTTGGCACGCAGTGGATGCCTTCGCTGGATGGAGCGATTTTATGTATCGAAGACATTGGCGAAAACGTCTATCGCATTGACCGGATGTTGACTCAACTCCACATAGCAGGTCAGCTAAAAAACCTACAAGGTCTTCTTTTGGGCACATTTGTGGATTGTGAGCCACGGTTTTCAACATCCCCGAGCTTAAAGAACGTAGTTGAATGGGTCACTCAAGACATGGACTATCCTGTCTGGATCAATGCTCCTTTTGGCCACATAGACAAACAATGGACATTACCCATGGGCGCTATGGCTACACTTGATACTGAGCAAGCCACGCTAATGCTTCACTCCCGATAACGTCGACGTTCTTGAATCATATCCCACACAAGCCAACCCATGGGATAGAATGGGAACAGTACCCCTAAAACAATAGACAAGGGGCGTGATGTATGCTCTTCCTGTTGAGAAATCACAAGTCCCGCTAAGCCAGCAAGCCACAGAATGATAAGCAAGAAGACCACAAAACTTAGCAAGAGCGAAAGTGGGAATCCAAATGTTTGGTAGAGGGCTTGTAACATAGATGGTCTCTTAGTTTTGTATCTTAACAAATTACACAAGTTTGCACATTGCTTAAACTTTCATTGCTTAAACCTTTAGTTGACCCATCACCGTTTTGAGACCAGTTGTTGCCATTGTTGGACGCCCAAATGTGGGGAAATCAACCTTTTTCAACCGAATGATTGGGGAAAGGGAGGCGATTGTTCATGATGAATATGGTGTCACTCGTGATCGGCATTATGGAGTCTGTGATTGGAATGGACGCACTTTCACTGTGATTGATACGGGTGGATTCTTGCCCGATAAGGACGATGAAATTGCTACTGCAGTTCGTGAACAAATCCAACTTGGGATCCAAGAGGCTCATGTCGTGCTGTTTTTGGTCGACAGTGTCATGGGCATCCAACAGCTTGACGACGAGGTGGCCAAAATTCTGCGTAGAAGCCAAAAACCTGTCATTGTGGTAGCAAACAAAGCAGATAACGAAGAGCGTATGCTCCAAGCCAATGAGTTTTATGGTTTAGGATTTGGCGATCTATTCGCAGTCTCGTCCATTAGTGGTTTAGGCACGGGGGATCTCTTAGATCGCGTTGTGGAGCTTCTACCACCTATTGATGAAGAAGAGGAGGGAGAGCGACTTCCACGGATCTCTTTTATTGGTCGCCCAAATGTGGGTAAGAGCTCACTGGTGAATGCACTCCTCAAAACAGATCGATGTATTGTGACCGATATCCCGGGGACCACACGAGACTCCATTGATACACAATTTAGTTATGAAGGCGAAGAGTATATCCTGGTGGATACCGCAGGATTACGAAAAAAAGCTCGGGTGAAAGAGAATATTGAGTTCTACAGCACCGTTCGTACAGAAAAAGCCATAAGGGAGTGTGATGTCGCTGTTTTGCTGATTGATGCCACTCGTGGATTTGAAGATCAGGACAAGAAAGTGCTCAACCTGGCTGAACGGTTTAATAAAGGGATGTTGATCGCAGTGAACAAATGGGACCTCATCGAAGACAAAGAGACCAACACATGGAAAGCCTTTGAGCAATCGATCAAACAGGCGATGCCTCAAATAGATTATGTACCCTGTTTTTCATTATCCGCATTAACGGGACAACGGGTAGATAAATTGATGGGGCATGTTATTGAGGTCCTAAAAGAGCGAAAAAAGCAGATCCCTACCAAAAAATTCACGGAATTTATCTCAGATGTGACCAAAATGAGGCCACTGCCTATGAAGCGAGGTCGCACGTTGTCCATCCAATATGCCTCTCAGGTAAAGTCCAATCCGCCAGTGTTCAAATTTTTCATGAATCAACCTCAAGATTTGCCAGCGAATTATCGCAAATTCATTGAGCATCAAATTCGAGAAGAATATGGATTTGAAGGGGTTCCCATCACCATGGTATTTCGCCAGAAATAACACGATTTGTTTGAAGCAGATACCAAAAAAGGGTACTTTACCCGTTCTTTCACAGCACCCCTAGGCCCTTAAAAAAACCAGGACAACCGGTACATGCAGGCCAACTTAGATCGTCCGATTCACAATAGCGTCTCATCATCGTCTAAAAACGAACGCGAGTTAACTTTTTTAGAGAGACTCTATTTGCCCGAGATTTTCAAGGGATTGATGTATACGCTGAAGGAGATGTTTCGTCCCAAATTCACATTCAAGTATCCCGAGGAGAAGTGGGATCCACCTGCCGCATTTCGTGGACGACCCGTGTTGGTCGAGGATAATGGTGAAACAAGGTGTGTTGCCTGTGGACTTTGTGCACGGGCATGCCCACCTCTGGCAATCAGCATGCAAGCTGAAGAAATTGATGATTTGGAGAAGGAGAGAGCCCCCTCGTTTTTTGAGATTAACATGCTTCGATGCATCTATTGTGGATTTTGTGAGGAAGTATGCCCAGAGGAGGCCATTGTGATGAGCCAGGACTATGATATTGTTTTTCAATCGCGCGAAGATGCCGTGTATGGGCTCGATCGGTTATTAAAACCAAAAGAAGAGTTGAAAGAACGTCTAGATTTCTTAAAATCCTATAAGAATAACCAATTTGGTTCGTTCTGGGACTTCCAAGAAGAAAACAATCGACACTCTGTGAGAGATCGTGACCGCGATTTCAATCCAGGCTTATCCATTATCGATATGGCAGAACAACAAACCAAAAATGATTCTGCAGCTCCAGTAAAGTTCTGGAAATCTTAATACAAAGATCAGCAATTACAACATGAGTGAACTCATAGAACAGGCAACGTATTTGCAAGATGAGGCTCAGGCGCTTGCCTATGTCATCGATGACATTCCATATGATGAACAGCCTGCGGGTGGCCGCAGCATTCGTGACTGGCTTATCCTCATCGATGCCAACCAGATGCAGCGCTTCAAACCGTTGACAGACGCAGTTACAAAAGGGTCTAATAAGCCATTAAATCTCAAAGAGTTAAGCGAAGAACAACTCGTCGATAGATACGACGCTGAGGATAAAAGTCTTCCTATACATGAGCTGTTGCAAAAAATTGCGAAGCATCGTGGGTCGATCCTCGCGGGTCTTGAGCGGATGTCTGGGTATGACTTAGAAAGGGACGTCGCAGTAAGAGGTGGTAAGCAACAACCTCTTCAGACGTGCATTGAACAGCTTATCGAGCAAGAACGTGATATGCTCAAGCAAATAGCATCCATTGTGAAAGACCTACAAACAGAGAGTGACCGCAATCGATCACTTAAGTCTGGTGGGTAACGGTGTCCATCTGGAGCACCTTATTGATTCTTATCGTCATCATCGGTGGGTTCATCGGCTGGAATCGATACATTAAGCCCACACCCATTAGCTTGTATGTGATCGGATACGCGCTTTTAGGGGCTCTATTCATCGATTTTGCACTTGATGTACTCCCTGTATTCGATTCTAAACTACGGTCAACGATCGCAACGTGGGCATCACGTGGAGCCACGGGTATGGCTTTACTTGCAATTGCTCACACCATGCGTCAATTAAAACCGGTCTATGCGCGCTATCCGGTAATGTTTGCCTATGTCCCTGTGGCCATATTAGGGGTCTTTCCCGTGATTGAGGAGTCGTTTGTACTCATCCGTATCGTCTATATCATGGTATTTGGCTCCGCCTTGCTAGTGTTGTTACTGATGGCTATAAATCAAGCCATGAACAAAGATCGAAGTGCCCTCGGTTTTTTTGTAGCGATTGCATTTGTCACGTCATCCTACATCCTGGAATGGTTCCTCACACCTTTTTCCGGTCGCCATCCCTGGACCGTACATATCGGAATGACCTTAGCCATTCCATCATTCATCTATGTGATTCACGCTCTACAACCCCAATTCAAAAAAGGATAATCTCATGGCTCAAGTAGGTGAGAAAGCACCACATTTTGCATTACAAAACTCAGAAGGGAAGGTCATTGACCTAGACGATTACATTGGTAAAGGCCCCATAGTTGTCTTGTTTTTTCCATTAGCCTTCACAGGTGTCTGTACAACAGAAATGTGTACCATACGCGATAATATGAAAGCCATGAGTGAATCTAATGCAACGGTCTTTGGTATCTCTGTGGATAGTTTTTTCACGTTAGCTCAGTTCAAATCAATGAACAACTTAAACTTTGACCTCCTGAGTGATTTCAACAAGCAGGCCATTCGTGCCTATGATGTGTATAATGGTGACTTCTTTGGAATGGATGGGATCGCCAACAGGAGCGCATTCGTGATCGATAAGGATGGAGTAATCCAGTACGCAGAAGTATTAGATGATGCTGGACATGAGCCTAACTACTCGACGATCCTAGAGAAGATCCAGGAACTCGCGTAAGTCAACATTGATTGGGTAGCGGTAGCGCATTAAAGGGGAGATGTGCTTCAGATATTAACTTTACATAATATATATTATGCGACTATTGTCCATATTATGCGCCAAAGCGCATTAAGGCATGTAACGATTATTGTTCATCTACAGCAATATGCAATAATGCGTCCCCACGACTTACAATTGGATTTCTATTGAGACCTACAAGAACTCCTTCACCTGTACTACGAATACTCTTCTTAAATCTTCCGTAAGGATCTGTAACCAATCCCAACACCTGCCGCATCTGAACTTCATCACCTGGGTTGAACTTACTTTGGAATAATCCAGATGCGGTCGATCGTACCCATTTTGATGCTCTAAACAATCGTGTTGCCTTTGTTATGCGCTCTAAATTAGTCTCCTGTATCCCAAGATTACCTAGCAATCGGGCTAACAAATGGACTCCTTGATCAATACCGTGTTCATCAAAGCGCAAAGATTCACCTGCCTCAACTACCATTACTGGTTTATCCAATAATTGAACAGCACGCCTAAACGATCGATTAATTAAGGGTGAATGAAGCACGATTTCAGGCTCAAACGCTTTCGCTAACGTCATATTAGGCTCATAATTCATGTCACAGCGTACATGTGGGTAATTATCACGCGCTGCACCACCCGTATGAAAATCCACTACCATATCTGCGTGTGGAACGACCTCTTTCATCAAGTTATAGGCTAACATCTTCGCCAAGGAGCCTCTTTTGGACCCTGGGAAGCTGCGGTTAATATCTTTGCCGTCAGGGACTCCGCGAGAGTTCTGCAAAAAGCCATAAACATTGACCAAGGGTACGACTAGAATATTTCCATATTCTGGCTTAAATACATTGTTAGACAATGATCTGCGGAGTATCTCAATGCCGTTTAATTCATCCCCGTGAAGCCCAGCTGTACATAATAATGTTGGACCAGCCTTTTTTCCTCGAAAGATGAATACAGGTACCTCGATTGGAGTATAGGTCGGAAGTTTCGCAACCGAAAGGAGCGCTTCCTTGGATTGCCCCTTCGCTACCTGTACCCCACAAATTGTCCACGAGCTAGGCATTTTTCTTGTTCCGTTTAACTGTTTTTATCCCAGAAGGTTGATGCGCTTTTTCCATCACAAACTTTACAATCGATCCTGCAATATCTTTTCCGGTAGCATGCTCGATACCCTCAAGCCCTGGTGATGAATTTACTTCCAATACCAACGGGCCTCGACTCGATTGCAGCATATCTACACCAGAGATTGACAAACCCATCGCACGAGAGGCTGCCAATGCGGTAGCGCGCTCTTCTTTACTCAATCGCACACGTTTGCCCTCTCCACCTTTATGCAGGTTTGAACGAAATTCCCCCTCTCCACCCTGACGCTTCATGGCGCCAATGACCTTGCCATTTACCACAAATGCCCGAATGTCTTGACCTTGCGCCTCCTCAATAAATTCTTGAACGATAATTCGTTCTTTCACACTATGCAGCGCCTCAATCATCGATTCAGCTGCGGATTTGGTTGGAGCCAGAACGACCCCAGACCCTTGAGTACCTTCCAGTAGTTTGATGATCAATGGCGCTCCACCGACACCTTGAATAATATTCTTGACATCTTTTGAGTAGTTGGTAAAAACCGTTTTTGGTAGCCCAACACCTGCGTTTGAGAGAATCTGTAGGCTTCTAAGCTTATTGCGCGACCGGACCAAGGCTTGAGAACTCGTTGTTGAAAACACATTCATCATTTCAAATTGACGCACAACCGCAGTCCCATAAAATGTTACCGAGGCGCCAATTCGCGGGATCACCGCATCGTATTGTGGAAGCTTGACTCCATGATAAAACATGGAGGGCTCTGCCTTTTCAATGACAATGTCACACTTCAAATGGTCTAGCACATCTACCTCAGCTCCAGCTTGAGTGGCAGCCTCGACAAGGCGCTGTGTAGAATAAAGGCTTTTATTACGGCTTAATATGGCAATTTTCATAGGTCAGTGACATCGAGCGAGACATCCACAATAAATTTATGTTTAAGAAACCTGCGCCCTATCAACACACGATGTTTCATTTTCGATCGATTTGTTAAAGAGCATTGAATTGGGTATTCCTTACCAAGTATGTGTACCACGGTTTCTATAATGGGGCGATGCTCCACTGACCCGTTGGAGCTCTTTACATCTTTTGTTTTAAAAAGTGGGAATCGAAGAGGTGTATTGTCTTTCATGGCTTGAGGAGTCATCCAAACCAAGACTTCTCCCCCTTCTATTGAGGCTTGCTCACAATGAATACTCGAGGTGAAGGCTCCCGTATCGACTTTAGCAAGTTCGTTGGTGAGCCCAAATGAGGGAAAGGAGACTCGCACGAGCCGACCGATCACTTGACGATGTGGATTTGTCGGACTCGACACGGAATTCTCCAGCTAGATTGCTTAAGCGAAACTCATCAGTTAAATCACTGCACCAATGATGGTGCCTAAATCACTGCACCATTGATGGTCATTAGATGATTGTACCAAAGGTGGGACTCGAACCCACACTCCCGGAGGAACGCGATTTTGAGTCGCGCGCGTCTACCAATTCCGCCACTTTGGCTCGTCACCCACTCAAGGGTGAACTACTAAAATACACACACAATGGGTGATAGTAAACAATAAGATTATAATGACACCCTACCCTCTTGTCGTGGGTCTAAATCATACAACGAGGACATAGTAGCTTGGACCGACTTATACCACTCATTGCCAAATTTGTCATGGATTTCATAGAAGTCGGCAAAATCTGGTTTACGAATCATCATTTTCCATTGACCTGATTTGGCCTGAAACACTGGATCGATATGGAGTAGTTGATGGTAAATCACCATTTTTTTGGTTCCTTCATCAAGCATATCCCAAAGGTCTCCTGAGATCTCGATGAGATAATCATTGCCACTGTAATATTTCACCTCTCGATTCGCCTTCATGCAGGCTGCAGCTCGAGTCTTAGATAAATTTGGGTACACCAGGAAGAATCCCACACGGGCGGGCCCTAAATCAACCCCAAATTCATCCATAACCTGCTTAGCGAGCGATTCAGCTTCTGGGGATTCCATGAGCTCCTTTTCAGAAACTGTCAATGGTTGCTCTAAATCAGCACGTGTAATTTCATGCTTGACGGTCATAGTGATCTCATCTTGGGCAACACCATCCTCTAGGCTCTTGGATGAAGAGTCTTGTGTACTCATAGGGTAAAAAAAGTTTAGGGTTTAGGAAGAAAACTCAGCAGTAATCCCACAAAGCCTTTTTTGGCCCTCCAGGATCGTTTTGCTGTACGTCGTGCTTTTGGAATCCACTCAATAGGCACCTCTGGGACTTCCTGCTTGGGCTTATTGTACTTGGACCTATCACTACCGGGCCTACCGTTGTTGTTCCTTGAAGAAGCATTAGAAGATCTATTCGAGGATGATGCCCTCTTTTGGCTACTACCTGCGCCTCCTAGACGCGATGAATCACTGCGTACAGGCTTGTTTTGTGAGGGTTTGTTACGCCCCTCTTCAGCTTTGGCCGAGGATTGTGAGGACTGTTTGGATGCAGGTTTTTTAGCCGTTGGCTGCTTACCAGAAGACGTTTTTGTGGACGATACCTTGCTTGATCCCTTAGATTTAAACGACGCAGGGTCGGGATTCATTAATTCTTTAGGTAACTCAAAAGTGACTTCTTTAGAAGCATCATTGATACCCGTTAAGTCCTTTTTAGTCAACTTAATACCATCTATTCCAAGAATTTCTTGAAGCATTCGTGCATCACGCTTTGTGAAAAACGAAATAGAGATTCCTTTTCGATCATAACGCCCTGTTCGACCAATACGATGCACATAGTCATCGGTATTGTTTGGAGCATCATAATTGATAATCATTGAAACCCCTTTAATATCAATTCCACGAGCCAAGACATCGGTAGCAACAATAACGGGGATTTCATTATTCATAAACGCCTGAAGTGCTTTGGACCGCTCTTCCTGTGATCGATCACCGTGAATACTCAGCGCACGAATCGATTCTTTTTTTAACAGGCGTTGAAGTTCGTCTGTCCCCTTTTTAGTGGACGTGAAAATGATGCATGACTCCCATTTCACTTGACGCATCACCTCTTTGACGATGTGAATTTTTTGCTCACTCTTTACTTCAAAGGCAAACTGCGAAACCGATGCATTTGGCTTACTTCGAGCGATATTCACTTCGACTGGATCCTTCATGAAGGACTTTGTCAGCTTTGCAATTTCGTCTGGCATCGTTGCGCTAAACAACAAATTCTGGCGCTCTCTTGGAAGCCAGGATATAATCTCTTTAATGTCCGGCATGAACCCCATATCAAGCATACGGTCTGCTTCATCGAGAATCAGCACATCAACCGATGAAAAATCTAAACTTGATACCTTTTTCTGATCCATTAGTCGGCCCGGAGTTGCTACAATAATATCGACTCCATCTCGGATTGCATTGGCTTGCGCCGCAAAATCACTTCCTCCAATCACAGTAAACGTAGACACGCCCGTGTGATAGCCAATGGCATAAATCTGCTCATCAATTTGACTCGCTAGCTCTCTCGTTGGACTCAAAATGAGGCACTTCACCCCTTTTTTATCGCTTTTCATCACATTCTCAATGGAAGGAATCGCAAAAGCGCCCGTTTTACCAGTACCCGTTTGAGCCGTAGCTATAACATCTTTTTTTTCCAGTATAGCAGGGATGCATTGCTCTTGAATCGGGGTTGCATCGGTGAACTGGATATCTTGTAAGCCCTGCAAGAGTGATTCTGAGAGCTTGAATTCAGTGAACTTCAATCTGTTTTTTTAACCGCTTGAATTGTGTGTAATTTCTACAAGATAAAAAAGCTTTTACCCAACCTCTCATAAACATCGATATGTCATTCTTAAAATCAGCAACAATCAAGTTTGCCCTACCCATTTTAGGTCTATTTACCCTTACCTCTTGTACGCAAGATTTAAATGGACCAACCCAAGCATCATTTTCTGAAGAAGTTGATTCATTAAGTTATAGTCTTGGCTATCTTTACGGGCAGCAATTCAACCCTGCGGGGTATGAAGACTTTGATTACACAAACTTTGTTGCGGGATTTCAACGTGGAGTTGTAGGTGAAAGCTCTGAGCTCTCTGAAGAAGAGATGATGAATGCCGTGCAAGCTCTTCAATTCAAACTCGAAAAAATGACGGCAGACCAAATGACCAATCAAGCAGCCCAAAATAGACAAGAAGCAGAAGCATTCCTGGAAGAAAATGGCCAAAGACCTGAAGTGACGACGACCGAAAGTGGTCTTCAATTTGAGGTATTAGAAGAAGGAACAGGTGACTCTCCTGCTGCAACAGATGAAGTTGAAGTGCATTACTCAGGAACACTCCTAGATGGGCGTAAATTTGACAGCTCATACGACCGTGGTCAAACCGTCACGTTTCCGTTGAATGGCGTCATTTCAGGATGGACAGAAGGTGTCCAGTATATGAAAGAGGGTGCTAAATATAAGTTCTACATTCCAGCAGATCTCGGCTATGGAGACAACCCGCGTCCAGGTGGCATCATCGAACCCGGATCGATGCTCATCTTCGAAGTGGAACTCATCGACGTCAAGTAGGTGCATTGATCGGCTTCCTTAGACCGATCAATCTTCTAAAGACTTCAACATGTGGACCCCCTCCTCCTAACTCGTCAAATACGACAGAAGGCTGAAGAGCTCGGTTTTGGCGCATGCCGTTTTGCCAAAGCTGAGCCACTTGTTGAGGAAGCGCGCCATCTGGAAGAGTGGTTATCACGAGGCCATCATGGATCGATGGCATGGATGGAACACTATTTTGATAAGCGTATTGACCCCACAAAGTTAGTGAAAGGCGCCAAAACAGTGGTTTGTCTCATGGCTGGCTACCACTTTCAGGAAAGGTGGGAATCACCTCAATCACGAGTGCCTCGAGTAGCGAAATACGCCCAAAGCAGAGACTACCACAAGGTGCTCAAAAAAGCATGTCATGGGATCATAAATCATCTTCATGAAACCATTAGCCCTGATATCCATGCACGTGCATTCGTTGATTCCGCACCCGTCATGGAGCGTGCTTGGGCCCAACGATCAGGGATAGGATGGCTGGGGAAGAATGGCAACATTCTCAACAGAACCCATGGATCGTGGTTTTTGCTTGCTGAAATCATTCTTGATCAAGAAACTATCCCGGATCAGCCCATGCAGGACCATTGTGGATCGTGCACTGCCTGCATTGACGCCTGCCCGACGGTGGCCATTGTTAAACCCTCAGTCATTGATTCACGCAAATGCATTTCCTATTTAACCATTGAGCATAAGCAGGAATTATCGAACGAAACTGTAAAGCAGTTGGATGGATGGTTATTTGGGTGTGATATTTGCCAGGATGTCTGCCCTTGGAATCGAAAAGCCGAGTCTCACCAAATGATTGGCCTTGAAACTCGCGAGGCATTCTCACCCCTACCTACACTCAAAGAATGGGGTGAGTTTACAGAGGATACATTTTTTGAGCAATTTCAAGGGTCACCGTTGATGCGAGCAGGCTGGAAGCGACTTACCACCACCGCACGCGCGATCAACAATCTTGATCGCTCTATATCCTAGAAGGCAATATCAGGAAGAAGTAGCCCTTTAATGCCTTCGTTGAAGGCGCCTTAATACTGTGACATAGTATCCTTCAGTGCTTTCATCAAACTCTCTCTTGCTCGAAATAGCTGAGCTTTCACGGTGCCTATAGGTTGTTGTAACTCCTCAGAGATTTCTTGATAACTCATCTCCTCAAAATGACGCAGTCGCAGCATTTCACGGTATTTCTCAGGCAGCGATTCCATCGCTTGATGAATATGGGCTGCTCTTTCCTTTTTTTGGAGCTGGTCGTGAGGGCTGGGCGCAGATGAGGGTAATTCTCTGGTGACATCCCCGTCATTGGACTGTATTGGAGCGTCAATGGAGAGTGTAACCATTTTTCTTTTTCTCAGTGCGTCAATGGTGTGATTCGTTGCAATTCGATACAACCATGTCGAAAATGCATATTCATGATTGTATTTATCAAGATTCTCAAACGCTTTGGTGAAAATCTCTTGGATTAAATCCTCTAAAGAGCTCTCATCACGGGCAATCTTACGCACATGATACAATAATGGATCCCGATAACGGTCACTCAGTGCCTTAAAAGCTGATGGTTCCCCAGCCAAATGAGCTTTTACCAAGGCCGAATCAATCTCCTTTCTCGGAGGTTGACCGGCCGAATCCGGCTTCTTTGTGCTGGATGATGTTTTAGGACTCATGAACCATTTTACTTGGTTGGACAATCAAAGTGCAAAGCTAGCCAGTCATTTTGTTGACTGGATGCTCGCAACGTGCAACCTAAGGATTGATATCGCTGAATCACAATGGATTCATCACTGACCAACAATCCAGACAGCAATAACGAGCCCTTTGAATTACAAGCCTCAACTAGCGCTTGAGCCCCATCTAATAGCACACGAGTGTGAATATTAGCAATCATTATATCACATGAATTCACATGCTCTAAGCACTCAAATCCACCTTGTAGGATAGTACATTTTGTGCCAACTCCATTCGCCGCGACAGTTTCGATGGCATTGTTTACTGCCCAATAATCCACGTCAAATCCAAGCATAGACTTAGCCCCAAGCAAAATGGCGGCGACGCTCAAAATCCCTGTGCCTGTTCCAGCGTCTACCCCATGTGCACCTTCAAGATCCAAGGTTTCCAGCAAACTCAACATGAGTTGAGTTGTTTCATGGGTACCTGTACCAAAAGACATCTTGGGGTGAATCACGATAGGGAGTGTGTTTTGAGGCGGGTTTTGACCACTCCATGGTGGAGTAATCCAAAAAGAGCCCCATTGGAAGGGCTCTATACCCGCTTCCCACTGTTCGTTCCAGTTACGCTCCTGTTCCGTGGATGATTCAAACAGCATCGGTAGACCCAATTGCTCAGCTAGATCTCTTAGATACTCCGTCAGTAATTTGATTTGGGAATCATCAGCTGATGCATTATCCGGCAACGAAAACCACAGAATAGACGCAGCCGTTTGCTCTTCTACACCTAACAAAACCCAGAGCGAACCATCGAGTGAAGAGGTCAACATCTCAACGTCTTCAGGCTTCGCTTTGGTCTTTATTTTTGCGTAGGTGGATAGAGTGTCCATTGGGTCACCTTCAGGAAGAAGGCAGCTCGTCACGATGGACCATTTGAGCCGATGACTGTGCTGTTGGAAAGACCCACGTATCCAATATATTTACATGATCAGGCCTTTGTAGAATAAATTGAATTATCTCTGCTATATCAATGGCTGACAATGGCTTCATATTTTTATAAACAGAGGATGCTTTTGCTTTATCGCCCTTGAATCGGACCTCAGAGAATTCAGTTTCTACCAATCCAGGTGAGACCATACTTACCCGAATATTTGTTCCGTGTAAGTCTTTTTTTGTCGCCTGAGTAATCGCTTTTACGGCATGCTTTGTAGCTGTATAGACAGCACCACCAGGATAGGCTTCATGCCCAGCGATTGAGCATACATTCAAAATATGACCAGCATCACGTTGCTTCATCTCTTGTGAGACAAAACGACTCAGGTATAACACGCCGTTAATATTGGTTTGGATCATAGCGTCCCAGTCATCCAGATCCCCCTCATAAACAGGATCGACCCCTAGTGCAAATCCTGCATTATTTACAAGGATATCGATAGGTTTTGAGGCGTCACGAGCTTCGAAAAAGGTTTGTACGCCCTGCTTGTCCCCTACATCTCCTAGAAATAGCTCAAATTCTTGAAATGGATGCTTTTTTTGGAGCTCGCTGACCAACTCCTGGAGTCTTTTTTCCCGTCGACCATTTAGAACAAGATCGCACCCATCTGCAGCGAGCAGAAAGGCTAATGCCTTACCAATTCCAGCCGTAGCCCCAGTAATGAGTACTCGTTTGCCCTTGAGTCGGTTCATTGCATTCGTTTTTTCACAAGATTTTCAATGACTACACCCGCTTGAAAGCACCTGAGCTCTTCGGACACAGCGGTCTGAAGCTGAACACCCATAGGCAGCCCATTGCTATGTCGACCCATAGGAACACTCATCGCGGTAATACCACTTAGATTAGCGGCGAGTGTATACACATCATTTAGATACATAGCCAAGGGGTCGTCTACCTTCTCTCCAGACTTGAACGCCGTGGTGGGGGTTGTAGGCAGTAACACAACGTCCACCTTTTGAAAAGCCTCTTCATATTCACGCTGAATCAAACGCCTCACCTTTTGAGCTTTTCCATAATAGGCATCATAATACCCCTTACTTAACACATAGGTGCCCAATAGAATACGTCTTTTCACTTCTGGCCCAAATCCTTCCGATCTCGATTTCGTGTAAATCTCTTCAAGACTGGTTTGATCGTCTTGTTCGGCGCGGTACCCAGCATGAATGCCATCATATCGAGCAAGATTGGATGAAGCCTCAGCTGTGGCAAGTATATAATAGGTCGAAAGGGATGCAAACTGAGCAGGCATCGATATCTCATGCACCTCGTGTCCAAGATCTTTTATATCCTCAATAAGTGATTCAATTCGATGTTTAATGTCAGAATCCAAGCCCTCCTTAAACCATGATGGATCCACCCCAAATCGTAGTGGCTCAGAGTCAGGATGCTCAAGTTGATCCAAATAGGCAGGCACAGCTGAGGATTGCGTGGTCATGTCGTGAGGGTCCTGACCTGCAATCACTTCCAAGCATGCCGCTACATCTGCCACAGTAGCCCCAAAACAACCCACCGTATCCAATGAAGATGCATAGGCCGCAAGACCATAACGCGATATTCTACCATAACTTGGCTTTAGCCCTACAAGTCCACAAAAGGCTGCAGGTTGACGAACAGATCCTCCTGTATCACTCCCAAGCGATAGATTGCAATAGCCTGCTGCAACGCTAGCGGCAGATCCACCACTAGAACCACCCGGAACTCTTTGTGGGTCCTCAGGATGTTTGCAAGGGCCGTAAACTGAATATTCATTGGAAGAACCCATCCCAAATTCATCTTGGTTGGCTCGACCTAGTATGATGCCATCTGCTGCCAAGATCCTTTCCACCACGGTCGCATCGTAGATGGAGGTAAAAGAGTCTAGAATTTTAGATGCGGATTGGAGTCGATGATCTGTGTGAGCAAAAAGGTCCTTTAAGGAAAAAATCGCACCTGCCAAAGGACCTGCCTGCCCCTTTTCTATCTTGACTTGAATTTGCTCTGCCCGACCAAGAGCTTCGTCCGCATAAACGTCAATCAGCGCATTAATCTCGTGGTTTGTGGACTCTATAGATGCTAGAGAACGCTTTATGAGCTCTGGCAGGGTTGTTTTTCCTGCAAGAAGGGTGTGTCTATCCGATAAAAAAGAGGGGATCATGACGAAGAGGTCGTCTTCTCGTCATTTGATGTAGAGGAGGTAGCCGACGCCGCTTCTTCAGCATCTTTCTTTCCTTGTTCAATTTCACGCTTCACTTCATCGGAAGCCTTCCTAAACTCTTGAATGCCTTGACCTAAGCCACGAGCCAAATCTGGAATCTTTTTCGATCCAAAAAAAAGCAAAATGATTAAAAAAATAATTAGGTATTCCCAGCCGCCAATATTCATAGAATGTCCTCGTTTTCTTACTGTAAAAAGATACAAAAATTTTGTTCCTTTGCTCCAGGGGGAAAGAAAACTTTTCATACCTTCTGCCCAAAGAGAGCAACTTGAAATTAAACTAGAGACCTATCCCATGATTTGGACTGTTGAACTGGCTGCCGTCCTCGATGACGCCCCTTTCCCATCTACCCGAGAAGAACTCTTGGAATGGGCAGAGCGTAACGGTGGCCCAAGCCAGCTAATTAGTAATCTTGAAGAGCTGGAAGATTTTGAGGACGGAGAGGAAATTATTTATGAAAATATTGAAGACATTTGGCCCGATTACATCGAGAAAGAGGATTTCTTTCACGGAGATGATGGTGATGATGGGTTTGACTACGATGATGTGTAATGAACACTCACCCAAAGACTGGGATTTATAGGATAACCATCCTATTACTGGGGATTACCCTCTATATCAACACTCCCCTTGTCAAAGGTCAAGACAGGCTTACTTCCGATTCAGACGCCCAGTCTAATGCAACTACAGAGACGCAACCTCTTTTCCTACAACGTGTCTCCTTTGAAGGTCATAATGCTTTTTCCACACAGACCTTGCAACAAATTACCCGATCACGGCCCAATCGAGGGCTATTTGGAATTCAACGAATCAAGCCTTGGTATGCACTCTATCAACTTACCGGTCGGTTTGGTGAAGAACCAGCAACACTAGATCCCTTAGAGGTTGCAAAAGACGAAGAGAGGTTGCGACTCTTCTATGAAAGCATGGGGTATAGAAGCGCCATTGTTCGATCATCGATCCAGCAAAAAGATCAAAAAGCGCAGCTAACCTTTACGATTTCTGAGGGCGCTCGAGTGCTGCTTGAATCGGTAGATTATGTGGGTTTTCCTGTCGCTCTGGACGAGCAAACGTTAACCTCATTTCTTGAAAAGAGCCCTTATCTAGAGTCTACACGACGATCAAGTGAACTACTACCTGTAGAGCGACCGTTTATGACGCAAGAACTCCGCGGTGAACAAGATCGGATTATCACATTTTTGAAAAATCACTCCTATGGGGAGGTGACCAAAGACAGTGTCATTCTATTTATTGAGCCTAATCGGTCGGATACAACCAAAGTTCGAGGTCAGTTTCGAATTCTACCCGGGCATTCGCTGCGCATCGGACCGGTCCATTTTATAGTGGAAGGACCTTCGTCAGAGACGGAAGAAGCGTCCAGTCCAACGCGGTTAGATACTTTAACATCGAATGGATTTGACGTCACATCAGCGATTGCGCCAAATGCGGGGGTATCGATTTCTCAATTAGCCTCACAAAATCGTGCCTCCCCTGGTCAAGCCTACCGCCAGAACTCCATTGCATCAACCCTTTCTCAATTCCAACGACAGCCTGCCTTCCGATTACAGGAGGCGCGTCAAGCAGGTGCCATTCAGTACGATTCACTTGGTGGCATCTACCCTTTGGAGTACTCATTAACCATGAATCCCAAGCACTCCTTACAATTTGAACTCTTTGGAATGGAGCGATACGGATTTGGAACAGGGGTTGGAGCGACCTACAACAATAATAATGTGGGTAGGCGTGGTCATTTTTTCGACTTGCGTCTCAACTCAAACTTTGAATACGTCACCTCTTCAACCCTTGCGTCCATTTCAGAGTCTTCAGGCACCCCAAGTGGGACTCTTTTCCGAAGTCTAGACGCAACAATGACATACACCATCCCGTCACTCGGCCGCCCCCTGCGATTCTTGATGTCAACCCTAGGTATGG
>JAQCBZ010000002.1 GCA_027621355.1 Bacteroidota bacterium | reverse complement strand
TTTCGACAAGAGGCTCGCCAAGATAGTATCGTGGTAAGGTTCCAATATTTTGGCATTCAAGACACCTTGTTGCCTTCCATTGGATTCAAGTTTTTTGGCAATGGGCGCGATACCACCGTTTTTAGCGCACAAGTGCCATTGTTCTTTGGATCCTCCCTACCAAACGACTCCACCCAAGCCGAGCTTCGTCCCCTCAAAGAAATTTATGACTTCAACCAGCCTTGGTGGGTGTTTGCACTGTGGGCACTTGCGGTCATTGCCTTGATGGCGCTGATCGGTTGGTTCATCTGGACACGTGTCTCTTCGCGCGAAGAAGCCGAAACTGAGCCTGTGGTGGAACCAGCCGTCTTTGAAAGTCCCTTGGTCGTGCTTCGTGACAGCTTGGACCAAAAAGGGGCGGAGCTAGCTCGCCTCGAGCCCGATACCTTTGAGCGGTATTATGACGAACTCGGTGATGCAATTCGAGCGTATGTGGAGGCGGTCTATGGGATTCGATCCCTAGAAATGACCACCTATGAAACGCTTCGAGCCCTGCAAAGCGAGGGGTATCCAGACTCGCTAGTCAAGTCGACACGTGCCGTTTTACTTGAAGCCGATAAAATCAAATTTGCTCGTTTTACACCCACGGTGGATCATGCTCGGGTCGTTTTGGAGCATGCTCGAGACTTTGCACGACGGGTTGAATTGGATGATCGCCAACGCTTAGAAGCGATGAGAAAAGCTGTGGAGGAGCCTCGTTATGATTGAGTGGATTGCTAACACCCCTTTTGGACAGTTTCAGTTTGGGCAACTTCAGTGGGATTTTGCCGAAGCGTTTTGGCTCTTGGCAGCTCTGCCAGTGGTTTGGGGTGTGCGTTGGCTATGGAGTCGACAAGGAAGGCAGGGGTCTCTGACCTACACGTCCCTCAACGCCTTTGACGAGATGCCACGCTCCTGGAGACAGCGCCTGCACCTTTTGCCAACCGTGGCGTATTCCCTCGCTACGGTTTGCTTGATTGCTGCCCTTGCGCGCCCTCAGCAAGAAAATGTCACCGTAGAGCAAAAGACCGAGGGGATTGATATCGTGATCTCCATGGATATTTCCTCCTCCATGCGTGCTGAAGACTTAAAGCCGAATCGGTTGGAAGCTGCACGCCAAGTGGCTCTCGATTTTGTGGAAGGCCGGCTGAGTGATCGTATTGGTATGGTGGTGTTTGCGCGCCAAAGTTACACTGCTTGCCCACCCACTCTGGATTATACCTTGCTGAAGAATGTGATTAACGAGCTAAAAATGGGGCAAATTCAAGATGGAACCGCCATTGGTATGGGCTTGGCCACCGCAGTGAACCGCCTCAAGGATAGTGATGCAAAGAGTCGTGTGATTATTCTGCTGACCGATGGGATGAATAATGCTGGGGAAATCGATCCAGTGACCGCGGCTGAACTTGCCCAAACCTACCAAATCAAACTCTACACGATTGGGGTGGGCTCTCGTGGCACAGCCCCCTATCCGGTGGATGATCCGCTGTTTGGGCGTCGGTATCAAAACGTAAGTGTCGATTTGGATGAGGAGATGCTCACGGAGATTGCGACCAAAACAGGCGGTCAATATTTTCGCGCAGTAGACACTGAAGAACTGGCCAAGATTTACGACCAGATCGATGAGATGGAAAAAACCGAAGTGGAAGAGATTATTTACACAGACATTCAGGAGCGGTATCCTTGGGTCTTGATTCCAGGGCTGATTTTGTTGCTTTTTGGCTGGATCGCGGACCGTTTTTGGTTGCGCTCACCACTATTGATGCCATAATGGGATTGGTTAATGGCTGATTTAGCGATTCTATCTCATCTGGCGAAGGTACTTGGCGGGGATGCTGCCTTGCGTGATGCAGTGGCGGATGCTGTCGGGCCTGGGACGGGCAGCAAGCCTTCAACACATCTTCCTACTCTCAAACTGACCAACGCCTATGGTTCATCCGCTGTACTGGCAGGGGCTTTGTTGCAACGTGAGCTAACCCAAGCGCCGCTGATACTCATTCGAGAAACCGAAGAGCAGGCTGCTCTAGACGCGTCAGATTTGGTGGAGTCAGGACTTGACTGGGTACTCCATTTTCCCGCTTCAGGGTTTGATCCTTACGATCTAGACGCGATCAAAGACACACGGCCCATGGCACAGCGAACGGAAGTGCTTGAACGGCTCCAAGAGTGGGACAGTAAAGAACCCTTGCTGTTATGCACAAGTGTTGCAGGCTTTACTGAACAGGTGGTCCTTCCTGCATCGTTTTCTTCTGGTAGTTTGCTATTACGCCGTGGTGAGACCCTCGACCCCGAGGCTCTAGAGAAGCAACTCCAAGATCTGGGCTATCAAAAAACCCCCTTTGTGGATGCCACAGGAGATTACTCTCGACGTGGAGGGATCCTAGATATTTGGTCGATCTCTGGAAGCTATCCGATTCGACTGGAATTCTTTGGAGATGAAATCGAAAGCCTTCGTGAATTTGACCCTGATTCCCAACGCTCGGTGGCCTTTATTGATGAAGTGAAACTTCGACCCAACAGCTCTGAAGCTTCAGGCGAGGTAGCCAAAGGATCGTTACTGGATTGGCTGCCAGAGGGCACATGGTTGGCCGTAGATCAACCCGATGTGTTGAATGACGCGGTCGCCTCCGCTTGGGAAAAAGCCACAGAAGCACACGCCACGCTTGTCGAAAAAGGGCATGAAGAAGATATTCCTATCCCTGATCAATGGATCATGAAGCCAGACCCATGGCAAGATGCTCTATTGGCGCATCCTTTGGTGTTTCAAGGGGCTTTTAGCAAGACATTTGAGGCTATGCTGGCTCGTAACGATCGCACTGTGCAAACATGGGACCTAGGCACCGAGCGCCTACCCGAGTTTCAGGGACGGATGGATCAGGTTAAGGACTGGATTCGGGCACAAGTCGCTCAAAACCAAGCCCAGATTACTATTCTTTGTGACCATAGCTCGCAGAAACGGCGCCTTGAAGAGCTTTTCGAGGAGCTCTTAGATGAAGAAGGAGTCGAGTTAAAATTTCAGGTGGCCTCCCTGCACGAAGGGTTTATCCTATCCACAGATCAGGGAACCTGGATCACATTGACCGACCATCAGCTTTTTGGGCGTTATCACCGCGCCAAATTGCGCAAAAAACGTACTCGTGGTGGGATTTCGTTGAAGGAGTTGCGTGACCTGCACGTGGGAGATTTTGTGGTCCATGTCGACCATGGGATTGGCCGATTTGAGGGCTTTCAGAAGATCCAAGTGAGAGATACGGTGCAAGAATCGGCGGTTGTTCGCTACCAAGGTGATTCACTGTTGTATGTGAATGTGACCAGTCTGCACAAACTTCAGAAATACTCAGGAAAAGAGGGTGTGGAGCCTCAAATGACCCGTCTAGGTTCGGGAGAATGGGCACGCAAAAAGGAAAAAACCCGCAATCGGGTGCGCGATATCGCTCGGGAACTCATCCAGCTCTACGCCAAACGCAAAGCGATGAATGCGTATCAATTTAGCCCGGATAATACGTGGCAGCGTGAAATGGAGGCGCGATTTGAATACGAAGAGACGCCAGATCAATTGGATACACTCGAGGCCGTCAAACACGATATGGAATCGGACAAACCCATGGATCGGTTGGTCTGTGGTGATGTGGGCTTTGGAAAGACCGAGGTGGCGATTCGGGCGGCGTTCAAGGCGGTGATGGATCAGAAGCAGGTGGCCGTTTTGGTCCCCACGACGATTCTAGCGGAACAGCATTATCGGACTTTTGAAAGACGGATGGCCGATTTTCCGGTCAAAATTGGGGTGATTTCAAGGTTTGTACCCCCTACCGAGCAAAAAGAACGGCTGGCTCAACTCGCCGATGGCCGCTTAGATATCTTGATTGGAACCCACAGGATTCTATCCAAGGATGTGCAATTCAAGGATCTTGGTCTCTTGATTGTGGATGAAGAGCAACGCTTTGGGGTAGCGGCCAAGGATAAATTAAAGGCATTTCGCGCCACGGTAGATGTACTCACGCTCACAGCCACTCCAATCCCACGCACGCTCCATTTTTCATTGATGGGTGCGCGCGATCTTAGCGTGATACAAACGCCACCGGCAAACCGTCAACCTGTCGAAACGGAGATTCATGCCTTTAGCGAGGCGCTCATTCAGGAGGCGATTATGCAGGAGGTGGATCGCGGAGGGCAGGTTTTTGTGATTCATAACCGTGTGAAGCATCTCGAAGAGTTTGCAGACATGATTCGTGGACTTTGCCCAAACGTGCGTGTGAAGATGGCGCATGGGCAAATGGGCGGATCGGAGCTGGAATCGGTAATCCGATCCTTTACGCAGCACAAATGTGATGTGCTAGTTTCGACGAATATCGTGGAGAATGGGATCGATATCTCCAACGCCAATACGATGATCATTCATCAAGCCCATACGTTTGGCCTGAGTGAATTGCATCAGTTGCGCGGACGTGTGGGGCGATCTGATCGCAAAGCGTTTTGTTTGCTTCTCACGCCACCACTAAACGATTTGCCTAGCGAGGCACGTAGGCGTTTGATGGCGCTAGAAGAGTTTTCGGATCTTGGCTCTGGATTTCATATTGCGATGCGCGATTTGGACATTCGGGGCGCGGGAGATTTGTTGGGCGCTGAGCAAAGTGGCTTTATCCAGGACATTGGCTTTGAACTCTACACCAAAATCCTCAACGAAACGGTTGAAGAGCTCAAGGAGAATGAATTTTCTGAGCTATTTGGGGTGAAACAGGGTAATGCTGATGTGGGTGGTGCTGAGGTAGGTGTAGCATTGGATCAAGAACCTGCTGGGTCAAATGACTCTACAACCGAGACCACGCAAAATCCTTGGGGAGCTGGTAGCCCGGTTCTCAAGGCCCTCCCCTCTGTCCAACGCTTACTAGACACACTTGACCCCACCATTGAATTTGACCCATCTGCCCTACTGGATCAAGAGTATATCCAAGATAGTGTGGAGCGGATTAATTTGTACCGAAGTCTGGCTTCATCGTCGAACCTTGCTGAGATGGCTCAATGGGTAGGCTCGGTCAAGGACCGCTTTGGAGTCCTACCAAGTGAAGCTCGCCATGTGGTGTATGCCGCTGTGCTTAAATGGATTTGTCGTCAGTGGCTCCTGACCAAATGCACCATTCGTTCGGACAAGATGTGGCTATTGTGCCCTAAACCTACTGCTCGAACCGCAGATGCGTTCTACGAACAGGGGCGCTTTGCAGCACTGATGGAGCAGTGCAAACAAGCTGAGGGGTCACAGCCCTACACTATGGCGCAAAAAAAGGATGAGATTCGGTTGATTATCCAGGGGATTGGTTCTGTGGAAGAGGCGTGTGATTATTTGCTGGGTACCGTCAGTCAAATGAATGTGAACGTGGGCGCGATGTTTGATGCCGAGCTTGAGGAGGTCTTGGCATGAATCTGGGGATCAGTGTGTATGGCATGAATCGGGGGATCAGTGTGCAAGAGGCAATACGGCGACTAGGAGACGGGGAGGTCATTGCTATTCCCACCGAAACCGTCTACGGGCTTGCTGCGTCGGTACAGCATCCAGACGCGTTAGCCTCGATTTACACGCTCAAAGGGCGCCCCA
This sequence comes from Bacteroidota bacterium, assembly GCA_027621355.1. GTDB lineage: Bacteria > Bacteroidota > Rhodothermia > Balneolales > Balneolaceae > UBA8296. The sequence continues at coordinate 118,329 of JAQCBZ010000002.1, read as the reverse complement.
AAGACAATCCCATGATCCTACATGGAGCCTCCGTCGACCAGCTCCTCCCTTTCGTTGAGGGTTGGAGCGAAGCGCATCAAGCGTGTGCAGATGCCTTTTGGCCAGGCCCTTTGACCTTAATTTTGCGAGCCTCAGAGCAAGTACCCTCCATTGTAACCGCAGGATTGGATACGGTAGCCATTCGAATCCCAAATCATCCTATGGCTTTGGAGATTTTGGAGCATATCGGACCGCTTGCAGCACCAAGTGCCAACCTTTCGGGCTCACCCAGCGCAACAAAGGCGTCACATGTATTGGATGATTTTGGCAATGCTGTGGCTGTGGTGGATGGAGATCAGGCCGCGATTGGGCTTGAATCAACCGTGGTGTGGGCAGTGGATAGCCCATGGCGCATCTTACGCCCCGGTGTGATTGGCGCAGACGAGATTGGGCATGAAGCGAATATCATGGTCAACCCTACCCCATCGCACCACGTACCAGCCCAACCAGCCGAGGCCGACCAAACACCGCTCAGTCCGGGCACCAAATATCGCCATTACACACCTATGGCTAGGGTGATGTGGCTTGACCTGAATCAGATTGAAGCAGCTTCTATCGCCCCAGTACAACCCCGCCTCTTTGTGGTCACTCATACAGAGGATCGCCGTAGCCAAATCCAGACTCTCACTCAAAAACACCCATCCATGCTGCATCAACATGCCGGATCGCTGGATATGCTAGCCAAGCACCTCTATGAATGGTTTCGGGAAGCAGATCAGCGCAACACCGACACCATTTTTATTGAGGGATTTGAGGCGACAACCCCTCTCGGTCTTTCGCTAACTAATCGTATTTCAAAGACGATTGGGTGAATAAGGGCGGTTTGTCAACCTGCTCACTCCTGCTCACCCCTGCTTGGCTGCAACATACTCGCCCCACTCGTATAAATCCTCATGACGGTACATGCCGTCATTGTGGCCATCACTCCAGGTGATCCGGATCGCATGTCGTCCTACTGCTTTTAGGCTTTTCATCCGAAGCTCTGCCATGAGCCCTGTGGGTTGCACAAAGAAAAGTTCCAGCTCGAATTGCCCCATCTTCTCATGTCCACCACGACAGACCACACATGGACAGTTTTTACGAAGGCCAAAAAATGGCAGCTCATGGGTTTTGCCATCTGGCCACTTGATGTGAAGCTCTTGCTTGGATTGAAAGACGTCCAGCTTGGTGGGTTGCATGCTCATTGGATTCGGGTTGCTAGGGTGAGTCCATCGCCAAAGGGGAGGATCTGGGTGGTAAGGCGTGGGTCTTGAGCGAGTCGTTGATTCATGTGATCAATGGCCACTGCTTTTTGTTTGTGCTTTTCGTCACGGGTCGCGTTGGGCTTTTGAGCGTCAGCATTCCCGGCAAGTGTGTCGGAGGGAGGTGTATCGGAGCCACGTGTATCGGAGGCACGTGTATCGGCCGCTAACGTTTCAGCATCTAACACATGCCCATACCAAAGCACATTATCAATCACCAAGATGCCGCCCACGCGCAACAAATCCACGACATACTCAATATACTCTGGATAATGCGCCTTGTCCCCATCCAAAAAGATCAGATCCCATGGTTGGTCTGTAACGATTCTTGGATCGCTCGCTCGAAGCATCGCAAGGGCATCTCCCTCCACCGATTCAATAATCGAGGCGTAAGGCTCTTGGGAAAATGCACCCTTCACCAAATCGATGTATCGTTTGTTCTTGTCAATCGTAAGAAGCTGTGGGGCGTGGGGGGCTTGCCTATCACGCACACTGTCCATCGCTTCGGCCATCACCATCGCCGATGTGCCTATAAACGTCCCAATTTCTAGGACACGTTGCGCCCTCATGGCACGAACCAAAAAACCAAGCAGACCTCGCATCATCGGGCCTGAAGCCATGTCCACATAAGCCAAGGATGCCGTAGCTTTATCTATCTGGACGCGTATCGCCTCAGACACCGGCGAGGACCATGCCATGGCGTAGGTCTCAAGTTCCTGCATCCGATCCAGGGGTAAGGTGTTGTTTTTGGTTCTTTCCATTACCTTTTGGGAGACTTCATCTATCGGGTTCCGCCCTTATTATTATGCCCAAAGCGACAAAAACGTTTATTCCTGCCAAGGAAAATACCCTTTTTTTGAAGGTTTTTGGGGCATGGGTGCGATGGATGTTTCATCTTCGATTCCACAGAGTGGTTATCCATCAAGCGTATCATCCTCCGCGCGATCGTGTGACCCTTTATTATGGCAATCATACCTCATGGTGGGACGCACTTATCCCCCTATTGTTGAACCAGACTCGCTTCAAACAACAAGCGCGAGCCATGATGGACCTTGCACAAGTCCAAAAGCACCCATTTTTTCCCAGGATTGGGGTGTTTTCTGTCGATTTGTCTCATCCAAGGGGCTCGATTCGTAGTCTTCGCTATGCCTTGGAGTCCTTTCATAGACCTCAAGCCTCATTATTCCTCTATCCGGAAGGAGAACTTAACCATCCCCTCTCTGAGCCCCGGATTCACCCGTTCAAGCCTGGGATGGAGTGGCTCATACGTCAAGCTCATCAAGAGGGAATCCTCTTTGATGTCGTTCCCATGACGATTCATATGCATACCATGGATTCTCAGCGCCCAGAATGCGTCATCCATGTGGGGCCCGCACTAGAAGCACCCGAAACGTTGACTACAAAAGAGTTTGAACAGGTGTTGAAGCGGCAACTACTCGCTGATATCGATGCCAGATCAGGGACTGCTAGCCAATGACTAACATCATGAATTGGCTTCGCTGCCAGCTCCACTTGAAGCAGAGGCGCCATCCGTGACACTTTCCGCAAGAAGCGTGAGGGAATTATTGACCATTTCGACGAAGCCAACCTGCACATTAAACGAGGAGCGCGTACCTGCTGCGTCCACCACATGCACATCCCCGTGAACGAGCGTTGACAATATCGGGGCGTGACCATAAAGCACTTGGAAACGTCCTTTCTCTCCAGGGAGTGACACACTTTGTACGTCACCCTCAAACGCCTTACCCACAGGCGTCATAATTTTTGCAGAAAAGGTTTCGTTTGCCATGAGAACTTAGGTTTGACGTTAGGCTGCCTCAGCTTCGGCCAGAAGTTTTTCTCCTTTGGCAATAGCATCTTCAATGGTTCCAACGAGGTGGAAGGCGTTTTCAGGAAGGTGATCTAGCTCTCCCTCAAGAATCATCTTGAACCCACGAATCGTATCCTTGATTTGCACATATTTACCTTCTTGCCCTGTAAACTGTTCTGCCACAAAGAATGGCTGGCTCAAAAAGCGCTGCACACGTCGCGCGCGTGAGACCACCAACTTATCTTCATCAGACAGCTCGTCCATCCCAAGAATCGCAATGATATCTTGCAACTCCTTGTACTTCTGCAGAATCTCTTTCACCGCTTGGGCAGTACCGTAATGATCGTCTCCTACGACTTTCGGGTTATTAATCCGAGAAGTAGAATCGAGGGGATCCACCGCAGGGTAGATTCCAATCTGAGTCAAGGCACGACTCAATACCGTGGTGGCATCCAAGTGAGAGAACGTGGTTGCAGGGGCTGGATCGGTCAAGTCATCCGCAGGAACATAAATTGCCTGAACAGACGTAATCGATCCCTTCTTGGTTGAGGTGATACGCTCTTGAAGGTCCCCCATTTCTGTGGCAAGAGTGGGTTGATACCCTACCGCCGAAGGCATTCGTCCAAGAAGTGCAGATACCTCTGAGCCAGCCTGTGTGAATCGGAAGATGTTGTCAATAAATAACAAAATGTCGCGAGACACTTCATCACGGAAATACTCCGCAATGGTCAGTCCTGACAGGGCCACTCGCGCACGAGCTCCCGGAGGCTCGTTCATCTGACCAAACACAAGTGTTGCTTGGGATGTTTTCAAAGCTTCTGGATCAATTTTCGAAAGATCCCACTCCCCTTTCTCCATCGATTCCTTGAAAGCGTCGCCATAGTTGATCACGCCAGACTCGATAAATTCACGAAGAAGATCGTTTCCTTCACGGGTCCGCTCACCCACACCTGCAAACACCGAAAGCCCACCATGTTGCTTGGCGATGTTATTAATTAACTCCTGAATAAGAACCGTTTTTCCAACACCAGCCCCACCAAAAAGACCAATTTTACCCCCTTTTGCATAGGGACAAAGCAGGTCAATCACTTTAATACCGGTTTCCAACATCTCCGTGGATGTCGCGAGCTCTTCGTATGAAGGTGCAGGACGGTGAATAGGATAACTCTCTTTACCTGATGGAGCAGGAATCCCATCAATAGGGGCACCTACCACATTAAACAGACGGCCACGAATCTCTTCACCAATTGGCATAGAGATAGGCTTGCCTGTGTCTACAACCCCAGCCTTCCGGACAAGTCCTTCCGTAGCGTCCATGGCAATGGTTCGTACACGGTTTTCGCCGAGATGTTGCGCCACTTCCAAGACCAGTGTGGAGCCATCATCTTTGGCAATGGTTAATGCGTTGAGTACTGCGGGTAATTCACCCTGAGAAAAATCGACATCGACAACAGGTCCAATCACCTGCGCTACAGTCCCTTTATTCATATGGAGGTTCCTTGTATGGTGGGTTTAACAGACGCGGTGCTTACCCTTACGTTTGTAAAAGTAAACAGCACCTTAAGCCAGTGTTCAGCATATTGTACAGCATCCAAAGGTAGCATGAGCCCTCTCAAAAATCAATCAAAGTTTCGAAATAGATGGCAGAAGGTAGCATGAGGATGTAGGGTTGCGTATATTAAAAGTTTAGCTTATTGAGGCATTCTGCGGGGAAAACCACGTGTTCTGTGTTGTCTTCGCTTGGATTGCTGACATTTAAAACGATTTTAGACAAGATTCTCGTGACTTTAGACCCAACAGCACGCTCAGTAAGTGTCGACATGCTTATTGCATTCGATACGGAACAACAACTTGATTTCACGGCTGCGGATGAGCTTCCCTCTAGGGAGAGATCGCAAGTACGAGAGTATGTCCAGAGTGTGTTGCGACGCCGTAGTTACCTTGATTTCTTGGTGGGCGAGTTCTCGAGTATCTCCATGGAGGACATGACCGCTCCACTAAAGAATATCTTGCGCCTCTCCTTCTATGAGATGCTCTACATGGAGCATATCCCAGACTATGCGACCATTAACGAGGCTGTCGAGATTGCCAAAGCGACGCTTGGTTCAAAAACGGGCGATTTGGTCAATGCCATGCTTCGACACCTTCAGCGTGATATGGCGACGCTTCCAAAGCCAGCGTTTGCAGATCGTAAAAAACTTATCGCTGTGACCTATTCCCATCCCGAGTGGTTGGTAGAGCGATGGGTGGCACGCTATGGTGAGCGCGATGCCTTTGCGTTGATGCAGGCCAACAATCAACGACCAGAGTATACCGTGCGTGTAAATGCTCAACGCACCTCCCCAGAAAACTTCAAGCTACGTCTGCAAAAAGCAGAGGTGGATTTTGAAGCGTCTGACTGGCTTCCCAATTATTATAAAGTCTCCTCACTGCAGCCTATTCTTCAAAAAGGGCTCTTGGAAAAAGGGCTTTGCCAGGTGCAAGATGTGGCAGCGGGTATGGCGCCTACCATTTTGGATGCACAGCCTGGTGAGCAGATCTATGACCTATGCGCAGCGCCAGGGACCAAGTCAATTATGCTTTCGGATATGATGAATGGAGAGGGATCTATCCTTGCCGTAGATCAAGATTCCAGACGACTCGAAAAATTGGCCGAAAGTGCACTGAATTATCATGCAGAGAATATTCGAATTCGTCGCGGGGATGTTACGGAATTAGAATTGCCTCCGGTGGATGGTGTGCTACTTGATGCACCTTGTACGGGTACGGGTGTGATTGGCAAACGAGCGGATCTTCGATGGAGACGTACGCCTGAGGAATTGGCGGCTATCGTGCAACTACAGTCCAAACTACTTGCCCAAGCTGCAACGATGGTCAAAAAAGGTGGACGTCTTGTGTACAGCACATGCTCTTTGGAACCAGAAGAGAATTGGGAGCAGGTGCAGGCATTTTTAGCCAAGCATAAAGGGTTTGAACTGGATAATTTATCTGACTACCTCCCCGAAGAGGTCCTTATTGAGGATGGCAAAGCGTACCAAACCTTCCCCCACAAGCATGGGTGTGACGGTCATTTTGGAGTGAGACTCACCCGCAAAAGCTAACGGGGTGCTATGAGTCAGGCGTCACCCAAGGGTATCGACCCAGAATCTATCGCCAAACATTTTGATCCAGGCGCGTCCGAATCTAGATGGACCGCCTACTGGGACTCGCACCAATTCTTCCGATCTACACCCGACGATCGAGAACCCTACACGGTTGTGATTCCCCCTCCGAATGTGACGGGAGTGCTCCACATGGGGCATATGCTCAATAATTCATTGCAAGATGTGCTGGTTCGCAAGGCGCGAATGGAAGGCTATAACACGTGCTGGGTCCCTGGGACAGACCATGCAAGCATTGCTACCGAGGCCAAAGTTGTCCAAAAACTGCGTGCCGAAGGGATAAAGAAAAGCGATCTCTCTCGGGAAGCGTTTTTGGAGAAGGCGTGGGAATGGACCCACGAACATGGCGGAGTGATCTTGAAACAGCTCAAAACGCTGGGAGCCTCCTGCGACTGGGAGCGAACACGCTTTACCCTGGATGAGGAGTTGAGTGAGGCGGTTCGTGCGACCTTCGTAAAGCTATACGAAGATGGATATATCTATCGAGGCAAGCGAATGGTCCATTGGGATCCTGTGGCTCAAACTGCCTTGTCTGATGAGGAGGTGATCTACAAAGAGCAACAAGGACACCTCTATCATGTGAAGTATGCCTTTGCCGATGACCCAACGTCGACGCTTACCATCGCTACCACACGTCCAGAGACCATTATGGCTGATGTGGCGATTGCCATTCATCCTGAGGATCCTAGAGCGGCCACGTGGGTGGGAAAGCAGGTGCATGTACCCCTTACGGATCGCACGATACCTGTGATTGCCGATGAGTATGTCGATCCAGAGTTTGGGACAGGATGCCTGAAGATTACCCCCGCGCATGATCCTAATGACTATGAGATTGGCCAACGTCACGACCTTCCCATTCTGGACATCCTATCAGCAACGGGTCATATTGTCTTGGAAGGCTCTCCGTTTGACGGATTGGAGCGATTTGAGGCCCGAAAAGCGGTGGCAGCAGCCCTTGATGGCGAAGGAATCCTCGAAAAAACCGAGGACTTGGTCAATCAAGTAGGTACTTCAGAAAGAACCGGTGCAGTGATCGAGCCTCGACTCTCTTTGCAATGGTTCTGCCGAATGGAGGAATTGGCTCAGCCCGCGATCAAGGCAGTGAAAGAGGGTGAGATTCGATTCCACCCGGCCAAATTTGAGAACACCTACTTCCATTGGATGGAAAATATTCGTGACTGGTGTATTTCAAGGCAACTTTGGTGGGGACATCGCATTCCCGCATGGAACGTGAAAGGCGATACTGAATCGATGTTTGTAGCTCATTCCGCAGAAGAAGCCCTTGCTAAAGCCCAAGCAGCGCATCCTAAGGGTGGGTCGCTAACATTGGAGGATCTGCATCAGGATGAGGATGTGCTCGATACGTGGTTCAGCTCTTGGTTATGGCCACTTTCCGTTTTTGATGGGGTAACCGAACCCGATAATGAGGACATCACCTATTACTACCCTACCCAACATCTGGTGACCGCTCCGGAAATCCTTTTCTTTTGGGTTGCTCGAATGATTATGGCTGGGTATTACCTCAAGGGCGAAGCTCCATTCAAGGATGTGGTACTTCATGGAATTGTCCGCGATAAAAAGAGGCAGAAAATGAGTAAATCACTGGGTAATTCGCCCGACCCATTGGAGCTCATCGCCCAATTTGGTGCAGATGGGACACGCTTTGGGATGATTTTCTCCACTCCTTCGGGCAATGACATCTTGTTTGATGAGGCCTTGTGTGAGCAAGGGCGTAATTTTGCCAACAAACTGTGGAATGCGTTTCGGTTTTTGATGCTAAAGCGCCCACTAGCGGCAGAATCTTCAGGGGCCGGATCTACAGGCGCTGATCCTATGGGCGCCGAATCACCTACCATAGAGCTGGATCTTGAGCCAGATAATTTGGTGGATCAATACATGCTCGAGCGGCTACGCCAAACGGTAAAACAGGTCCATCAAGCCTTCCAAGACGCACGACTCAATGACGCGTTACACGAAATCTACACCCTGCTATGGGACGATTATTGTGACTGGTATATCGAGGTGCTAAAACCTGCCGATTTTGAGTCTCCAATTGAGCCCGAGCAATGGTCTCGAGCCATGGGCACATTTGAGGCGATGATTCGTTTGTTGCACCCCTACATGCCATTCATCACGGAGGAATTATGGCATACGATGCAACAGCGCAACGAGGGAGAAAGCCTGACCGTCCAACCCTATCCGACGCAACAAGAGGTGGGCGATTCGTCCTCATCACGTGTGATTGCAGACTTTGGCCGAGTCCAAGAGCTCATCACATTTATTCGCAATACCCGCGCAAGTCTTGGTCTGTCACCTAAGCACCCTCTACATATTACGCTACAAACAACCGACGCAGAATCAGAAGCGTTTTGGGATCGTCAGCGGCCCCTCATCGAAAAACTTGGTCATGAGTGCACGCTTACAGCGGCTACGGATGCACCCAAACCGGACGCTAGCCGGAGCACATTAATTGGAGAAGAGCGTTGCTTTATCCCTTTGGAAGGACTCATTGATGTAGACGCGGAAGTGGATCGCCTTCAAAAGGAAATTCAGCGCCTAGAAGGGTTCCAAAAAGGGATCCAAAAGAAGCTAGAGAATCCCAATTTTGTAGGTTCTGCCCCTGACGAGGTTGTGGCCAAAGAGCGCAAAAAGTTGGAAGATTCCTCCCAATCGTTGGATGCCTATCGAACCATGTTGGACGAGCTTCGTGCTTGATCCATGTCAACGGAGCTCCGTGCTATGACAACCCCTTCCGCTGGCCCTGATTTTCTTGCCGAACTCAATGAGCCGCAACGCCAAGCCGTCACACACACCGAGGGTCCATTACTTATTATCGCAGGGGCAGGCAGTGGAAAAACTCGTGTCCTAACCTATCGTATTGCCTACATTTTGGAGCAAGAGCTAGCTGCACCAGAGCAAATTCTAGCCCTCACTTTTACCAACAAGGCGGCACGCGAGATGCTCACAAGGATCTCGTCATTAGTCCCCCAAAGGGCCAATCGACTCTGGATGGGTACATTCCATAGCATTTTTGCCAAAATCATGCGTTTTGAGGGCGAAGCCATTGGGTACACCAAGCAGTTTTCCATTTATGACACGTCCGATTCGGAGGCTGTGATCAAACGAATCCTTGTTGAGCTCAAGCACGATCCTAAATTGGTTCGACCGCGAGCGATTCAACGACGGATTTCGGATGCTAAGAACCAACTCATCACCCCTGAGGTATACCAACAAAAGCACGCTCGTAGCACCTTGGATGAGATTACCCAGCAAGTGTATGCACACTACGAGCAACGGTTGTTGGCGGGGAATGCGATGGACTTTGATGATCTGTTGGTCAAGCCTATTAAACTGTTCCAGGAGCGTGGAGATATCCTAGAGAAGTACAAAATGTTGTTTAAGTACATTTTGATTGATGAATATCAGGATACCAATCATGCGCAGTACACGGTGACCAAGATGTTGGCTGGGCGGAAGGCGAATATCTGTGTTGTGGGCGATGATGCACAAAGTATTTATGCGTTTCGAGGGGCGGATATTCGCAATATTCTCGATTTCAAGAACGATTATGCCGACGCATTTGAGATTCCGCTAGAGCAAAATTACCGATCGACAAAGCACATTTTGTCGTGTGCCGATTCCATCATCAAGCATAACAAGAAGCAACTCTCCAAGACCCTATGGACAGCAAATCAGGAGGGAGAGGCGGTCGTGTTGATGGAGCACATGAACGAGCGCGAGGAAGCCATGCGAGTGGCTCAGAAGATTGAGGAACTCCATGCTCGGTTTGGATTCTCCTATAATGAGTTTGCCATTTTGTATAGAACCAATGCCCAGTCACGAGTTTTTGAGGAGTCGCTGCGGCGCCAAGGGCTCCCCTATCAATTGGTGGGTGGGTTGTCGTTCTATCAGCGCAAGGAGATTAAGGATGTGGTGGCGTATTTGACGCTTCTGGTCAACCCGCGTGATGAACAGTCGTTGTTGCGCATTATTAATGAACCAAGCCGAGGCATTGGCGCCAAGACGTTGCAAGAATTACTCAACCAAAGTAGAGCCACGGGTGTAGCCGTGTGGGATGTCCTTGCGCAGGTAGGGTCTGAGTCGGGGGCTCAGGGTCCAAAACTCACCCTTCCAAAGCCAGCCATTCCACGGATTCAGGCTTTTCGGGCCATGATTGAGGAGTTGCAGCAGGAGCTGGAGGATGGCGTTCATTTGTTGGATGTCGCGCGCAAAGTCTTGGAGAAGAGTGGCTACATCAAGGCACTTATTGAAGAAGGATCCCACGAATCGCTGACTCGGCGCGATAATATTATCGAGCTTCAAAATGCGATGGCCTATTATCAAGAACAGAATCCGAATGGCTCCTTGGCGTCGTTCTTGCAGGAGATTTCGTTGATCACCGATACCGACAAGTATGACGAGAACAAACCTGCGATTACGCTGATGACCGTGCATGCGTCCAAGGGATTGGAGTTTCCGGTGGTGTTCATTGTGGGGCTGGAGGAGGAATTGTTCCCGATGGGGGCTCGTGAGGGTGAGGAGCAAAACCTTGAGGAGGAGCGTCGGTTGTTCTATGTGGCGATCACACGAGCAGAGTCGAGGTTGTTTTTTAGCACCTGTCGAATGAGGTACCGTTTTGGAGATGAAACCGTGCAGTTGAGATCACGATTTTTGGATGAGGTGAATCCAGGCGTGGTACAGACTGAGTCAGGAGCGACGATTAAACAGAAGAGGGATCGTTTTGATTTGACCGTTGAGCATGATGGGGCTGAGTCGGGTGATGGGGCTGGCTTTGGGGCTGGGTCGGGTGTAGGATCGGGCCAAAAACGCCCATCTCTGGCAGACTTGCCTCCCGACTTGCGAATATCGGGTGCTAAACCTAAATCAGCACGAAAACAAGGCCTTCACATCGAGTACGATGATCCAGCAGGTGGGAGTGGAATGGCAGGCGGGGGTGCTAGCCGTACAAGCGCATCAGGATCATATGGCGGTGGATCATCTGGCGGGGGCGATCCCTTTTATGCAGGGGCTGTGGTGAAGCACGCAGCCTTTGGGGTTGGAAAAATCGTTTCTCGTTCCGGAACGGGTGCAGAAGCGCGCGTCGTTGTCTTTTTTCAGCACAGAGGTCAAAAAACGCTGCTTCTTCGGGCAGCCAAATTGACCTTGGTAGATGACGATATGTCATAGTGTCATGCTTTGCGGTGCTTTGGCGTACCGTTTGCATACACCTAGGGACAACAAAAAGACTATGATAGATATTAAATCCCCCTGGACTGTCCAATTGGATGGATCTGAAGATGACTTTAACGACTTTGAGCAGGCAATTCCGCTGTTAAGTGAGGAAGAAGAGCGTGTCCTCTCTGAATCCAAGGTGCCGGAGAATCTGCCGATTCTTCCGCTGAAAAACACGGTGCTATTCCCTGGCGTGGTGGTTCCCATTACCGTGGGGCGAGATAAATCGTTGGCGCTTGTGAAGGAAGCCTATGAAAGTGACAAAATGATTGGTGTGGTCTCCCAAAAGGATGAAAATAAGGAAGATCCTTCCGAAGATGATCTTTACCGCACCGGGACGGCGGCGCAAATCATGAAGCTCATCAAAATGCCAGATGGCAGCAAGAGCATTGTAATCCAGGGCACTAGTATAATTCAATTGGATGCCTTTACACAAAAGGATCCCTATTACCGCGCAGATGTATCAAGTGTTGCTCAAGAGATGGATCTCAAAGGGGTTGAGCTCGATGCAGCCATTCGATCGGTAAAAGAGGCTGCGACCAAGATTGTGAATTTATCGCCGAATATTCCCTCTGAAGCGGCCATTGCAATCAATAATATTTCCAGCCCCTCGTTTTTGCTCAACTTTATTTCGTCGAATCTCCAAGTGGGACTCGATGAAAAACAATCGTTGTTGGATCTACCATCGTTTTCCAAACGGATGGAAAAAGTGATGGAGCATCTCAACAAAGAGCTTCAAGTATTGAGTCTGAGCGAAGAAATCCGCAGTAAGGTCAAAACTGAAATCGATGACCAGCAGCGTGATTTTTATTTACGACAGCAACTAAAAGCGATTCAAGAGGCACTCGGCGAGGACTCTGAGCAGCAGGAAGTGGTGAAGCTTCGTGAGCGTCTCAAAGAAAAGAAAGGGCTACCCGATTCGGCACGTGAAGTGGCAGAAAAGGAACTCCAACGCCTGGAGATGACACCAAGTGCGTCACCAAATTATGGCGTCACTCATAATTACATTGAATGGATTTTGGACCTTCCATGGGAGGAATATTCCAAAGACTCCATCGATTTGAAGCAAGCTCAAAAGGCGTTGGATGAGGACCATTATGGACTCGAGAAGGTCAAAAAGCGCATTATCGAGTATTTAGCAGTGCTCAAACTCAAGCAAGACATGAAAGCGCCTATTTTGTGCTTTTATGGCCCTCCAGGGGTGGGGAAAACGTCCCTTGGAAAATCGATAGCACGCTCACTAAATCGCGAGTTTGAGCGATTCTCGCTGGGCGGGATCCATGATGAAGCCGAAATCCGAGGCCATCGTAAGACGTACATTGGAGCGATGCCTGGGAGAATCTTGCGCGCGATGAAAAAGGCGGGCAAAGGCAATCCAGTCTTAATGCTGGATGAGATTGATAAGGTTGGAGCTGATTTCCGGGGGGATCCAACCTCTGCGCTATTGGAGGTCTTGGATCCGGAACAAAACAATACGTTTAGTGATAACTATCTCGAGTTGGATTACGACTTGAGCAAGGTGATGTTTATTGCCACAGCTAATTCGTTGGATACCATTCCAGCCCCTCTCAGGGACCGAATGGAGATCATCCAGCTGAGTGGGTATACACTGGAAGAAAAACTAGAAATCGCATGTAAATACCTTATTCCAAAGCAAATCAAAGAGAATGGCCTCACCAAATCTCAGATCAAGATTACCCCAGCTGCAGTGGGACGTGTGATTGATCAATACACACGTGAGTCTGGAGTTCGAAACTTGGAGCGTGAGATGGGGTCGTTATGCCGCCATGTGGCCGCCAAGATTGCCAGCGAGGAGATTCAAAAGATGACGATCGGTATTAAGGAGGTGGAAGAGATTCTTGGGAAACAAAAATACTTCTCTGATATCGCCGAACGTACACGAGTTCCTGGGGTGTCTACGGGGCTTGCATGGACACCGTTTGGTGGGGATATCCTCTTTATCGAAGCAAGTGTGAGTCGAGGCAGTGGGAAACTCAACATTACGGGCCAACTGGGTGATGTCATGAAGGAGTCGGCCATGCTTGCCCTCTCCTATCTCAAGGCGCATGCCAAAAAATTCAATATCCCTGAGCACGCCTTTACCAAATGGGACCTACATATACACGTCCCAGCAGGTGCCATCCCCAAAGATGGACCCTCGGCAGGCGTAGCACTTATGAGTGCGATTGCCTCAATCTTTACCCAGCGTAAGGTCAAGGGGACCATTGCGATGACCGGTGAGATTACTCTACGCGGTCTCGTCCTTCCTGTGGGAGGGATTAAGGAGAAGGTGTTAGCGGCCAAGCGTGCAGGGATCAAACATGTCTACCTTCCCAAGAAAAATGAGAAAGATGTCTCTGAAATCGAATCTGAGGTGATTGGCGACCTCAACATTGACTATCTTGAGCGTATGGACCCATTGCTGGATCTTGTATTGGAGCAGAAGGTTGTACAAGATCCCAAGGCTTTTTTCCACGTGGAAGACACACCCAAAGACAATGCCCCAAAAAGCAAGTCGCGTCCATGAATCAATCGCAGGGAATGAACACTGGGAGTGAACGCAGGGAATAATCAAGTAGTCATGACGCATATACATGGAAGAGCTTCATAAGCAGGTAGATCCTGAGGGGATCACACCTAGACCCAATCCTGGAATGGATAACGAGCCACTCGAAGAGGGTTTGCATAAAGGGCTTGTCGTGGAGTCCACAGGGATTTGGACGCAAGTGAAGCTTGTGGATGACGATTCCGTTGTTTCAAGTCGTTTACCAGGTCGACAACGCCTCGAAGATTCAGATTATGCCCATCCTATTGCGGTGGGTGATTGGGTCAATATTCGTCTTGAGGAGGATGGCAGTGGGATGATTCAGTACATTTATCCTCGCAAGAATGGCCTCCCTCGTCAATCCACTCACACGAGACGTCAATCCCAGTTACTATTGGCAAATCTCGATTTTTTGTGGCTTGTGCAGTCTGCGCGTCAACCCAGGGTGAATACACGCTTTATCGACCGATGCCTTGTAGCGTGTGAGGCGTACGACATTCCCGTAGGTATCATTATTAATAAATTGGATTTAGCACGGCGAACCGATAAGGAGCATTTGCAGCGTGTCATCGATATTTATGCCGAAATCGGAGTACCCACCTACACCTGCTCCGTGCTTCAAGAAGATGGTCTGGAGCCTATTAAAGAACAAATGGGGGGTAAGGTTTCAGCCTTTTTTGGTCCCTCAGGCGTCGGAAAGTCGAGTCTGCTAAACGCGCTGGACCCAGAATTAGAGCTTAATACCGCTCCTATCTCCTCCTCAACCGGCAAAGGGACTCACACCACGACGTATGCTTTGATGGTCGAACCCAAAGGGTTTCCGGAAGGGACGATGATTGCTGATACCCCTGGAATCCGGGAATTGGGTCTGGTGGGGATTCCTGTGGAGGAATTATCGCATTATTTCCCCGAAATGACGGAGCCTCGCTCTCGATGCAAGTACAGCGATTGCAGCCATTTGCATGAACCTGGTTGTGGCGTCCAAGAGGCAGTGAAACGTGGTAAGATTACGCAGGAGCGCTACGACAGTTATCGGGCGATTTACGATACGCTCAAAGTGCCCGAAGAGTATTAATAGGCAGAGTATTCAAGGGCCCGCGCTTGGATGGGCTGGAGCCCAATTAATGTGCCTCTAGCCAGGTATCGGCGATGCCCATTTCGACAGCCAACGGCACGGAGAGTTCCATCGCAGACTCCATCGCTTCTTGAATCTTAGGAGGCACGGTCGCCAGCTCAGACTCGTGGATCTCAAAGACAAGCTCATCATGAACCTGCAACAACATCCTTGAGGTCCACTGCTCACGCTCAGCCATGGCTTGAATCTTTATCATGGCACGTTTGATAATGTCTGCGGCCGTTCCCTGGATCGGCATATTGATCGCCGTACGCTCAGCAAATCCACGTCGTGCAAAATTGCTGGAATCAATCTCTGGAATCCACCGTTTGCGCCCAGAGAGTGTTGTCACAAATCGATGCTCTTTTGCTTTGGCAATCGTCTCTTCCATATACGTCTTGATGCCTGGGAAACGCTCAAAATAGGTGTCGATCATCTCCTTACCTTCTCCATTGGAAATCCCCAGTCGAGAGGCCAGTCCATAAGCACTTACTCCATATGGGATTCCAAAATTCACCTCCTTGGCCTTTCGACGCTGATCTGCAGTGACCTCATCCTCTGGACCAAGATCAAATAACTCTCGCGCTGTGCGAGCATGGATATCTTCACCTTTTTGGAAGGCTTCAATCATCGCCTCATCTTGGGCAATGGAGGCAATTACACGTAGCTCCACCTGGGAATAATCTGCCGCTAAGAGTTGAAAACCTGGCGCTGCAATGAAGGCCTTTCGAATCTCGCGACCTCTCTCGGTTCGTATGGGAATATTTTGAAGATTCGGGTTTGATGAGGAGAGTCGTCCTGTGGCCGCTACAACCTGATTGTAACTGGTATGGATGCGTCCTGTTTCGGGATGTTGAAGCTCTGGAAGTGCATCGACATAGGTCGATTTAAGCTTAGCCGTCGCTCGATACTCAAGCACCTTTGCGGGGAGATCGTGTACGCTTGCAAGACCTACCAAGACCTCTTCTGAGGTAGACACTTTGCCCGTTTTGGTTTTTTTACCTGTTGGAAGACCTAAATCGGTGAACAAAACCTCTCCAAGCTGCTTGGGGGACTGGATCGAAAACTCGCGTCCTGCAAGGGCATAAATGTCCTTTTCCAATCGATTCAAATCGGTCTCGAGTTCTTTGGAAAATGTTGACAACATCCCCATATCCACTTGTACTCCATGCCCTTCCATAACCCCCAGAACATGAATCAGAGGAAAGTCTAGCTCTTCGACAACTTTTGTGAGCCCTTCCGCTTCGAGCTCTTTAGATAAATGGTGAAAAAGCTGCAGGGTAATGTCAGCATCCTCACAGGCATAGTCTGTAATCTCACTTGGTGCAAGATCAGCCATTGATTTTTGGGACTTCCCTGAGCCTATTAACGACTCAATGGAGATTGTACTCACCCCTAAATAGGTTTGAGCAAGAGCGTCCATCGAGAGTTTTTGACTCGAATTGAGGACGTAAGCTGCAACCATGGTATCAAAAATACGCCCTTTTCGCTCGATACCTGCTCGGCGCAACACGGTGTCGTCAAATTTTGCATTTTGCGCAATCCACAGTTTGTCGGGATCCTCAAAGAGGGGTTGAATCCTTATTCGAACCTCCTCCCATTGGAGACCTTCAGGCACATTTACAGGAATGTAATAGGCTTCTCCTGGAGTCGCTGACATTGAGATCCCTACAAGAGTAGCTAGTAACGGATCGGCGCTGCTGGTTTCGGTGTCGTAGCATAGCTCACTGGCACTATCAAGTTTGCCAACGAGCTTGTCAAGCCCCTCCAACGAGTCAATCAACGTATAGGTGCGAGGTGTCGCATCAAATAGGTTGGATTGGGTGCCGGCTTCTGGGGGTATGGAGGTTGTCTTGTTAGCAACCGGCGCTGCCTTGGCCGTCGTTGTAGATGGAGATCCATTCTCTGCTCCATTCCCAGCCCCATTCCCTGCCCCATACTTCGCAGAAAGCGTCCTGAAATTCATTCGCTCAAAAAATCGCGCCAAGTTATCCTGATCCGCCACCCCTTTGTACGAAAGCTCTTTCCATGATGGGATTCCTGGGACATCGAGATGAATGGTCACCATCTCTTGCGCGAGTTTGGCTTGTTCTGCATTTGCAAGCAATCCCTCCCGTGCGCGTTTGGCCTTCACATGTTCCGCCTGCTCCAAGAGCGCATCCAGCGATCCATACTCATTAATGAGTGCTGGGGCTCCCTTCTTTCCAATACCTGGCACCCCTGGGATATTATCGCTGGTATCGCCAATCAACGCCAACACATCAATCACTTTCTCTGGCTCCACCCCGAAATAATCGTGCACTCCCTGTCGATCAATCGTGACAAACCCTCCATTCGCATTATCGGGTTTGATCATCCAGATATGATCACGAACGAGTTGCATGTAATCCTTGTCGGGGGTTACCAAATACACATCCGCATCGGCTGCCTCTGCCTTCGAAGCAAGCGTACCCAGAATATCATCGGCTTCGTAGCCGTCCAATTCCAGATTATGGACACCCCAAGCCGCCATCATCTCTTTGATTAATGGGATTCCTACGCGCAATTCCTCTGGCTGAGGGGGTCGATTGGCTTTGTATTCAGCGTCCATTTCGTGTCGAAAGGTCGGGGCATGTGTATCCCAAGCCACAGCTAGGTGACTAGGGTTATGTTCTTTCATGAGTCGCTCGACAGTGTTGGCAAATCCCATGATAGGCCCTGTGGGAATCCCCTCACTATTGCGAAGATTTGCGTTGATAAACGCAAAATGGGCTCGGTACGCAAGCGCCATTCCGTCGAGTAAATACACAACGGCTCGACTCATACGCTCTTGGATTGCTGTGTGGAGCGGTGCGCTATAATGGCCTTGCTAATCGCCTCAGGTGTCAGGCCAAACTTTTCATAAAGCACCTCGGCCGGAGCAGAGGCCCCAAAATGATCGAGTCCAAAAGAGAGTCCATCTTCACCAACCCAGTTTTTCCATCCAAACGTCGACCCCGCCTCAATGGACACCACAAGATGGCCTTCCGCACGAGGGATGACAGAGTGTTGGTACGTTTCGGATTGCGCATCAAAAATCTCCCAACTTGGCATGCTTACGACGCGAGTTGATACATTTACCGCTTCGAGCTTTGTAGCCACATCTAAAGCCAGGGAAAGCTCAGATCCAGTCGCACAAACCGTCACATCAGGAACCTCAACGCCTTGCGTCTCTCTCTCCAAAGAACCTGGTTTGAGAACATAAGCCCCTTTGGCGGTGTGTTTTGCTTGGGCAAGCTCCTCTCGATCGAGGGTTGGGATATTTTGTCGAGTCAACATTAACAAGGTGGGTCCATCCTGTCGCTTCAAGGCAATCTTCCATGCTTCAGCCACCTCATTGGCATCCCCTGGGCGCAATACACACACATTCGGCATCGCCCGAAGGCTTGCTAAATGCTCAATAGGTTGGTGTGTAGGGCCATCCTCGCCAAGACCAATACTATCATGAGTGAAGACATAAATCGCTGGGATATGGGACAAGGCTGCCAGCCGAATCGCGGGTCGACAGTAGTCAGAAAACACCATAAAGGTCCCCCCAAACGGACGAACACCGCCATGAAGAGCCATTCCGTTCATCGCTGCTCCCATGGCGTGCTCCCGTACACCATAATGGATGTTACGACCCCCGTAATCGGCAGGGGAAAAGATCCCCGCATCATCCATAAATGTGTTATTGCTGCCTGTCAAGTCAGCCGAACCACCTACCAATTCAGGCACGGCATCTTTGAGTTGCTGCAAGACAGCTCCAGACGACTTACGCGATGCCATCCCTTTGGCATCTGCTGCAAATGGTTTGACAGCGCCATCTAGACTCTCATCCGTCGGTAAGTCCCCTGCCATGCGTCGCTCAAGCTCTTGCGCAAGCTCAGGAAAAGCCTCACGATAGGCATCCAGGCCATCCAGCCACGATTCATGAGCTTCGGTTCCATGCTCTATGGCTAGCCCCATAGCATCAGCGACCCCCACAGGGACATCAAACGTTTTTGACGGATCTAAGCCCAAAGCTTTTTTGGTGGCTGCCACTTCCTCTTCACCCAACGGCGCCCCATGAGAGGATTCAGAATCTTGCTTGTTTGGACTACCAAAACCAATGTGAGTACGACACACGATGATGGAGGGTTGATCCTGGGTGGATTTCGCCTGCCGGAGGGCTTGATCCACGGCTGCGCGATCGTGCCCATCACATTCAAGCACATGCCAACCGTAGGCTTCAAAACGCTTAGTGACATCTTCGGTGAATGACAACTCTGTGGAGCCATCAATGGAGATGCGATTGGCATCATACAAATAGATGAGCTTACCCAATTTCATGTGGCCTGCCATCGATGCAGCTTCATGCGACACCCCCTCCATGAGATCCCCGTCGCTCACGATAGCATAGGTATAATGATCGATCACATGATGTCCTTCACGATTGAATCGAGCAGCCAGATGAGCCTCTGCCATCGCCATGCCCACTCCTGTTGCAAACCCTTGACCTAGTGGACCTGTGGTGGTTTCTACCCCTGCAGTGAGTCCTACTTCTGGATGACCTGGGGTAATACTATCCCACTGACGAAATGCCTTGAGATCTTCTAACGACACATCGTATCCCGTGAGGTGCAACAAACTATACAAGAGCATCGAGCCATGACCTGCGGAGAGGACAAAGCGATCACGATTAAACCATTGAGGTTGATGGGGGTGATGAGAGAGGTGCTGAGTCCATAAAACAAAAGCTGCATCAGCCATTCCCATTGGCATGCCGGGGTGGCCTGAATTCGCCTGTTGGACGGCATCCATGCTGAGTGCACGGATGGTGTTTACGCATAGGTCGTCAACAGAAGAGGTCATAGATCAAAGGTAAGTGAGAGCAGTGTGCAAAGTATTGCGTGCATCAAAAAAAACGACGGACCTGAAATTCAAGCCCGTCGTTAAAGTACAAAAACCGTGGGTGAGTTAGGAGCCCGAAGTGCCCGGACATTTCAACTCAAACTCCATTTTGTGGTTGGCTGGATCTCGAAACTGGCCATAGCTCGCATTCTTCATCGCAGAGCATGCTGCGTCTTTGTTATTTTGCATTTGATACGCAAAACCAAGCTCGAAATAGATCTTTGCCTTGTCCGCCACGCCTCCTGATTCTAGCTCAAGCGCCTTTTGTGCATTGGTAACGGCATCATTGTAGAGACTGCGCTTGTTGTACGCCTCAGCCAAACGGAAAAACACATCCGCTTCGTCTGTTTCGTAACCAGCTGCTCTAGTCAACAAATCAATTCCCCGGGTGAGTTGATTATCTTGAACAGCTTGAGCTCCGGCAGACAGTAACGTCTGAACCGCTTGATTCGTCGCACGTGTCGCCACCTGTCCTTGTCCGTACATATCAGCAAGGGTAATGGATTGATCAAACATGGCCACAACATCCGTCGTCGCTTTGCCTTGATTTCTCATGACGATCGCTTTCTGAAAGTAGGCTTGCGCATAATTTGAATTGGCTGCAATCGCTAGGTCAAGGGTGGCCGATGCCCCTTCCAAGTCCTCTTGTCTAAACTGAACGAGTGACTTCACATAATAAAGTTGGGGTATATTGTTAGCCATCTGAGCAGCAATGGATGACTCACCATATTCCGTAGCGGCCTTTTGAGCATCCTGGAATGCTTCAATCGCTGCATCTATGGTTTCAAGCGACTGATTTGCTTGGAATACTTTGTAGGCTTCACTCGCTTTTGCTGAATAGATTCGTGGCAGTTGTCCGACAACAAGCTCTTGAATATCGGCTAAGCCAGCTTCTTCCGCATCTTCGTAGACGTCCTCAAACTCTTTGATGGCTTCTTCGTAAGAGCCTGCCGTTGCCTTTTCTTGGGCCGCATTATAGGCATTCGTAATCGCTGTTCTGGCGTCTTGTGCAAAGGACACAGAGCCAACGATAAACAGTAGAACAAGTAAGGATGAAAGACCTTGGAGGGTTCGTTTCATAGGGTGTGTAAATTTTAATTCATGTTTTGCAAAGCTTGTAAACTATTCAATCATGATGTTTTATCCTAAATGGAACCCGGAAAAAATTAACACATCCTATAAATTCGTATGTACTTCCTCCTCCTTGTAATACGATAGGATATGATCCATTGCATCATCAACTGAATCGGTCAGAAGGAATAAATCCATGTCATTTGGACTTATCATGCCAAGTGCCAATGTTTTATCCTTCATCCATTTAACTAAGCCCTGCCAATACTCCGTTCCCATCAACACAATGGGTAGGTGTGGGATTTTGCGTGTGGAAATGAGCGTCAAGCATTCAAATAGCTCATCCAACGTGCCAAATCCTCCTGGAAACACAACAAATGCTTTGGCGTATTTGATGAACATAAGCTTGCGGATAAAGAAGTAATCAAAGACGATTTCGTAGTCTTTGTGTACAAATGGATTGGTGCCCTGTTCAAGTGGGAGCTCAATCGATAATCCCACTGAGGCACCACCTCCAGCTTGCGCACCCATATTCCCAGCTTCCATCACACCAGGCCCACCTCCGGTGATCACACCAAATCCACTTTCAGCAATTCTCTGCGCCATCTCCCTTGCCAAATCGACATTTGGATGCTCCTTAGTAAGCCTAGATGAGCCAAATAGTGATACACATGGGCCAATTTTGGACATTTTGTTGTAACCCTCAACCAGCTCGCCCATGATTTTGAATACACTCCATAAATCGTCTGTCGGATTGTCATCAAAACGAAACTTTTCAGGATGCGTGTGCTTGGGATGTAATGAATTTGACACCATATGGGGGAATGGGATTATTTGAAGTGGAGCGTAAAGGTGAGTGAGGGCGTGTATTGTGAGAAACTAGCCGCTTCGGCGGGCATTGGTTGTGAGGGGATCGCTCGAGTGTAGGTACTTGGCGTGAGCGATGGGGTTATGGACGCTTGCAGATTATCACTCACATCAAATGTCGCCATGTGTGCATAAACATATGAATCAACCACATTAAGGCCCCAAACCAACACGATGGACAGTATGGCTAGATCTCTTCGATTGCGGGTTTGATCCCGCAGCTGCTGCACTTGACCTAGGTTCGCAGACTCTGGAATAGAGCTCGGCGTCGGGCCAAATTTGAAGTCAGAGTCCGCTCCATAGGCAATATTATAGGCAGCTGCGCGGTAATCGTGATAATCCTTGGTTAATTGAGATGTCAAAAGTGCTGTTCCGGTAAACAACCCTGCAAATAATGGGACTTTCCAGCCTTGTGCGTTGGTCACTTGACCCCATCCTGGCAAAATCATGGAGCGACGCATCACCTGTTTTGGGGTTAGACCGGAGGGTTCGGCTTCAAGGGCCTGAAAAAAACGTGTGGTGTCTGTGGATGGCACTGTGGGTGTTGTCGTGGATTGGTGGGCAAAGGCCGAGCAGGTGGAGATGAAATAAATCGCAAGAAAACAAATCGCAATACGACCTAGGCTATTGTGATGGAGTGCCGTAATACGCCGATCCATACCCATCAAGACGATTCGATTCGAAGCGCCTCCAGCATACGTTCTAGATCCTCGTCGCTGTAGTATTCAATACGCACGACACCCCCCTGTTTTTTGGGACGGAGTTTTACACGTGTGCCAAACGCCGTTGAGAATTGTTTTTCGAACGCTTGCGCAAAGGGCGTTAGTTTGGATTGTTTGACAGTGGGTTGAAGCTGACGTTTCTTCTCTTGGGTCTTAGCCCAGGCCTCCACCTCTCTTACGGACCATCCCTCTTCAAATATCTTCTCGATGACCGACGCCATCACCTCTTCATTTTTGAGCAAAATTAACGCTCTGGCATGACCCATTGACACCTTCCCTTCCTTAAGTGCGGTCTGCACAACAGGCGGCAACGACAATAAACGAAGCATATTGGCCACTGCCGATCGTGATTTTCCAACTTGGATGGAAACCTGCTCTTGAGTGAAGCCACACTCTTGCATGAGACGCTCGTAACCCAAGGCCTCATCAATCGGGTTGAGTTGCTCACGTTGGATATTTTCGACCAACGCCATGGCCATTCGCTGCTGGTCGTTAATTTCTCGAATGTAGGCTGGGATTTCTGCCAACCCAGCCAATTTGCTGGCTCGAAGTCGTCGTTCCCCACTGATCAATTCATATTTTTGCTCTCCCAAGGCCCGCACGGTTATGGGCTGGATTAATCCATGCAGCGTAATACTAGCCGCTAAGTCTGCTAACGAATCCTCTGGAAACTCCTTTCGAGGTTGATCCGGATTGGCTCGAATAGACCCTAGGGGGACATGCAATACACTATGCACTCGATCAACAGGCTCAATAGGAATCGCTGTTTTGGTTTTGAGTGAACTTGTGGACTTGGCTGTTTTGGCGTCAGCTGTTTTGGAGCTATGCTGATCTGAGGTCAGCTTCTCAGCCTTTTTGCTCTTTGACCCCTTCTTTTCATCCTCATAATCTGGGAAGAAGGCCCCTAATCCTCGTCCTAATGCTTTCTTCGCCATTACGCTTCTGTTGCGACTCGTTGAGTCTTTTTATGCTTCTTGAACCA
This sequence comes from Bacteroidota bacterium, assembly GCA_027621355.1. Taxonomy (GTDB): domain Bacteria; phylum Bacteroidota; class Rhodothermia; order Balneolales; family Balneolaceae; genus UBA8296. Next base: position 94,655 of record JAQCBZ010000002.1, on the reverse strand, counting down.
CTTTTTGTTGCGGTCTATTAATTCATTTGCGAGCGCAAGATACGCTTGAGCACCCGTTGAGGTGGCATCATAGAGCAACGCTGGTTTCCCAAAACTTGGCGCTTCGGCAAGGCGTACGTTACGTACGATAATGGCATCAAACACTCGATCATCAAAATACTTTTTCACCTCTTCCGCCACCTGTGAGGAGAGACGGGTTCGGTTGTCAAACATCGTCAAGACCACACCTTCAATTTCGAGTCTCTCATTGAGGTGCTGACGCACAATTTTGATGGTATTGAGTAACTGCCCAAGACCCTCTAACGCAAAATATTCACACTGAACAGGAATCATCACGGAGTCTGCGCATGTGAGCGCATTAATCGTCAAAAGCCCCAAGGAAGGTGGGCAATCAATGATGATGAAATCGTACTGGTGCTGAACCGAGGCCACGGCCTTGGAGAGAATATGTTCACGATCGGATCGATCGACCATTTCGATTTCGGCTCCCACCAGATTGATGTTGGCGGGAATGACATCTAGAAATGGAATCTCTGTTTCACGAATCGCCGTCGATGCTTCAATCCCTCCAACCAGGACTTCATAAATAGAATGATCTACCGTTCGAGGCTCAATTCCTATGCCACTTGTAGAGTTGCTTTGTGGGTCAAAATCAATGAGAAGTGTAGAGTACTCAATGGCAGCTAAAGAGGCCGCTAAATTAATGCTTGAGGTGGTCTTTCCGACACCCCCTTTTTGGTTTGCAAGTGCAATAATTTTGGCCATAGAGTTTGGTTGTACTTCGTGTTACATGATTTGGCTGAAATATACTGCCGGGTCATGCTAGGTCAAAGAAGAACCTTTCCACATTCCATGTTAGAAAATGTGAATAACCTCCTTACATAGGCCTGCAAAGAGCCTCAGGGCCTTTGTGCTCCAACGAGCTGAATGGAGTTGTTCATGCTTGGTGTCAAAGACGTGGATTGTACACGTCGAAGTTTTTTGTAACTCTCTTGGTAAAGAGAATCAAAAAGTGGAGAGCCTGATGGGTGAACATCTGGAGTGGCAAAGGATGCCGCTGCAGGCGCCAGACTCCATGTTGATTGCCAAGGAATCACACGGTTTGGCGATTGAGATTGATTCACCATTTGAATGGTATTGGACTCGTTGAGCCATCCCTGTTGGGATGCGTATGCTTCAGCTTCATTGGCTCGATCGGTTGCATTGACTCGATCGGCTTGATCCGCGCTTCGTGTCTCGCCAGCTATCGGTAAGTCCGAGCTCGAGTTGGTTGTCCCATCCCATTGCCATGCAAGGTAGGATGCCGGAAGCACAGCCATGGCTAGAATCGCAGCTGCACGCATCCATAGGGCTTGACCTTTGGTTCTGCGTTGTTTCTGAGTCTGTAGGAAGGCGAGGTGCTCAATATGGGATTGCACATGTTGTGGAGCGTCTATCGTTTTGGCCTTGGATAACCGCGCGTAGGTTGCTTTCATGGATTCTAGCTCAATCTGCAAATCGGAAGATTGCGCAACTTCTCGCTCGAAAGCCATTTTTTCCGAGGGATCCATCTCATCCATGAGATATCGAATACAAGACATTTGATCTGGCGTCATAGGTTAAGCCTCTTGGTCGGTAGAATGGGTAGATTGATAAGGGTTTGACTCTTGCGAAGCCTCAAAAGACTTTCGCAGATTAATCAGTGCATAACGCATACGCCCGAGGGCTGTATTGATACTCACATCGGTCATTTCGGCAATATCTTTGAACGATAGGTCATAAAAATGGCGTAACACCACCACCATCCGTTGCTCCTGCGGGAGCGTCGCGAGGTGGTCAAAGAGCTCATCAATATCCTCGCGTTTGGCCATCCTGTCATCGGCAGCCTCTTGATCAGGATCAGTCAGGCGGTCAAAATAGTCGCTGGATGACTCTTCATCACCCGAACCTGCAACATCCACAAACCGTTTGTGTCTTCGGATAAAATCAATAGTAGCATTGTGCGCAATGCGCATCACCCAAGCAATCCATTTGCCTTGCTCGTTGTAGGAATCGCCCATCTTTTGAACGACTTTGGAGAAGGTCTCTTGGAAGAGATCATTGGCCTGATCCTCGTCTTGAACCATGCTGTAGATGTAGGAATAAATCTTGGACTGGTGTCGTCGAAACAACTCATTAAACGCTAAGTGATCATGCTTTTTGCGATAAAGCGCAACAAGCTCGTTGTCGCTAAGCGATGAGCGAGAAGTTCCCGAGGATTGATGAAGTGAGTGTAGTGCCATAATTCAAATTACGAACCCTTAACGCTTTTGTTGCATCACTTCGTATACACGAGCACCCATTTTTTTTCCAATAGCTTCTTGTAGCTCCGCAAGGGAGGCATGACGAACCGATTGAACCGACCCAAATGTGCGCAAAAGCTCCTTTGAGGTCGTTTCACCAATACCCGGAATGGTGGTTAAATCCGATTTTAAGGTCCGTTTAGAGCGCTTATCACGGTGAAAGGTGATGGCGAAACGGTGAGCTTCGTCTCGGAGTTGTTGCAGAATACGTAGCGATGGTGAGGTCTTAGGGATTAAGATCGAATCCTTTTTGTAGGGTAAAAAGACCTCTTCGAGGCGTTTGGCCAGCCCTATCACATCCACTGCTCCCATGAGATCAAGCTCTTCGAGAACCTCTACAGCTGCACTAAGTTGCCCCTTACCACCATCCACGACAATCAAGTCTGGCAGGTGGGCTCCCTCCTTCTTGAGTCTTCCATAGCGTCGCCGAAGGATTTCTCGCATCGATGCAAAATCATCTGGGCCTACCACTGTTTTGATCGCATACTTTTTATACATCGATTTTCGTGGTTTTCCATCCACAAAGCAGACCATCGAGGCCACAGGGTCTGATCCCTGCATATTGGAGTTGTCAAAACATTCCATGCGTCGAGGAAGCCGACTCAGATGGAGATAGGTCTTGAGATCCTCCAAGGATTTGGGCGTTCGATCGCGATCGGCTTCAAGTTTTTCCAATTCCCGTTGCTTGAGTTGAAACTCTGCATTGGAGATGGCCATATTCACAAGCTGCTTTTTCTCCCCAATTTTGGGGTAAAGCCATTTTACTTTTTTGCCTAATTCATTCGATAAGTATTCCAAGATGGGCTCTGGGTCCTCAATAGGCTCGCTCATCATGACTTCGTTCGGAATAATTTCGGCGTGTTGGCCTGTGTAATAGTCCTCCACAAACGACTGCATAATCTCTGCGGAGGTACGCTCCCCGAGGTTTTTCATGAACCGGTGAAATTTCCCAATAAGTTTTCCTTCTCGGACACGAAACAACACACCACACGCTTCGTCGATCTCTTGAGAGAGCGCAAGAGCGAACAGATCGCGATTTACGGTGATCTCTTCGACCAGCTTCATTTTTTGAGAAAACACATCCAACGATTGAACAGAGTCTCTAATTTTGGCAGCCGACTCAAAATGGAGTGCCTCTGAGGCGGTTTCCATCGACTCTACGAGCTCACGACGAATTTGTTCTGTCTTCCCTGAGAGTACTTTTTCGATGAGACGTATTGCATCGCTGTATTCATCCTGAGGGAGATCCACGGAACATTGTCCAAGATACCCATCTAGACATCGGCGCCACTTTGGAGCCCCACGAGCTTTATCAACAGTTTTCACCGAGACAGCACACGTGCACAAATGAAACATTTGCCTCAACGTATCCAGGGTCTTTTTCATATGCCCCACGTGATCGTATGGCCCAAGGTATCGACTCCCATCTTGAATAGGTGTTCGAGTGGGGTAAATTCGTGGGCGATCTTCGTTGGTAATGCAGATGTAAGGGTACGATTTATCATCCCTATACATGATGTTATAGCGAGGCTGATGCGTTTTGATCATCGTATGTTCGAGCATCAACGCTTCGGCTTCCGTATCGGTCACAATGACTTCGAGGTGCCTGATTTTGGAGATCATGACCTGAATTCGTCGATCATGATTCTTGCTTTCCTGGAAATAAGAGCGTACGCGGAGACGCAGTTTTTTTGCCTTCCCTACATAGAGCAGGTCTTTTTTTTCATCAAAAAACTGATAAACGCCCGGTTTTAATGGTAAGGATGCTATTTTTTCCTGAACTGTCATGCGCTACGAGACTCGTCGACCCTGATATTCATCTTCATAAGATACCACAACTCGGTTGAGTCACCCATAGCTCAGCAGGATAGCCCTAAACCTATGCAAACTCCTCAACGCCACACAACGCTTCTTGAGACCATTCACGCACCGTGGTCTGAACGACCTATTTGGATACTTTACCAAGATAATCACTTACTTGTGGTGCAAAAACCTGTCGGATTACTCTCACAAGAAGATGCATCGGGTGACCAAGACCTCATCCGAGTGTGTAAGGCATGGCGGATTGACAAAGAGCAAAAATCAGGCAATGCGTTTGTGGGGTTAATTCACCGCTTGGATCGTAATGTGGAGGGGGTGATGGTGTTGGCGAAGACCTCGAAGGCTGCCTCTCGGTTGTCAGAGCAAATTCGGACGCGAACTGTTAAAAAAGAGTATTTGGCCTGGGTGCACGGAACACCCTTGCCCCAAGGCACACTTGAAGGATTGATTGAGAAAGATATCAAGACCAACCGATCCTCGGGAAAGGATGGCGGTGGTGAGAAGGCAAAACTAGCACGTTTACATTACAAGCGCCTTTTCGTCGACCAAGATAAAAGCCTTGTCTCCATCGAGCTTGTCACTGGAAGAAGTCACCAAATTAGAGTCCAATTTGCTGAGTCAGGACACCCCTTGGTTGGGGATACGAAATATGGTGCCCCGCGGTCGAGCACTCAACGTGCTTCACGAAAACCGGCACATGGATCACTCGCGTTACTGGCATGGCGTTTTGAGTGTGATCATCCTACGCAGGGGCATCGTCTTGTATTTCAGGCGATGATGCCGAACCGTCATCCGTGGTCGACTCTATCATTGGAGCATCTCCCTGATTAAAGCCTTCTGGCATCTCTTTGGACGCTGGCACACCCAGTTGTTTGAGCTGTTCCGCTTGCCAAATGAGATTTCCATTCCCGTAAGAGAGGCGCCCTAGGGCCTCGTCGTAGCTCGATTTGGCTTGATCAAGGCGCTGACCAATTGATTTAAAACTCTCAAGGTAGTTGTAGATCTTGTCAAGAAGTTTCCCCCCTCGATCGGCTATTTTGAGCGCATTCTCTGTCTGACGTTGTTGACGCCACATCGTATCGACCGTTGCTAGGGTGGCCATTAACGTTGTAGGGCTTACAATGATAATCCGTTTATCAAAACTATCGGTGTAAAGTGCCTCATCTCTGGATAATGCTACCATATAGGCGGCTTCAATAGGAACAAACATTAAGACATAGTCTGGGCTGTGTTGATCATGAATTTTGTCATACTCCTTTTTGCTAAGGCCAGAAATATGGGTTTTGAGTGAATGGATATGAGCTTTGAGATAGCGGTCCTGCTCAGCAGGATCATCGGCAGAGGCATACGCTTCGTACGCATTGAGCGACACCTTGGAATCAATCACGATAAAACGATCCTGTGGCAATCTGACAACGACATCGGGGCGTAAGCGTTGGTCATTTTCCGTGGTAAAGGACGATTGTGTCTCGTACTCCTTGCCCTCTCGAAGGCCCGATCGCTCCAAAATCGTTTGGAGAATCATCTCGCCCCATGCCCCTTGCTTTTGGACGTCCCCTTTGAGAGCATTGGTGAGGTTTTTAGCCTCTTGAACCATGGTTTCATTGAGTTTACCAATCGATTCGAGTTGTTGCTCAAGTTTTACATATTGTTTGGCATCGTCTTGGTGAACACGTTCAACTTTCTCTTTGAACTCCTTGATGCGTTCGTTGAGCGGTGTGAGCACTTGCTCAATCTGCGTTTTGTTCTGCTTGCTAAATTTTTCAGACTTCTCTTCAAGAATCTTGGAGGCGAGCTGCTCAAATTGTAGGATATTCTGCTCGTGAAGCTCTGTCAAACGCTTCGACTCTTGATGCAAATCGTCTTGCAGCGAAGCAATGGTTTGATCTTTGAGCGCAATTTGGGTTTCCGCCTCAGCAAGCTTTTGTTGAAGCGCTTCCCGGTCTTGATAATGTTGCTGGGTTAGCTCCGCTACTTTACGGTGCGTGTCAGTATCACCGCCGCTACGCCGAAGAGCCCAAAAAAGAGCCAGTATCAATAGAATGACAACACCCAATAGGAGTGTCAAAAGCAAGGTCATATCGTCCATAAATCGCTGAGTTTCAAAACATGTTGGGCTTCATTTCCTTCAAAATACAAACCATGAGTGACAGATCATGTCACCCTTGTGAAGTTGTGGAAAAAAAGTAAATTGATTCAAAAGTGTGATAATCACAGAGCGCTCTAGACTACCCACCCGTGCAAGACGCGAGAGCCAACCTGTGACAGTAAGGGAACATGATCAAAGCAAAACCTGTCGTTGAGACAGAATCTATTTTTCAATTTGCATCGACTGTCTGGATCGTAGTCGACTTCTCTGACACAACAGAGCCCGCCCTTGATATGGGATTTCGGTTGGCACGCGCAATGGGTGCATCGGTCAAACTCACCCATATTGTCAAACCCCCGTATGAATTCTCTGGTCGTAAAGAGTCCCAATTAGAGGCAGGAAAAGAGGGTGCATTGCACACGTTATCGGTCATTAGAGAAGATTATGCAGCTCGTGAACCGTATCAACACATTCCAATCGAGCTTCATTTGGAAGAGGGCGCAACCGTTGCCACCGTATTATCCTTGGTAAAATCAGATCCAACCTCTCTACTCGTCCTAGGATTTGATGTGGATGAACCTGGCCCTAGAGGGTTGTTTGGAAATATTACCAATCAGCTGATTGTGGAAAGCCCTGTCCCTGTGATTGCGATTTCGTCCAACGAAACCTCGACATCATGGGATCATGTCGTTTATGCCACCGATTTTCGAGAACAAGATCGCGTGCTGCTAAAAAGGGCAAAAACTTTTGCTAATGCGTTGGGAGCGGATTTTGAGTGTATTCACATCAAAGTCCCAAAGGACGATATCCATGAGCTGCATAAATCACGCATGACGTTGGAGAGTGAGCTCAATTATGAAATCAGTGTTCAATTAATTAGCTCTAAAGACTTTCTAGATGGAGTAGAGGGGTACTTGGTTGGCAAGCCCAACACATTGCTCATTTTGAGCAGAAATCGACTCTCATTTTTTGAGTGGCTTCTCGCCAAGCCCGTTGCCGCAGAATTTGCACGGGTCCAAAAAATCCCGTTAATGATGATTCCTAGCTCGGTACAAACGACCGAAGCTGAGTAATCTCCTCGGCCCAGCGATCAGGCTCTGGCGTTTCGAGAATCATCGGAACGTCTTGGATTTTCTCGTGCTGCATGATCCACTCAAACGTCCCCCAGCCAATAAATCCATCCCCAAGGGGTGCATGACGGTCTACACGCGAGGCGAGCTCTTTCTTGGAATCATTGAGATGAAGGCCTTTCAAGGCCTCAAAACCAATAAGTTCCTCAAATTCAGCCCAAAACTCGTCAAAACCGGTTTTTTCATGAATGGCATACCCAGCCGCAAAGGCATGGGCGGTATCGATGCATACTCCCACACGATCCTTCTGCTCCACCATGCCCATAATAGCGGCCAAATGCTCAAGCTTGTATCCAAGATTACTCCCCTGCCCTGCCGTGCACTCGAGCACAGCTACCGCTGTGGTTGTCGCATCTAGCGTACGATTCACCGACTCACCAATCCGCTCTAGACACTCCTCTTCGGTAATTTGTTTGAGATGACTCCCCGGATGAAAATTCAGCAAGGTTAGACCCAACTGCTCCACACGCTCCATTTCCACCAAAAAGGCTTTGCGTGATATCGCGAGCTTTTGGGCCTCTGGGTGACCAAGATTAATGAGATAGCTATCATGTGGCAACACATGGTTCGGGTCAATTTGAGCATTGGCCAGCTCGGCGCCAAAGCTTTCGATATCCTCCTCTTTGAGTGGAGGTGCTTTCCATTGTTTTTGGTTTTTGGTGAAAAACGCAAAGGCGTCTGCGCCAATTTCGTGAGCATTCATGGGTGCATTTCCTACGCCTCCAGAGGCGCTAACATGGGCTCCAAGGGGTTTAATCATGAGATTTGTTGCATTTTTGCGAGGTGATCGTGCATTCGAAGGGACTTGATAATGTTGCGCAGGTCTCCCTTCATGATATCGTCTAAATTGTAGAGGGTTAACGAAATTCGATGGTCGGTCATTCGACCTTGCGGGAAATTATAGGTGCGGATTTTAGCAGATCGATCCCCCGTGGAGACTTGGGAGCGTCGATGGGCTTCACGCTGGGTGCGTTGTTTCTCTAGCTCTTGCTCAAACATGCGACTACGAAGCATAATGAGTGCTTTTTCCTTGTTTTGGTGTTGAGAGCGCTCCTCTTGACATTCGGCTACCATACCTGTTGGGACGTGGGTTATCCGGATGGCCGAGTCGGTTTTGTTGACGTGCTGCCCCCCAGCCCCACTCGAGCGAAACGTATCAATACGAAGGTCTTTAGGGTCAATTTGGACGTCCACTTCGTCTGCCTCTGGGAGAACCGCAACCGTTGCAGCTGAGGTATGGACTCGACCCTGCGATTCGGTTTCAGGGACACGTTGCACACGATGAACCCCGCTTTCAAACTTCATTTGCCCAAAGGCATCCACACCCTGCAGCGAAAAGACGATCTCTTTGAATCCTCCCTTCTCGGAATGACTCAACGACAAGATGGATTGAGACCATCCCATGTCGTCGGCATACCGTCGATACATGTCGTATAAATCTCCCGCAAAAATAGCCGCTTCATCGCCTCCTGTACCAGCACGTATCTCCACAATGCAGTTTTTAGAGTCTTCCGGATCTTTTGGAATGAGTTGTTCCTGAAGAGATTCTTCCAAGGATTCTAGCTCCGGTTTTAGCTCCTTAAGCTCCTCATAGGCAAGGTCTGTGAGCTCAGGATCTTCATTGGCTTCAATGAGCTCTTCATGCTCCGTAATTGCTTTGTGCACGACAGACCAACGATCAAAGTCTTCTACCAAGCTTTTGAGTTGGGTATGCTCTCTCGTTAAATCGGCATACGCTTTGGGGTCATCAAAGACCGATGGGTCTGAGAGTTGCTGGTTTAGCTCTTCAAATCTTTGCTTTGTCTGTTGTAACTTCTGTTGGTAATCCATAGGCATTTGTTGCTGGGATAATATCAAACTTTAAGAGATTCCATACCATGGGCAAAACATTAAACCTTCGAGCCGATTATGTGATTGGGTTTCTTGGGGCGGGTCAGTTGGCAAAAATGTCTGCACAAGAAGCGTTCCGATATGGTTGGCGGGTAGCCAGTTATAGTGACCGGTTCGCAGCTGAGCCCTTGCAGTGGATGACCCCATTAAGCCACACTGGTTCGTTTGAGGATGTGGATGCGTTGGTTGCATTTGCCGAAATCTGCGATGTCATTACCCTAGAGAATGAATTTTTGTCCTCAGAGGTGCTACATCAGGTTGTTGAACGCACAGGCGTGCCTATCTATCCAAGTCCAGCGAGTTTTGAAGCTGTGGAGTCTAAATGGAAGGAAAAATCGACCTTTCAAGCAGCCGGTATTCCCGTCGCACCGTTTGAGATTGTGTCGAGCTCGCAAGACTTTGTCACTTTTGGGGAGACTCATGGATGGCCTTTTGTCCTAAAATCCTCCAAAGGAGGCTATGACGGATATGGCAATCGTGTGGTGTCGTCGTTGGAGGAAGCTCAGGAGGGATTCCGGTCTTTGGGTGGGGACGCAGGAGATGATGGTCATGAAATCATCGCTGAGGCGATGGTCCCATTCGTGAAGGAGTTGGCTGTCCAGGTGGCTCGAAATGAGTTGGGAATGGTGGTCTACCCCTGTTGCGAAACCATTCAAACGGGGCAGATTTGTACAGCCGTTCTTGCGCCGGCGCCGGTGGAGGCATCGATTCAGTCTACGGCGCAAGAGTTGGCCATGGCCGCTATGGAAGCCATTGATGGTGTGGGGCTGTTTGCGTTTGAGTTCTTTTTGACGGACTCCGGCGATCTATTACTCAATGAATCTGCTCCACGACCCCACAATTCGGGGCATTATACGATTGAGGCTTGCGAGAGTTCGCAGTTTGATAATCATGTGCGTGCCATCACCTCAACCCCCCTTGGATCCACAGCCATGAAGGTCCCCGCTGCAGTCATGATCAATATTTTGGGGACTGAAGAGCGCCCTGCGAAGCTAGATGGTGCGGTAGAGTTACTCGAGCACAACGCAAAGCTTCATCTCTACGGTAAGGCTCAGAGCAAGCCCGGTCGAAAAATGGGACACCTTACCCTTTTGGGTGAGGATGTGGATGCGCTATACAGACAAGGGCGCTCGTGGGTAGATGGATTACGACTGTAGAGCAAAGGGTTTGGGTAAAAAAACCTTATTTTGACTGTATGAACTCCACACCGACACAACCACCAGCATCTGCCAAGAAGGAAGGCTCTGCCAAAACGGAGGCTTCCTACCCGTTGGTTGGGATTGTGATGGGCAGTGATTCTGATTGGCCCATTATGAAAGAGGCTGCTGATATTCTGAAGCAGTTTGGGGTGCCTTTTGAGACCAAGGTTGTCAGTGCTCATCGCACGCCGGATGACATGGCGGATTATGCCAAAAAAGCGGGTGGACGAGGTCTCGTCACCATTATCGCTGGAGCTGGTGGGGCTGCGCACCTGCCCGGAATGCTTGCTTCATATACAACGTTGCCAGTCATTGGTGTCCCTGTGCCGACCAAAGATTTGGGGGGTGAGGATAGTTTGTATTCGATTGTACAAATGCCTAATGGCATTCCTGTTGCGACGGTTGGCATTGGAAAGGCCAAAAATGCTGGGCTTCTTGCAATTCGGATGTTGACTTCTCATCGATCAGATTTGACCGATCTCTTGACGCAATACCACGCTGATATGGCCGATGAGAGTCGTGCCAAAACTCAGAATCTTAGGATGGAGTAGGACGGTACATTGCCCTGGCAGGTTGTGTTGGATGATTCAGCCGCCTAAACGCCCCTACTGAAAAACGTCTTTTACTCGAGAGAAAAATCCCTTGCCATCTTGCTCCTTGTGCTTTGGATCAAAGGAGTCCGAATCGGCATGATTTGAAAACCATGCTTTCTCATCTGCCGTCAAGCTGTCTGGAATAAACACATTCACGCGGATGATTTGATCTCCTGTCCCCGATTGGTTCAGCCCTTGAATCCCCTTCTCCTTCATTCGGAGTAATTTTCCAGGCTGTGTCCCTGCATCAATTTTTACTTTGGCTTTCCCTTTGAGCGTGGGCACTTGAATATCAGTCCCTAGGACCGCATCCGGGATGGATAAATCGAGGTCATAAATAACGTTATTGCCATCCCGCTCGAAGTACTCATGCTCTTTTTCTTGGATTAATACAATGAGATCTCCAGGAGATCCGCCTCGAGCCCCTGCATTCCCGTTCCCTCTCAAGGTGATATAATTGCCATTACTCACACCTGCAGGGATGGTCACCTTGATCGTCTCCTCCCCTTTTACACGTCCTTCACCGTGACATTCGGCACATTTATTCTTGATAATGCGTCCTTCACCTTGGCATGTGGGGCATGGCTGGACGTTGACAAACTGACCAAACATGGTGCGTGAAACCTGACGCACTTCCCCAATTCCATCACATGTGGAACAGGTTTGGAAATCCGAATCGGTCTTGGCGCCGGTCCCTTTACAGCTAGAACACTGTGTTTGTTTGCGAATTTTGAGTGTTTTTTCTGTGCCAAAAGCGATCTCTTCGAGGGTTAGGGCCACATTGATTTTGAGATCGGAGCCTGGTTGTCCAGCCGATCGACTTCGACGACTACCCCCCGTGCGCGCGCCACCAAAGGCGTCTCCACCAAACATATCACTGCCGAAAATGTCGCTAAATCGGCTAAAAATGTCTTCAAATGGGACGTCATCAAATCCTGCACCGCCGCCAAAACCACCTGCTCCCGCTGCAGCGTGTCCAAACTGATCGTATTGTTGACGTTTGGCAGGATCACGAAGCACCTCATAGGCCTCTGAGGCCTCCTTGAATTTCTTGGCAGCTTCATCATCCCCTTTGTTGCGGTCAGGGTGGTACTTCATGGCGAGCTTACGGTATGCTTTTTTTAGCTCCGCCTCCGACGCCCCTTTGGCAACTCCCAATACTTCGTAATAGTCTCGTTTACTCACTCACAATCACTTTTGCGTGGCGAATGACTCGCTCACCTAGTTTATATCCATTTTCGAGTACATCCAGCACCTGATTTGAGGGAACGCCCTCTTGTGCAGGTTGTCTCATTAATGCTTCATGAAGATTCACATCAAAGGGAACTCCCTTCTGGGTAATCGCCTCAACCCCATATTTTTCTAGCACCCCTTGAAACTTGTCGGCCACAAGCTCAATTCCTTCCTGGATAGCCTTGGTCTCTTCGGATGGCTCAATGGCTTGAAGCGTGCGTAGTAGATCGTCATTCACCGGTAAAAAGGCCTCAATAGCGGCGGCTTGCGCTTGCTCAAACACCATAATGCGCTCTTTTTGTTGACGCTTGCGCATGTTGTCCATTTCTGCGGCTTTGCGTAGTAACTGATCTTTCAGGGATGCGATTTGTTCCTCCGGTGTCTGCTCTACTGTTGGTTCTGAGCTTGATTCCGTGTCTGAATCTTGCCCAGGCTCTTGTGCGTCTGCAGGCTCAGCAGTAGCCTCATGTGTATTCACATCCTCGTGGTCCTGCGTGTGCTCAGATTGGGTTTCTTCGGGTCTCAACTCTTCACTCATTGATTCGTATTAAAAGTTCTTGTCCTCGCTTGGCTAGTGGCAAAAAACATGCCACAAGAAGAAGCCTATTAAGATTATGACAAAGATGCAGTCTACAAGGGTTTCGGCTCTCGAACTATGGCATGGTTCACTATATAAGCTCTATTTTGGCCGTGTAGCGTACTCTTTTTCACTAAAAAACTCAATCATATTCCCATCTGGATCGGTGATAAAGAAAAACCGGCCATGTTTTCGGTTGGCAGGGCCACTTATCAAGCGAATACCCTCTTCCTGGAGTTTTTCGGCTAGATCATCGACTTGCTCTGGCGTGTCAAGATAGAATCCAAAATGATCCATCCTAAAGTCCCTTGACTGAGCATCATAGGATGTTTCCGCTTCTACCAAGACCAGTGTATCCTGCTCGCCAATACGAAATACACTCATGCTTTGACCCATTTTTCTCACTAACTCAAAGCCCAAAACCCGTTGATAAAAATCATCGGCTTCTTTGATTCGATTGACACGTAAGGTAAGGTGGTGTAGACCTGAAGGGCGGAAAGAGTTCATGCATGCAAATGGTTAACGTTATATTGTCTTAAAACTACCACTTTTTAGTCACTCCGTTTATGACGGTCGAACCAGCCACGCTTTATCTTGTCGCAACTCCTATTGGTAATTTAGGGGATTTCTCTACTCGGGCAGTCGAGGTATTGCGCAGCGTTGCAGCCATTGGATGCGAAGATACTCGCACAAGTAAGCGCTTAATGGAGGCTTATGAAATCTCTACCCCATTGTTTTCGATGCATCAGCATAATGAGCATCGTCGCGTGGAGGGAATCATTGAACGACTGTTGCGTGGGGAGTCGATTGCTGTGATTACCGATGCTGGGACGCCTGGGATCTCTGATCCTGGGTTTTTGTTGGCGCGAGCTGTGCATCAGCGACGGTCGACGGGTGACTTGCTACGTGTGCGTGTGATTCCTGGCGCCGACGCCTTGACCACCGCACTAGTGAGTAGTGGGTTACCGAGCGAGCAATTTCACTTTGAAGGGTTTCTGCCACACAAAAAAGGGCGATCCACTAGGCTTGCACACATTGCCGATCGGGACGTTACTACGGTTTTATACGAAAGCCCCCATCGTATTGAGCGATTAGTCAAGGAATTACTCGAGGTTGCTGGACCTTCACGGTGGATTTGTGTGGTAAGAGAATTGACCAAACAATTTGAGGAGCATCTTCGAGGCCGCACAGAAGATGTGCAAGAGATGTTACATCAGACCAAAATCAAAGGGGAATTTGTGGTAGTCGTAGCTCCAAAGGGGTATAGCGAGGATGCAAAGGGGGGCGTCGACGAATGACTTCTCACAGAGTGACATACCCTCTACAAGCGTTCATTCACGAATGGTGGTCTGCATCGCCGTGGTGGATTGCAGTGCGAGCGGGAGTCTTCCTGGCCATCTCTTTTCCACCCGTTGACCTGCCATTCATGCTTTTATTGGGATGGTTGGACCTTCAGGTGCTGCTATTTAGTTCAGACCACAGAATTGCACAAAAACGACGGTTACTCATCTTCTCGGCCATCTTGCTGTGGAATCTGTTGACCACCTATTGGTTGATGATGGCAACATTGGGTGGTGGATTGGCTGCCATTGTTGCAAATGCAGGGCTAATGACCTTGGCTTTGTTTGTGGCTCGAGCCGTGGTCAAGGTCGCTGAACGGAGTACTTCTGAGCAAGGATGGCAGAGAGTTGGATGCTGGATTCGCCCTGTGATTTGGATTCCCCTGTGGCTTGGATTTGAGTTTGGGCATCATCAATGGGATTTGGCATGGCCGTGGTTAACACTTGCCAATGCATGGTCCACATGGCCCTGGGCCATCCAATGGGTGGAGTATACGGGGTATGTGGGAGCCTCTGCGTGGTTTTTGATTGTTGCAGCATGGGGCTATGAGGTGTGGGTGCGACCTGCGTTGGACGCCCAGTACCATGGCAAAGAATATAATCGGGTGCAAGGCACTTGGGAATGGACATCACGTATTCTACCTGGAGTTGCTCTGGTGGGAGTACCCTTAGGGCTTTCTCTTTGGATCGACATGAATCGTAGCGTTGAGTGGGAAGCCCTGGCCAAGGGCCCCACCCAAGATGTGCTCATTATCCAACCCAATCGTGATTCCTATGAATCTTTTGGAGGCTATGATTCTGTTGGCGAGCTCATAGATTCAACGGCGGCATTCACCTCGCAGGCGGTGATGGAAAGGGCCAGTGACTCTGAAGGCCCCAGTGATCCTGTGATATTGTGGCCTGAAAATACGCTTGACGGCGCCTTGACCTTAAACTCATACGAAGCACTACGAATGCGCTCCTACGCCATGCAATGGCAAGCTCATGTACTCACAGGCGTTGGATGGATTGAGTATGATGAAGCGCTTGAAGACCAGCGCCATCCCGCACTGCTTCGGCGAGCTCCCTCAAATCGCACCTATGACGTGTATAATGCCGCTTGGCACATCCGACCCAATCGAGAAGACTCCATCACTACCTACAAAAAGGCCAATTTAGTCCCTGCAGTTGAGCGATTTCCTTTTGCTGACGAGCTCGTGCGTCTTCCCTTTGTTGATCGCCTACCTTGGACATCCTTTCTGGGCTTTGGCCGAGGGAATCAGGCGACGGTTTTCGAGCTAATGGAGTCTCAAAAAGTCGCCCCTGTGATTTGCTACGATTCCGTGTTTTCTGATTGGATGCGGGAATACGTTGCGGGAGGAGCACAATGGATTGCGGTTCTGACCAACGATGGATGGTGGGGCCGAACAAGTGGACATACACAACATTATGATTTTGCAAGACTGCGTGCCATTGAAACACGTCGCCCAATTGTTCGAGCAGCCAACTCCGGTACAAGTGGATGGATTGACCCTTTGGGCGATCGACAGCTGATGTCTGACTATGGAGTTGTCTCTTCACATTGGGTAAAAATCCCTACTCAAACGATGGATAATACCTTCTTTGTCGAGAGAGGTAATCTACTTGGGCTGTTTGTGAGTGTGCTTAGTGGGCTATGGTTAACCGTTGGGTTTTTTATCCACATACTGAGCGCGCACCGACGTCGTCAAGTGTAGGAGATTGAGTCGCTACCCAGCGGATCTAATTCAAGATACTGACGCGAATATTCACCCGAATATCATGATTGGTCCGTTCAAAGGTGTTGGTGGAGCGGGGAATGATTTTGGTGTAGGCGTACTCTGCACTCGCCGTGAGTCGACTGGAAAAAGAATACCCCAACGATGCCGCTCCCGTAATACGGGCCTGACCTGTTTCTGGGATCTTGATAATTTGTGTGAGGGCCTGTTGTGGATCAAAGACTCCTCCACTCTCAGAAAGGGATTGAGCAATGTCATTACCCAGTTCAAAGCGACGATCCACGTCTTCGGTGTAAGAGGCGTTGGCACTCAGGTTAATGTTGTTATTAAATCGCGTTAAAAAGGGCAATTTGAAGCCTCGAATCGCATAGTTTAGCGTCATTTTGGCTCCTCTTGACACCCGTTGAGCGACTTGTGAATTGGAAAGGGCCAACGAAGTAATGCGTGACGTTTCCATGGAGAAGTTGGTTGTTAATCCCCCTTTCCATGTGATTCCTAGCTGAACCAACGGTGAATAGCGTTGTTGAACGGTGACCGAATTAGGGGAAAATTCAGGTCGGATAAAATCGAGTTGGTACGGGCCAATCGATTGGGTAATGGCGTCGCCAACATCATTATTGAGGGTCCATCCAGATCGGAAGGTTGCTTGATAGGCGTGAGATAAGGTGGCTCGTTGCATCCATCGACCGATAAAGGGGATAATCTTTTCTACTCCGGAGTAACTCACTTTCCAGTTTGGCATAGGGAATGGCAGATAGCCCTTTCCAAACGAGGTGGGTGATCCTGCCACCAAATAGGTTGACTGAAAATCTTCGAGCAACGAATTAGGCCCAAGAACGACCCGACCATCCGCATTACCCAGTTCATCAGAAATCACGGTCCCTTCGGATGGGAGATCAGCATAGGCGCGCTCGAGTTGTTTCAAAAATAGGTCTTCATAATTGCCTTCAATATTCCATACGGTCGCCTGAACGGTACCGCTGGAGGTACGAACAGACAACGATGAATCTTGCGTGAGGGTGATGGTTTCGGCTAGCCGTTCATCCCATGAAGCGGTCCAGTTTAGATTAATAGAAAGGTTCTGGAATGGCTGAAACGCTGTGGAGGCAGACACGCTATGGGACTCCGTCTCTTGTATGGGCAGCTGAAGATTTCCGCCACCAGGAGGTGCTTGAATAAACGCTCCACCTTCCAGGCGAGTTAACACCCCCGTTCGATACAGGAAACTAGGAGTCTCCTCCCCTCCAATGGCCGAGAGGAGATCGGGTTCCCCTAAATACCCCGCTTGAGCTCCCGATTGACCTTGAGAATAACTCAGGCTGATGTCTTTGATGCCAAATGGAATTAAGGCAGCGTTGAGCCCGGCAAGTTTTACTCGATCGATAAGGTTAATGCGGCGCAAAGAATCGGGGGTAATCGTGGTGTCTCGGCGATCGATTTGTGCTTTTCTCTGTCGTTGCATCCAGTCTACAAATCCTGCTTTGTCATACAAGGTTTCAAGGTTTAATCCGAAAGAGTGATCAAGTTTGAAGGAGTTTCCAATTTGAGCTCCCAATCCCGATCCCTCCGCTGAATTTGCCCATTGGTATCCACCTCCGTACCGAATAGAGTAGGTCACCCAATCGAGTCCTGGAATGCGATTGATCGGGGGCGACCATGCTGCGGAGTAGGACTCACTGAATGAGTTTCTGCGTGGAGAGAGTGTATCGCTGACCATATCCTTGATCACATCAAAGGTGGGGATGGGTTCGTACGCAAGAGAATCTGCTCCTGTAAGATTGGCGCTTCGTAGTGCTTGTTGGCCAATGTCATACGCGCTGTTGGAAGAATAACTCAGTGGGATCCCAGGGGTGAGGTTGTAATTGAGGCCAAAGCTTGTGTTATAATTAAACGTGTGGGTTTGTTGTAGCGCGAACTGAATTGCATCGGCTGCACTGGAGAGCTGTCGTCTTCTTGTCTCGCCATAGCTACGACTTCCACTCAGACTCATGTTCACACTCGACGGCATCACACCCAATCGAATCTCGCTCAGAGCTCCTGCCACCGGCACCCCTTCCATGAATCGAAATGGCCTGACAAGCTTAACATTACGGAAGCTCAGTCCGTATGCGATGGAGGCATTGGTGGCCCAATTCTCACGTTTGGTAATGTCTGGGGAGCTACCTTTGGCGGTATTATAATTGTAGCTCAAGGTGATGTTGTCGACGGTGTACTGCATGAGCGGTGACGTCGAATTTTTCTTGGAGATATTGGGCAGATTAATCGAAAAGGTTTCGCTCACTGTTTGGGTGCTTTCGAGGCGGTCTTGAATCAAGGCATCTTTTTCGGAATCGTTGAGGTCTTCCCGAGCCTGAACTGCACGTTCAAATTCACTAAATCGGATATCCCCTTGTGTCGGTAGAAACTCAGGCGTCGAAACAGAGGACGATGTGGCCACAGAGATTGGGAGATTGAGTCCAAAATCTTCGGGGAAGAGTTTGTTTACATTAAACGTCCCACTCAGGTTGTAGGAAGTCGTTTGAGAGGTATTTCGTTGGCCTAGCTGAGATTCCAACGCGCCAAAACCATAGGTTTGATGACTTACCGAGCCACTCACCGAGGCCAAATCGGCAAAGTTGGTCGATCCACGCATGTTGGCTGCCCATCCATTGGTGTTGTCAAAGCCTGAGACACGCAGTTCGTTGAGCCAAAGCTCCCCAGCAACAACGGGAGTACCCACCGAGGAGGGGTCTTGTGGGTCGTAGGGATTACGTACACCAAGGGCAATTTCATTAATCCGAGTAAGGGATGGATTTCCTTTCATGGCCACAACTGCCCCAGGGGCTCCATCCTGGATCAAATCCCCACTTTCGAAACGTTCATTGGGATCTAACTGGGTGCCCACTTGATCTCGAAGTTGTTTCAAGGCATTGAACGCCGAGAGGTTAATGTTCACACTATTCTCATCATAGAGCCAGATCGCTGCGGCTTCTTCTTCGAGCCTGGCTGATTCATTTGTATCAAAAGGACCAAAAGGTGTCGCAGGATCAGTTGGAGTCACAGGTTGGCGGTATTCATAATAGTTGTTCTCTAGATCGGAGCCCATCCGAATGATCAACTCTATGTCCCCTCTTTGGTCAAACCCTTCGCCATGGACAAACATCCTCATATTGCTGTAATTCACCAAGTTGAGTCCACCAGGATAGGTCTTCTTGATGAGTTGCTCCCCCTGTGGACCAAGATTTTCTACGCCAAGCACAATCGATTGCTCATTGGCAAGGGACTGAAGCTGGGATCCACGGTTTACAGCCCGAATGGCTCCGGTGGGTTGACGGTATGGAATGGGTTCGCGGTTCGAGTTTTCTTCAATATTGATCGAGGCTACCTGAAAGTCGGCACTAGGAGCAGATCGCTCATTGAGAAGCAAGGTTTTACGCCATTGAGATCCCACAAATTCAAATGTGGCAAAACGAAGCGTGAAGGGCTTTTCGTAGCCACTCATCCAGACACGGACATAGCTAATATTTTGGAAGCTATTGAAATCCCCAAACTGCCTGCGGATATCGGTCAAAGGAAGTCTCACCTGTACCCATCGATCGGTTTGTGACGGCCCATCTAGACCATCTACAACATACGGATTAGGTTGGGTTTTTTGTCCTCGAGGATCGGCTGGATTCAGCGGAATCTCATACTGGACATAGGCATTGTTTTGCTCGACGATGGACGGATTAATAAGTCCTTCTGTATCTGGACGATTCGTGACGGCTCGCGAGTCAGAATTACTCAGTGGAGTATTGCCATCGGGGCGACCCAGCATTCGATGGAACCGCTCGTGCAGAGGAAGGCCGTCGGCTGCAGAGGAGCCATAATACATGTAGTCATCGTTGGAGGGATCCTCGAGAAGTTTAGCTAGTTCCGGAGAGTTGGCCGCGAGACGTTGCTGCGCGATCGCAATGAAATCGGCAAAAATTACGGTCTCATTAAGATCATTCACTCCGCCCGTATTGGGTAATCCATCCAGCCCCACATCCTCGATATCCCGATCTTCGTTGCTAAATTGACCTAGTGGTGCCGGAGGAATGGCAGGAACCGCCGATCGAGGGTTGGTGAAATTATCGGGTTGGAGATTATCCTTGGCTGTTGCAAGGCCGTCCTCTGTATTGAGTTTTGCGTTGGGAACCACATCCTCTGAGATTATGCCAAGATCCACATAGAGTTTCCCATCATAGGCATTCAATTCTGAGGGTGGCGCATCTTGACCGTTGGGCAACACCGCTTGAACCCAAAATTCGAGGAATTCAATGTTGTTTTGGGTGAAATCTTCTTGCCCAGATGGCAGTACTGTCATCATTCCACCCCACGTGCGTTCGGGCTCGTTTTCATAAACCTCGGGGTAATCATCAGGGTAGGCATAAATCCCTCGGCGATTGGGTGCATAATGGATATCCAGTGTCGTAATAAACTCATCTTCAGGATTTTGAGTCTCCTTGCCGGGGAAAACATCCGTTATTCGTACTGGTTGAGACTCAGGTGTGTAGGTCACACTTCCAAGGATAGAAGAAATATTTCGTGGAATAGAGTAATGGCTAAAATCGCCCCGGAGGTCGGCTCGGCCCGACATCGATTCAAGATTCCCCGAAGGAAATGCCTGCAGTGGCGCATTTTTGTTGAACCACACCTGGTCAGGTTCATATCCGGGAATCGCAGCAGGGGCGGAGGCAACCACCCATCGGGTCGCATTGGTAAGGGTTAATTTGATGTTGGTCCCCTCAAAATCATCAATGAATGAAAGACCTCGTTCTTCATCTGGGAAAAAATCTCCTCGATCAATGGCCCTTCTGGTGGCTTGCGTTTGGGCTACCCCTGGGAGGAGTTGTGCAAACTCACCACTGAATGATAGCTTGGATTCCGCACGCGTTTGGACCAACGGCAGCGCGTCCACAGCTCGAGTTAGAAACGGGAGATCAATTTGAGTTTTTCCATCTAACCCAATGATGGTATTACGAATAGGCTCATCCCCAATTCGAATCTTGTCATCGA
The DNA here is from genome assembly GCA_027621355.1 of Bacteroidota bacterium. Classification (GTDB taxonomy): domain Bacteria; phylum Bacteroidota; class Rhodothermia; order Balneolales; family Balneolaceae; genus UBA8296. The sequence goes on along the minus strand of JAQCBZ010000002.1, from coordinate 73,707 downwards.
GCGGACGCTCATTATACCGGAAAATCGTGGCCCCAAGCTTGGTTGTCCTGTTCAAATCATAATCTAGACGAACACCAGTAAACGATTTCTGCTCAATCGAGGTAAAGGCTTGATTTTCATACGATATTTCGATTTCCTGCCCAGGTGAGGTGTATTGTGGATTAAGGATCGAAATATTGCCAAATGTGTAATCGACTTGGTAATCTTGACCTTCCACAAGCTCTACCCCATTGGCGGTCACTCGGACGGATCCCTCAACGAGCGCAAACCCGAGGGTGTAATTATCCTGAACCCCACCTTTGCTTGTGGATTCCACGATATAGTAGTTGTTGCGGGCATTCTGAGAAGCGAGGCTGGTTCGCTCTTGGTACAGCTCATCAAATGTGAGTCGTTCAATGGTCTCTTGGTCTGCATTGGACTGCTCGAGTAACGTACGGATGCGATCCCCAAAAGGCTCTAGATAGGGGAATATGATACGACCTGCGGCCAAGTCGATGGTTCCTGTCCCAAAATCGACGATATTATCGGGCGACCGTCCCCCCTGTTGATCCACACGGTCGAGCCCAAGATCTTGCAACAAGGTGGTTCCGCGACCTGGTAGCTGCTCAGTAGCTACGTTCCCCTCATTGAATTTAATGGCTAGACTAAGGTTCTCTTGCGAGGAGAGTCCTGTAACTCCAATGGAGTAGACATTTTTCATAGTGAGGTCAAAAATGCGATTGCTTGTGTTCACATTTTTGGGACGTAACATTTTGAGATAGATACGGTCTGATCCACTTCGATTGATGTCCCCCACTTTTACAAGCTGCCCTGTAGAGCTGATGTAGGAATAGGTCACTGCAAGCACCTCTCGAGCCCCAAGACTACGTTGCAAGGAGATGGTTCCAGTGATCCGATTGACGGTGTAATCAAAGTTCTCTTCTAGCTTGGAAAAGAAGCCCGTCTCAAAGTTGGCAGGATTGGAGACGCCAAGATTTTCGGCTGTCACAGGCGTATTGGGGTCTCGGTATTGATCGAGCACGGATTCAGGGAAGGCGTCGCCAAGATTACTGGGTGGACCAAAGGTACCACCAGATTGCTCCTGGACTCCAAGATCGGCAAGAGCCACCGCTCGACGGGCCCCCTCCTCTGTTTGAATGTTTTCACGTAGAATCCAAACGTCTACTTCAGCTAGAGAGAGTGTCTGGGTAAGCTGTTGTGGATTGGATAAGCTCTGTTCATACCCTTGACGTGTATAATAATCGAGGAAGAAGTGTCGGTCCATTTCATAATCGGATGGACGAATCGATGTTACACTCTCCTGAGACCCACCTGTGATTTTCTCCGTGCTGGTCGCACCTTTTTGTTGTGAAATGACTGAGGTTACCGAAAGAGGGCCGAAGACAAGCGTTGATTTGACTCCAAAAAGAGCACTTCCCCCACGAATGAGTGGATTACCTGTCTGCATCGTCACATTCCCCATCTCAATGGATCGTAATACGTCGTCTTCATTTCCATCGACAAGGCCACCGGCCACATCATTGGCGTCTGTTGGGATCGCAAACGGTGGCTTATAAGAGAAATTCAAAAAGTTCTGGAAATCGAAGGGTCTTTCGGTATCCCAGTCGGCGGTTAACTGGACATTCTCGCCAATCTTTCCGGTAATATTGATGGAAAGGTTTTGGTCAAACGTCGGATCGACGCGACGTTGTTGATCTGGAGGGAGTTGCGGATCCGCTGTGGTTTGAATGGAGGCACCAATATTCATGTAGGCAGCCCCATTTACGCGAAGGCTTACTTCATCCGAGCCAAAGATGCGGGAAAAGGCCGATTTGGTTCCGCCTGGTATGGTCACTGTGAAATTAAGTAGCCCAGAATTTCGGACAGCTTGTGTTTTGGATTCCTCAAGGAGACGGTACCAATACGCCTGACGATCTTCATCCAGTTTAACCTTGCGGAACGACTCAAGATCCAAGACAGACGGCACACCATAGCTTTGGGGGCCAAACGGTCGATCAATTCGGTACCGTTTTTCTTTGAGGTAAGTCACCCGAGGAGCGAGCAGCGACGCGCTGGGTTGCATCCAAAGCGGATATCGACGCTGTTGTGGGCTCCAGACACGAGAAGGTGCGGGGGAGGAAGGAAACCATTCAATCAATGTGGTGTCCAACACAAAAGGGACTATTGAGTCGGCTAGAAGGCTGTCAGGCCGAAGAGAATCGGGAGCAAAGGGCGGAATGCTGACTGAATCCAGCTCGCTAGATGAACGCACTTCAGCAGAGTCTGCCACCTGGGCCAACACCCTTCCTGGAGAGCATACCCCTAGACAAAACAACCCCACGACAAGCCAAACGTTAGCTTGAACGCCATGGATGGGCACAAGACCATTCAAACGATACCGCAAATAAAAAGTGATTACTTGAGAGTGGGTAGCGTTGGGGCTATAGGCTGATCTCCTTTGTCTTGGTTCAGATTGTGTATATTTACAAACGGCGAAATGGCCATAAAATTGGCCAAATAGAATAATACGGCATTATGTGGACCGGTCAAAGATACCCATTTTTCAAATCCCTTCTGAATCGCCACGCGGGGCCGTTTTTGATCTGCTTTTCATCCATCATGTTCATTCTGCTGATGCAGTTCCTCATTCTGCATGCTGACAAGCTTATCGGAAAGGGAATTCCTGCAATAGTGATTTTGGAACTCATCGTGACAAATCTGGCCTACATGGTCGTTATGGCGGTACCAATGGCTGTGTTGGTCGCCACTGTGATGGCTTTTGGGGGGCTAAGCGAGCGTAATGAGTGGACTGCCCTACAGGCTGCAGGTGTTCATCCACTGCGGGTCATGGCGCCCATGATCTTGGTGAGTCTAGGCCTTGCGGTCTCTGTGACTTGGTTCTCCCACGCGGTCCTCCCTCAAGCGAATCAAAAGGCGCGTGCTCTATTTATTGATATTCGTAGCAAGAAACCTGGCTTTGAGCTCCAAGAGGGTGCATTTTATGAAGGAATTGAGGGATACACGTTCTTAGTGAATCGCATCGATGCGTCCACAGACTCCCTATACGATATCACATTGATTCAACGGGAAGGCCAAGGGCGTCAACGAGCCACAATACGTGCTGAACGTGGGTATTTGTCCACCTCAGGTGGGGCGGTGATAACCCTGTCGCTGCGTGAAGGTGCTGTGATTCGGCAGCTTCCTACCATGACTCGATCAGACTCACGCTTAGAATCGTCCTCCTTCGAGCAATACACCGTTCATTTCGACCTATCATCCCTAGCATTTTCACGATCACAGCCAGATGCTCGCGCGCTCAACGATCGAACCATGTCTGCAAGCCAAATGCAAGCCGAAATAGACACGCTACAACAGGCGACAGCGCGGGACTGGGAAAAATTTCAAGCTCAGTCAAATGCTGTGTTTCGTGCGACGGCACTGAATGTTTGGTCCAATTGGTCCAGAGAAAGGGCTCTAATTGATACTCTTGGACCTGTTAAAACTCAATTTGTTGCACTGGATCGATTTGATTCTCCTGAGTCTCAAAACAGGGCGCTCAACATGGTGAAATCAAATTTGGATGAATACCGTAATCACGCCATGGCCTTAGCCTCCAATCAGAGAGCAACCCAGGCAGATATGGCTTCCTACACCGTAGAAATCTTCAAGAAAACTTCCATTCCCTTTGCCTGTGTTGTGTTTGCTCTCCTAGGCGCTCCTCTTGGGGTTTTGGTTCGACGGGGGAATATTGGGATTGCTGGGGTCTTAAGCGCATTAGCCTTAACCTTTTACTTCGTCATGGTCATCCAAGGAGAAAAATTTGCAGATCGATTAGTCTTGTCACCCTTTTGGGGCATGTGGGCACCAAACGTCTTGTATGGGGTGCTAGCATGGCTTGCCTTAACCCTTGTGATACGAACTGACATTCGACCTCAGTGGCCTTGGAAACGACACCAGACGCACACAAATCTGTCTCAGGAGGATGCGTAAACGAAGGATGAATAGACCCTCAACTTGGATATGGTGGCGGACGGTTTTCTGGAGATTGTCCACCTTTATGATCGGGGTAACCCTTGCTTTGGTCTTCATTTTTGTACTGGTTGATTTCTCAGAGAACAGCGATAATTTTGCCGATCGAGGCGCTTCACGTGAAGAAGTGATTTGGCACTATTATGCACCTTTTGTTCCAGAAATGGTGCGACTCATCTCCCCTGTTGCGCTGTTCATTACCGTGCTTTTCCATGTTGGACGCATGACTGAACGTCTTGAGTTTGCGGTTCTAAAAGCCAGTGGGGCAAAGATGTGGCCTATCTTTGCACCCTTTTTTGGGTTTGGTCTCCTTGTCGCTCTTGGCATTAGTTGGTTAGATTCGGAGCAACTCCCTCAAGCCAATCAACTACGTCATGAATTTGAGCAAGAGTTCCTCAGCGGGCGCTCTGAACGCCTTGAGAGGGGAAGTGTCTTTCGCCAGCTACCCAATCAGGATATTTTGTCCATCCAGTACTACGACATTCACGGGAACTATGGGTATCAGGCACAGATTGTATCGATGGATTCGTCCTCGATTCAGTCATTGAGTCAGGCCAACAAAATCTCATGGATCGATTCCACTCAGCAATGGCGGTTCTCCTCTTTTGAACAAGTCGATTTGACAGAGGGTGCTTTTCGCCGAACCGTTCAAGATCAAGTGGATACCACCTTTTTTGTAACACCTGAGGATTTATCAAGACAAACCAGTGACATTTACCGCCTATCCTATCGCGAAGGCTGGTCGTATGTCGAGTCGCTTGACCGATTAGGCATAGGGCATATCAAACTCCCTGTTGTCCAATACTTTGGGCGGTTATTCTATCCTGTTTCCATGCTTATTGTGACACTGCTTGGGTTTGGATTGGCCGCGGGAAGGCGAGGTCTTGGACGTGGCTTGCTCATCGCGCTCGGGCTACTGATAAGTTTCTCCTATCTCACCATTATGAAATTAGCGGAACCTTTTGGTGCGGCGGGGCTTTTGACGCCCTGGCTAGCTGCGGCTTTACCTCATCTCGTGTTTCTTATTGGCGCACTAGGGTTGGTCCGCTCAGTACCCCGCTAATCATGCCTCTGGAAGCGGACCCCGGTAATGCAGCGGAGCCTCGACCTTCTCTTTGGCCTGAATTTCGCCATGTTCCGACTCAAAACGATGGACATTCTCCTGCAACGCATACGCTAACCGTTTTGCATGGTCTGGGGTCAAGATCATCCGTTTAACGACTTTGGCTTTGGGTACACCTGGCAACAAACTCAAAAAATCGAGGACAAACTCTGAGGACGAATGGGTGATCATTACCAAGTTGGAGTAGGTTCCTTGCGCCTCTTGCTCTGAGAGTTCAATGTCAATATTCTTTTTTCCTGGTGTAGGGTTTTTGGGCTCTTCTGCCATAGATGTCGAATTATGGTTTCAATGAATCTTGTGTGGTCAAAGTAAGGATTTCTGTGTATCCTACTTAAACGAACACTCGTGTTCTGACAACACCCTACTACAATACGTGTATGTTTTTACCACAAGAGGCCCCAAAGGATGTGGATTGCGGTCGAAATCTTGACCTGTTAGTCCAAGCATTACCAAGAATAGAAGATGCTGAAGAGAGACAGCGGATGGCTAATCGTGCATTAGGATTGATTCGTCAAAGTCACCCTAGCTGGAGCGCGTTCAAAGGGAAGTCAGATTTGGCATGGGATCTATTTCTTACCATCGCGACCTTTGATCCAGGCGACTTGGGCATTCAAAAGCCTGAACAATCGACTCCAAAACCAGTATCAAAACCCTCCTAGTATTTTCAATTTAAATTGAAAATAGCTGTTTTTGTACGTATTTTACAGTTTATAGAGATATAACACGTCAATTATGGCGTTGAGTCTACTAGAACATGCCCTATGCGTAACACGACCAGACCGCGTAATTTGAGCACAATGAAAGTGTCGTCACAACCAGATCAAGCGAGTGCCATACCCGTTTCCTCAACGTGGACGGTGATCACACTTGATTGGGATGTAGAGTCCATTATGCAGCGTCTTCACATTCGCTCTGATGACCAAACCAATGCCCGTTTTGCGTGGAAAGCTCCCGACAGCCAGACATCACAAGGCGAGGAATTTATCGCCCTTGGCAGACAGCAAGCGCTCAAAGCCACAGGCGAACGTCGCTTTCAGGATTTGGCGCATGCCGAACGAATACTTCAGACCTCTACGCACTTTATCGACCTGCGAGCTAATCGCCAACAAGCGGTTCCTTTTATTGTAGGCGGCGCTGCCTTTCATCACTTTAATATAGATCCTGCCTGGAGTGCTTTTGGATCGTCCCAATTTATCCTACCACATCTACTCTTGGGAACAGATTCAACGGGTAAAGGATATATTCGATTCGTCCTTCCTTCTCAGGAAGCGAGGTCATGGCTAGATCATCTACATCCAATTGAGAGCCGATCATCCCAATCGTTTTTGCAAGATAGACTCAATGACGTGATAGACTCTGAAGGGGCTGCTTCTGATGTAGTCGATACTCAATCCTACCCTATCTCAGATATCGAAACACTTGGGCATCGTCTCAATAACGCTGCTTCTCAAACCAAAGAGATCTGGATATCACGTTTTCAACGAGCCATCGACGCCATTCAACAGAGCCCGCTAAAAAAAGTTGTACTCGCTAGACAGGCCAGTGTGCATGGTGTCACAGTTGGTGAAAGAGCCCAATTGCAACAATCGTTACATCAACGGTACCGTAACTGTATCCACTTTTGTGTTGAGCCCACTTCAGATAGTGGTTTTTTTGGGGCAACGCCGGAGAGATTATTACGTCTCCAAGGTCGTAACTTGCACATAGATGCACTCGCTGGGTCACGCAGTCGAGGGAAAACCACACTTGAAGATCAGGTATTGGCCCAAGATCTCCTCCATGCTGAGAAAGATGCCATGGAGCATGATATTGTGAAACGTCAAATTCTAGAAGTGTTGAATCCGTTTAGTAAGCAGTTTCGCTATCCTGCATCGCCGCTTCTGAAGACACTTCCAAATGTTCAACACCTTCATACACCTATTGAGGCGGAACTAGAGCAATCTACTTCCGTCTTTGAATTAATCGAGCAACTTCATCCTACCCCAGCTGTAGGAGGTTATCCAAAACGTGACGCTCTTGGTGTAATCGAACAGATTGAGCCACAAAACAGGGGGTGGTATGCGGGAATAGTAGGCTGGGTGTCGGAACAAGGGGATGCAGACATGGCGGTATCTATCAGAAGTGCCTCCCATATGAAGGATAAGCTTACAGTCTATGCAGGTTGTGGATTGGTTGAAGGGTCCATTCCAGAACAGGAATGGGAAGAGACCTACGTGAAGCTGGCTCCTTTTATTGAAGCCGCACAAGATGTCGCTCACGCCTAATACGTCAACTGTGCAAGCCGTCGTGCCCGAAACACAACGATGGGCTGATGCTCAGTTTGATTGGTGTCGTGGTTTTGCTGAATCACTTGTACGTATAGGCTTGACCCATGTGGTGGTCAGTCCTGGATCACGCTCAACGCCCATGGTTCTTGCCTTGGAAAAAACTCCCGGGCTTCAAACTACCGTGGTTCTCGACGAACGGAGTGCTGCTTTCATGGCGCTTGGACTCTCCAAAAATGGCACCCCTGCAGCGTTTTTATGCACGAGTGGTACCGCGACTGCGCACGCCTATGCTCCCATGTGGGAAGCCATAGAATCCAGGATTCCTATGATCGTACTCACGGCAGATCGACCACCCAGACTTAGAGGGAAAGGTGCGTCACAAACCATTGATCAAGTGGGGATGTTTGGCTCAGCTTCCGTGGCTTCTTTTGATATTACACAGCCACTAGGATTTGATAAGGGTTTCGAGGCTGGGCGTGAAGCCCATAGGGTATCGGTCGAGAAACAAGGCCCTGTACATGTAAATATGGGGTTTGATAAACCGTTTGAGCCGACCTCTTGGACCTCAAGAGTTCATGATTTTGTGGACTCAAGTGGGCTATCTATTGAGCCAACTATCCCGATCAATGTGTTGAGTCTTGGCGCGCCCTCTCAAGGATTCCAAGTGCATGAATCGAAGTCTTTTACGAGTTTCGCTGGGGTGCGTCCTGTTCTGGTTTTGGGTCCTGTGCAGGGATTCCATGAAGATGAACTGTTGTCCCAAGCTTTGAGTACGCTGGCAAGTCAAATACCCACCCTTTGCGAAACTGGGGCGCGACAGGTGATTTCTGTGAGTTCTAGCAGTGTGAATCCTAGCACTGTAAATCAAAGCAGCGTCATGTATGGTTGCTCAGCAAAACCACCTCGATGGAGCCCAAGTTCGATTCTTTGGTGTGATCGATCTCCTTATTCCCCCGCTCTATTAGCGTGGATGGAATGGTGCCAAGTGCAAGGGATTCGCTTGATCCAATGTTCGTGGAATGGGGAGATTCGCGAGCCTTTTGGTTTTGACGCAGAGTCTATCAAGGGAGTCTCATTTGCGACACTCACCTCATGGATACTTGGCCACGAAGAGGAGCAGGAAAAGACCCTACCCACCTCGTTGCATGCTTGGCTTGAGTCCCTCGACACGGACTGGTATCACCAATGGGAAGCCGAGAATTACACCGTAACTTCTGCACTGAGCCAACGTCTTGAAGCGCACGCTCTCGAGGCTGATGCTTCTGGATTGCCTATGGATTCAGAAGCCATTCACCATGTGTTAGAGGCCGTACCTCACGATATTCCCGTGATGGTGGGTAATTCTATGATTCCTCGGGATGTTACTGCTATGCAACCCGCGTCAAAACATCCATGGGTCATCGCACAAAGAGGAGTCGCTGGAATTGATGGTAATCTCTCAACTGCTATGGGACTAAGTTTGGGATTACACAATCCCCTTGTCTGTTTGGTTGGTGACTTAACGATGCTCCATGACATGACGGCCCTGCTTTCTGCGCGCATCACTTCTTATCCCCTCGTGATTGTGGTGATCAACAATGGAGGTGGGAAGATTTTTGATAACTTACCAATAGCACAACAAGATGCTGATGTGCTCAAAACCTATTTTACCACACCACAATCGGTCAGTCTTGAGGCGTTCGCTCACGCGTTTGATGCGGTAGAGTATGTTGGCATTCGAGAGAGAAGTGAGTTAGCATCACTACCCGCTACTTTGAGTCGTCTTTTGACATCCACTCAAGGTGATGCGAATGTGGGGGGAGTAACTGTGGTTGACATTCAAACCGATGGAACACGATACACATGAGTACAGAACACCGCATGAAACCTTCTGAAGCTGGCAAACCCATTCATTGGGTCGCTCAGGGTTCCTTTGAAGAAATTACCTATGCCAAAGCCGAAGGTGTGGCTAGGATTGCCTTTAACCGCCCAGAAGTATTAAACGCATTTCGGCCAAAAACCGTCCACGAACTTGAACAAGCGCTCATAGATGCGCGGGATGATGCCACCATTGGGGTCGTGTTGCTAACAGGAGAAGGACCTAGCGCCAAAGGGGCCTGGTCATTCTGCACAGGTGGAGATCAGACGGTGCGTGGAGAGCATGGATATGAGGGCGATGATGGCGTGTATCGACTCAATATTTTGGACGTGCAACGTCATATTCGATTCATGCCCAAAGTTGTGATCGCTGTGGTGCCTGGATGGGCAGCCGGTGGAGGGCATAGCCTCCATGTGGTATGCGATTTGACACTAGCTAGCAAGGAACATGCCCGTTTTAAACAGACAGATGCAGATGTTGCAAGTTTCGATGGCGGTTATGGATCGGCGTTGCTTGCTCGCCAAGTGGGTCAAAAGCGTGCTCGTGAAATCTTCTTTTTGGGCCGTACCTACTCAGCCGATGAGGCCGTTGAGATGGGCATGGTGAATGCATCTGTACCTCATGCTGAGCTAGAGCAGACCGCTATTGAATGGGCTCGCGAAATCCTCTCGAAGAGTCCAACATCGATTAGGATGCTCAAGTTTGCCTTTAATGCCGTGGATGATGGAATGGTGGGGCAGCAAGTATTCTCCGGCGAGGCAACACGTCTTGCCTATGCTCAGGATGAGGCCGTTGAAGGGCGAGATGCCTTTAAGGAGAAGCGAAAGCCCGATTACCGTCGCTTCCCTTGGAGGCCGTTGTAGGTGGAGGTGGGTACCCTACTTCACAAACAACATCTCACGATACACGGGCAGTGGCCATAGCTCGTCACTGACATACCGCTCGAGAAAATCCACCGCGTCACGCACCGCATTCATCGCAGGAATTACATCGGTTTGCATGTATTTCGCAGTCTTGAGGACATTGCTGTGAGGTACTTTTTCCTGGGCTTTGCGTAGTCCATCTAGCGCCTCGCCAAGAGCATTCACTCCATTATTGACCGTTTTGAGCATATCTAATGTACCTGTTGGCTCCAATCCATGCTCTTTAACCTCTTCCGCAGCTTGGGCTAAATTTCGCAGGTACCGTGTCGCTGCTGGATAGACCATCGTTTTTGCTATGGATTCTGTGGTGTCGACTTCAATGGTAATGGTGGTGTTGTATTGCTCAGCCAGAATCTCCAAGCGGGAATCTAACTCTCTCTTATTCAATACCTTGTAGGTACTAAATAACTTAGAGTTCTTCTTGTCGGCCAATACAGGGAGTGCATCTGCTGTGGTCTTCATATTGAGAAGACCTCGCTTCTCTGCCTCCACTTGCCATTCATCTGAATAGCCATCGCCGTTAAATATGATGCTCTCGATTTCTTTGAGAGTCTTCCTTAGAATCTTTCCGAGAGCTGTCTCAAGCTTCGATTTTTTGAGTTCTTTTTCTAGCCTCTCACTCAACACATCAATCCCTTCAGCAACTGCTGTGTTTAGAACCACGATCGGGAAGCTCACTGATTGACTAGATCCTACTGCTCGGAATTCAAACTTATTACCTGTAAACGCGAAAGGCGATGTACGATTACGGTCCCCAGCATGCTTTGGTAGCGTTGGTAGAACGGGCGTACCCAATCCTAACAAGCCGCTCTTCATTGAGTCTTTGAGTCCCCCATTGAGTAACTGATGCACCACATCTTCGAGCTGCTCACCGATATAGGCTGAGATGATCGCCGGTGGAGCTTCGTTTGCGCCCAAGCGGTGATCGTTTGCTGCCGTGGCTATCGATGCTCGCAACAAGTCTTGATGATGATACACACCATGCAAGACTGCTGTAAAGAAGAACAAAAATTGTAGGTTCTGATGCGGGGTCTCCCCAGGCTCCAGCAGATTTACCCCACCTTCCGTTGAGATGGACCAGTTGGTATGTTTTCCACTACCGTTGATTCCATCAAACGGTTTTTCGTGAAGCACACACTCAAGGCCATATTTTTTGGCTACGCGACGCAGCGTAATCATCATGAGCTGTTGATGGTCAGCTGCCACATTACACTGCTCAAAAATGGGGGCAATCTCGTACTGAGACGGGGCCACTTCATTGTGACGTGTTTTCACCGGGATCCCCAATTTGTAGAGCTCACGTTCCGCGTCCAACATGAAGCTCAAGACTCGGTCAGGGATAGACCCGAAATAATGGTCATCTAGCTCCTGCCCTCGTGGAGGTTTGGCCCCAACAAGGGTTCTGCCAGAGGTCATCAAATCGGGGCGGCGGTAGAAAAACTCCTGGTCGATCAAGAAATATTCTTGCTCACACCCAACGGTAGATGTGACACGTACCGCCTCTACGCCAAATAACTTGAGTGCACGTTTGGCCGATTTATTCAAGGCTTCGACAGAGCGTAGCAATGGTGTTTTGTGATCCAACGCTTCCCCCTTCCACGAGGCGAATGCCGTTGGGATGCACAAGTAGGATCCATTGGGATTCTCAATAATGAAGACAGGTGACGTTGGATCCCAAGCGGTATACCCTCTTGCCTCAAAAGTTGCTCTAAGACCGCCACTTGGAAACGAGGACGCGTCAGGCTCTCCTTGAATGAGATCCTTCCCTGAAAATTCCGAAATCGCGCCTCCTCCTTGGTTCGGCGTAATAAACGAGTCATGTTTCTCTGCTGTGGACCCAGTCAAGGGTTGAAACCAGTGTGTAAAGTGAGTGGCCCCTTTCTCAGTGGCCCAATCTTTCATGGCAATGGCAGCCGCATCCGCCACCTCTGCATCTAGCTTTTCACCCTCCTGAACAGTTTTCTGTAGCTTTTTCCATGTGCTTTTTGGCATGCGAGCCTTCAGTGTGTCAAGCGTAAGGGTATTTTGACCAAAAATATCGGTGATTGACATTGCTTGGTCGACCATCCCTTGACTTGGAACAGTTGATTTTGCGGCGGCGAGGGTATCGTAACGACGAGCAGCAGGAGCCATGGAAACAGAGTTTTATAAGTGAGTGGGTAACAATTAGGTACAAAAGTAAAGTGTTTTGAGACTTTCAACAATTTTTATTAATTCATATAGCGTTATCCACAGTTAATTATTTAGTTTTATAATTCTTATAGTTTATTTATTTAGGCTTTATGCCAATGTTGACAAAGAATGACCTAAACGATTATGCCGAATCAATTAAGAACCTGATTTTCTTCGTAATCATCGTTTGTGGATAACTTCCGTATTTTTGACCATGTCCATAAATGATTCCTCATCCCTAGCGTCCTGGGTCCAAGCCGCTCGCCCTCAAACCTTATCCGCTGCATGGACTCCAGTGTGTATTGGCAGTGCCATTGCGTTCTATGAAGGTGGATTTTCTTGGCTTGTGTTTGGGTTGGCTGTCTTGAGTGCAAGTCTCATTCAAATTGGCACCAATTTTGCCAACGATTATTTTGATGCCAAAACAGGCGCAGATGCCGACCGCATCGGCTTTGAACGGCCCACAACTTCTGGGGCGATCTCCCCAACGCAAATGGCATGGGCAACAGTCATCGCCATGATTCTAGCGTTTGCTTCGGGTCTTGGCCTGGTTTGGATTGCAGGGACACCCATTTTATGGATTGGTCTCGCCTCACTGTTTTTTGGCATTATTTATACCGGTGGGCCTTTTCCATTAGCCTATAATGGGCTTGGAGACCTTTTTGTATGGCTCTTTTTTGGGGTGATTGCTGTGATGGGAACGACCTATGCTCATCTGCAAATTTGGTCAGAGACCGCCTTTTGGCTGGGATCTTCTACAGGCGCATTATGCATTAATATATTGGTTGCCAATAACCTACGTGATATTCATACGGACCGTAAAGCACACAAGCGCACCTTAGGTGTGTTGCTAGGTGAGCGATTTCTAAAAGCTGAATACACGTTCATGATTGGCTTGGCCCTCGCTGTGCATGCATGGCTCTTTGTAGCCAGTGGCTTTGAAGCATGGTGGACGCTAATGATTCTGGGTGTACTCCCTTTCACGGTGAGACCTCTTCACCAGATTTGGACACACCAAGACAAGGCTCTGCTGAATGGAACGCTTAAACAATCTGCACTCGTCTTAATGATATACGGGCTTGTTGTCAGCCTTTCCCTGTTCGCCACAACTATACTGTGACTGCAATTTCATTCGAATCTACCCGTGCAATGACATCCCCTTCTGTTACAGTGTGGAGACTTTGCTTGCCCTACAAACAATGGCATAAGACGGCAAAAATCTCTACTTCATCGAGAGACCTGCTTCTACTCACTGCCACGCTGGAGGAGCGCTCATGGGTGGCTGAATTTGCTCCTTTACCACCTTTTTCAGAAGAGTCGATTGAAGATGTAATGGCACAATTACCCGAGGTAGCACAATGGATTGAGACATGGATTCCCTTTGATGTACCCAAAAAAGCGGAAGCATCGATCCCATTAGCGTGGGCCAAAAGCCTCCAATGGGGAATCTCTGGAATGATTAGGTCAAACACTCTGGCTAACGCACAGAAACAGGGAGGCATCCAACATCTAGATGTACACACACTCCTGCCCCCTGGCGATGAAGCCCATGCGCTCGCAGGTGAATGCGCGGAAAAAAACGCCTTCAAGGTGAAAGTTCATCCAGACTCATGGGAGCCTTTACTCAATACTCTAAGAGCGCACCACCAGCAACATCCGGACTCACGATGGGTGTTGGATGTGAATGAAAAAGGCTCACTAGAATGGCTTTATGAAGTGGAAGCATGGTGCAAAAAACACCAATTTGATGCACTTCAATACATGGAGGATCCAATGGTGGTACGCACCCCACAAGAAGCTCGCACCTTGATAGAGCAAAGCCCGATCAAGCTTGGGTTTGATGAGTTCCTGCAACCACGCAGGCGGCAGGAGAACTTTGAGCTCAACGAAGGTCTTGAGAGTTTAAAGGGGGCTGTTTGTGTGCTGAAGCCCGCTCTATTTGGCACGAGGCATGAGTCGATCACCCTGATTGAACAGGCTCAAAAAGTAGGCGTTCCTGTGGTGATCTCTACGTTAATGGAATCATCGATAGGTCGTGCATTAGCGACTGATTTGGCTCTATCACATGGTAGCACTACGTATACGCACGGCCTCGATACTGGTCACCTTTTTGAGATAGATCTTGAGCCATTTGGAGGGAAATTACAGACAACCTTCGAGAAGCTTCCCGTCAAGCCTGTGGTCTGCTACTCCAAAACCACGTTGACCTAGGGAGTCTTATGAGTGAGCGCATCCCCTTCTCTTGGCCTATCCATCTGGATGCATATCCCCCAGATGCCCCATTTCTGGCATGGGTGGACTCTGGCGTGGTTCACACGTATTCCTACGCTGAACTTTTAAAAAACTCTTCATCGCTTGCTCACAAGGTACGCTCAAGACCTCTTGCCGTGCCCATCTCCTTACCATTAACAGATAGAACTAAAGAGCAGGCCATTCTCGCTAGTACGCACCTATTGGCAGGAATCCCCTTCTCGATATCTAAGGCAACAGAATCTAAGACAACAGAGACACGAAAGAATCTATCGGGGCCTCCCTCAGGTGGCCGTTCACCTTTGGACCCCGTGATGATTACCTTGGAAACCTCTGGTACCACGGGGAAACCAAAAACGGTGGAGATCGTGGCAAGTCAGATAGATCATGCGGTTCGCAACCTTCCCACACCTTTTCATACCGCAGCCGGAGAGTATTGGGGCCATGCTCTCCCTTTGCATCATGTAGGTGGAGTGTCGATTCTTGCTAGAGCGCTCTCTACAGGAGGAGGCGTTGCCTTTGCCAAAGACACCTCCGTCGAGGCCATCCAAGAGCTCCTGACGTATGTTCCACTCAAAGGGATCTCGCTTGTGGCGACACAGCTTCAACGACTTTTGAAACATTCAGACAGTGTTGAGCGACTTTCTACCCTGGACGCAATCTTGTTGGGAGGTGGCCCCCTTCCACTCGAAGTCGCCGAACAGGCACTTGCTCATGAGTTACCGATTTACCAGAGCTATGGAATGACCGAAACCTTTGCGATGATTGCTGCCCATCGTCTTTCTGACACGCCTGCCGAGCCACAATGCATTGGTAAGCCCTTTGGGGATACAGAGATTATGCTTCAAAATGGAACCCTGCATCTTCGAGGCACACAGATTGGGGCTGCTTCATCGGGAGGTGCATCATCGGGAAGTGCATTATCGAAAACTACATCATCGGGGCAACCATCCTCGGCAAAACCATCATCAAACTCATGGTTCGACACAGGTGATCTCGGCAGAATGGATCAACAGGGTCGTTGGATCATCGAGGCACGGCGTGATGACCTCATTTTATCGGGTGGTAACAACATCTCCCCACTACGACTTGAGCAAGCCATTGCGCAACATCCAACTATCGAGGCGGTCATTGTGCTTGGGGTTGACGACCCAGAGTGGGGACAACGAGTGGTAGCTATCGTGGAGCCAAATCCTACTACGGACGAGTCGGCCCTTCAGGCTGCCCTTCACCCAGTTGCTCTGGACACATGGATAAAAAAACAGGAAGCCTTACACTCTTATGAACGCCCAAAAGAGTGGATTATCTTACCAGAAGGCAAAACGATTCCCCGCACAGCATTAGGCAAACTAGCCCGAAAAGAAGCCAGAGCGCTGCTAAAAGATCGCTAGAGACTCACGAAACCTGTTAGCAAAGCAATGCTTTATGCTGGATAGACCGATTTTTTGGCGGCGAGCAAGGTGTTTTTCATCAGCATGGCCACTGTCATGGGACCTACACCACCTGGGACCGGGGTAATCCAACTCGCTTTTTCGGTGACACTCTCTTGATCTACATCCCCCGCAAGACGGTATCCTTTCTCGGTTGTTTCGTCGGCGACACGAGTCATGCCCACGTCAATGACCACAACACCTTCTTTGACCATCTCACCTCTTATTAATCCTGGAACACCTGCAGCCACAACAAGAATGTCCGCAGATATCGTGTATTTGGTCAAATCTTGCGTGTATTTGTGACAAATCGTTGTGGTGGCTTTACCCGAATCACTTTCTCGCGAAAACATGATGGCGGCTGGGGATCCCACAATATTACTCGCTCCGACTACCACGGCATGCTTTCCTTTTACAGGAATGCTATAATGGCGCAAGAGTTCAAAAATACCTGCAGGTGTACATGAGCGAAACGTGGGTTGTCCAATGGCTAATCGACCCACATTCATCGGGTGAAATCCATCCACGTCTTTGCGATGATCGATCGTTTCTATCACGTCCATAGCCGAGAGATGACTAGGCAATGGGAGCTGCACCAAGATTCCATCCACTTCATCGTCCTCATTCAGGCGTCGGATTTCGTCTTTAAGCTCTTGGGCCGATACCGTGTCTTGAAGCCTTGTGGTATGTGTGCCAATTCCTACATCCTCACAAGCGCGCGTTTTGGCGCCAATGTACACCGTTGAGGCAGGATCTGAGCCAACCTGGACCACTTCCAAAAAAGGTCTACGCTGACCCGCTTCGACCATCGCTTGGACATCTTCACGTACTTCTGCTCGGATGATCTCTGAAACCTTGCGTCCGTCAATAAGTTTTGCTTGAGAGGCCATGGTCGATGATTTTAGATTTGGAGTGGTGAGTCACCAATGCCCCCCTTGGCAATGGTGACACTATGGTCATTCAACAATGTTGCCCAAGTCACATCCTTTAACTCGAAGGAGCCAGTTGTTCTTTTAAAAGCCCATACACCTCTTGAGCTGTAGAAGCTCGTAAAATTTCCTGGCGTAATACCTCTTTGTTCATCAGTTTGGACACCTGACTCAACAATTTAATATGATTTGCGCTCTCTTGCTTGGGCCCGACAAGTAAAAACACGAGCTGAACCTGCTCCTTCTTGTCTCCATCATAATCGAGTGGCTCCGCAAGCACGCCAAATACACCCATGTGTTGGGATACTTCGTGGGTTTTGCCATGGGGCAGTGCAAATCCAAAGCCAACCGCTGTACTCATTACGTTCTCGCGCGCCCAAACCGCTTCACGTGCCGCGTCAAACTGAGCTTCGGATGTGCATTGAGGCTTCAAAGCCTCGAGTAGTTGCTCAAATAGTTCTTTTTTAGAACTCACCTTTGGGTGCATCACAATGAAGTCTGGCGAAAGAAGATCAAGTAGGCTCATAGCATCACAATAGTACGACAGACGTCACGCTTGTCCAAATCTCAGAGCCCAGATCAAGCCACATTTTTGTATACTTAACCATCATTTAAAACGCTTTTTTTGAGTCTGTTTGAGAGCACTTTGGGCCATTCTTCGTAAAGACATTCAACAGGAAGCCCGTTCCGCGGCGATCCTGCCAACGGTTCTTGCCTTCACGGCAACGAGTTTGTTGCTTATCCTGTATACACTTAGGGCACAGAACCTAGACCCCACTCCACAAAGTGGTCTGTTGTGGATTGTGCTCCTATTTGCCAGTCTCACAGCAAGTCAACGGCTCTTTCTCCACGAACGCGATCAGCAAACCCTTCCATTGTTACTCCTGCATGGACACCCATTAGCCATTTATGGGGGTAAGTTTTTGTTTAATGTGGCGGTTCTGGGCAGTTTAATCACCTTATTTAGTCTGTTGTATGTATTGTTAATTAACTCTGCGATTGCTCATTGGGGTGCGTTTATGATTTTAATCCTCGGTGGATCCCTCGGCTTAGCTGGAGTCACAACCATCACCTCAGCGATGATGGCTCAATCCGATAAACGGGGAGCGTTATTTTCTGTGATTTCCATTCCCCTGTTGGTTCCTCTCATTATGATCCTTTCGCGGGTTACCACAGCGGTATTTTCGTCTGGCACTTTGGCATCATCGTGGAATGATGTCGCCGCTCTTGTTGGATTTTGTGGAGTCAATATCACACTGGGCATCATGTTTTTTGAGTCCTTGTTTAAAGAAACCTCGACATAATGGAGATGTTTGATTCTTCCCCCCAACCCCATTCTCCCCTTGATCATCCTCACCTTGTGGGGCAGTCGACCCTGCGTGAACAGTGTCGGTCAATCCTAGCGTCTGGACGTCTTGGCCATGCGTACCTATTTGCTGGCGCAAGAGGGACTGGCACATTAGCCCTTGCGTTAGCGTTTGCGGAAGCTATTCAAGGGGGACAGCGCTCTTGGTTTCATCACCCTGATATTCATGTCTTTCTGCCAGAGCCTACCTCGTTCAGCGATGGAGCTCGAAAAGAACGTCTTGAGAAATTGCATCAAGACCCCTACGTATTTGACCACGAGGGGGCACCCGTGCAAGGAGACTCCAAGGACCAAGAGAGATCAAATTTGCGCTCATTTTATTCAATTGGACAGTACCGAGAGCAAATCAAGCCTGTGACTGTATTACGTCCCAATACAGCGAATCGCTTAATTGTGGTGCTCCACGATATTCACACAATGAGAGCTGAGTCAGCAAATGCGTTTTTGAAACTCCTTGAAGAGCCTCCCAAGGATGTCTTATTCTTGCTTACCACGCCATCTACTGACACCTTAATGCCAACCATCTTGTCTCGATGTCAAGTTTTGAGGCTCAAGCCATGCACACAACAGGAGATCATAGAGGCTCTAGTCGCTGAGGGGCGCGGTCGGGAAGATGCTCAGCTAGCGGCTCAGTTGAGCAATGGGCAGGTGGGGCTCGCTAGAGCGATGGATGTGGATGCCTTTCGATCGAGCAAAGAAGAGCTACTTCAGTTTCTACGCGCTTCCTACACGATGGATGCTGCGGCTTTGAGTTCATTGATCCAGCATGTGTCCCAAGGGTATTCCCTAGAGCAGCAAATCGCTTGGCTTGGGTCGTTAGAATGGATGCTTCGTGACTTGCTTCTTTTGCGTGAAACAGGCGATACAGCATTGATTCTTCACCAAGATCATGGCAAAGTGATGGTTGATTTTATTAAGGCGCTCCGGGACGCCCGTTTAGAAGAGATGATTGAGGTGGTGAGTGAGGTTAAACCATGGTTAATGCAAAATGTGCAGATGAAGCTGATCCTTCCGGTTATCTCCTTCCGATATGCCGCACTCATGCGAGGTGAAGACCCCATCATTGCTCGCCATGAACCATGGAAACATTATCCAGCGGCAGGATGAGTCGTATAACGATCCCTTTTTGGAAAGTCGAGGCTACAGGAAACGACTTTGTATATCTACCTTCACTGCCAGAGGCACTGTCGAATCAAAAGGATGGTGGGGTGCAGAGACTTCGAGAGTGGGCACCGCTTTTGTGTGATCGCCACACAGGTATAGGGGCGGATGGTGTGCTTTGGACAAGAGAGGGTGGTACGGATGAAGTCCCTTTCATGGGATTTTTGAATCCAGATGGAAGTGATGCTGGGATGTGTGGCAACGGTGGGCGATGTTTTGCCGCGTTGCATCCGGAGGCTCGAGCCATTGATGTGCATGGGGTTCATTATCCCGTTCATCACTTAGAATCCAAAGGGATTAGCAGCGCGGGTCAAGATAATAGCCAGAGTGATGGTCACGGCAATATTGAGGGCAATGACTCCATGATTGCACTGACCTTTCCTGGCGAGATTATGGTCCAACATCTTGGTCCTGTGGAACCACTAGCGCACCTAGGCGAGGTGTTTCAGGTCTTTACTGGAACCGAACACGTGGTAGTCTGCCAGCCTGCGTCGTATCATGAACTTGAGGCGCTACGTCAGCATGAGATCTTTCAACCGAAGGGTACCAACGCCAGTGAGTGTTTGGCTTATGGGGATGGGCGATTCGTTCGCACGTTTGAGCGAGGTGTCGAGGCGCTAACGAAATCTTGTGGAACGGGTGTGGTAGCGAGCGCTTTAGCTTGGTGGTCTACTCAACCTTTTGAAGGTGCTTCAAACGTCGAATCGATCAACATGTACACCGATGGAGGAGAGTTGCACGTTGGGGCAAAGCGGACGGGCGAGCAAACCTTTGTGGCTTGTACTCTTCAAGGTCCAGCGGGCAAACGATTCGAGGGTGAGATTTCGTTACCTTATCCAACGTCGTGAGCTTACAAGCCTCTTGAACAAACAAGCTTTAAAAATAAAAGGCCTTGAATTCAAGTGCTCTTGAATAACTAGTCACCTTCCCTACGTATGATCCGTATCCTAAAATTTATTCTCATTTTCATCACATTTGCAGTGATTCTTCTTGGGAGTATCGTATGGATTAACCGTGACGCCTATCAAACGCTTTTCTCTAATCGCGAAGGGATGGCAGAAGGATCTGAGTGGGTGGAAGACACCTATTCACTGCAGGGATTAACGGAATACATTCGTAAGCAACCTACGCCTGTCTCGCTAGTGAGTCAGGTCGTTGGGCAAGATTCAACGTTGGCGTTGAACGCCGAAACCCCTCGACCCATTGGGATGTTATCCAGTTTGTGGATACTGATGGCTTTAGCAGAAGAAATCGAACAAGGATCCTTGAGCGCTGACCAAGAACTCCGTTGGCAAGACATCACTTCCTATCAAATTCCTGGAGTGAGCGAACAGGACCACGTCGCTTTAGAGGATGCTCTTCGTGCCCGTGTTGGATCGGATCCTGGAATTCGTGAAGAAGATGGAGAACTTGTTGTCAAGCTGGACAAAGCGGCAGAATTATTACCCGAAATGGGCGATCTCGCACTGGCTGATGCCTTGATCCACACCATAGGGCAAGAGTCGTTGCAAGGGTACCATGACCGTTGGCGAGAGTCCTTTGGCTGGGCGCATACAGAGGCTCCAATTCCATTTTCGGGGATCTATCTTGCCATGGCTTATGGCGTGCTCGACGCTGAGGCCGATACGTTTGACGTGACAGGCTTGGTCGCTGATTCGATGTTTACCCAACGAGGTGCTAGGCAAGCAGGCCATCAATGGATGTGGGAGCTATCAAAAGCCTATCATGCCCCATCAAGAGAGGCAGAACAACGTTGGCGCGAAACACTTCAAGATCAACGTCTAGGAATCACCTTTATGCAAGAGCGTGATGCCTTGGCGCTCTTTCCGTTAAGCACAGCCAGCGAGATGGAGCAGGCGCTTGAGTCGCTACTACGTCGAGAGGCTGACCAAGACCCCGTAGCTGAACAGGTGATGGCATGGTTAGACTGGCCCATGAATCAGAGTCAAACAACACGTGATTTTGCCTGGTATGGTGCACAATATGATAGCCGAATGGGGTTTTTGGGTGGTTACGATATCGGCACGAGTGGATATACGGGTGATACGACCGTACAAGTGGTCCTTTTTGACCGATTGCCTGTAGCTTTTTGGTTCCATTTGTCTGCGAATCACATGCAACAAGACTATCAACAACGCTTATCTTACGATCCAGCCCTGATTGCAACTACAAAGCGTGCCATTAGGCTTGCAGATTCACCCTAACGCTTCAGTACACCCACTACCGTGAAAAAATTAGCGTATCTCCTCTGGCTCCTCCCCCTCTACTTTGTGGTGATGATTGGACACCAACTCTGGATTCTAAATGGGATGAATCAAACCTATAATGAAGGGGAAAGCTTAATCGCCGTGATTGAAGAAGTCGACATTAAGCAAATTGCTGCTCAGACCAATGGCTATGTTGATTTACGGTTTACCCCTGCCTCTGGAGAGGTGGTTCGTGAGCGACTCACCCTGTCGGTTCAATTGGCAGCGGATGTCCTTGAATCTGAAGTCGTGGCCATTCGATATAATCCCGGATCAGCCAAATCGATTGTCATGACCACGACGTATGATCTGCACAAACGGGTCATCTACTCCAATCTTGCGATGATGGGACTATCCTTGCTTGCAGTTGTGGTGATTGCCGTTGGCGGTACCTTTTTTGCTCGTCGAAAGGAGGAAATCTTAGAATTCAAGGAAGCCTGAGATATGGCCACACTGTATCTCATTCCCACACCCTTAGCCAAAGGTGTAGAGCATCATGGGCTGCCTGAATCAACCCTTTCAACGATCCGTTCCATCCAGCAGTTCGTGGTAGAGTCACAAGCGATGGCCCAAGGGTTCCTTCAATGGGTACAGCATCCCACACCAGACTATCAACGCACCCATCGCATTCTAAACAAAAAGACGCCACCTGAGGAGATCTTCTCTTTGATGGACCTATTCAATCATGGCGATGTAGGGTATTTCTCAGAAGCAGGGGCACCCGCGGTGGCAGACCCAGGTGCAACCTTGGTACGCATGGCGCATGACAAAGGCATCCATGTGGTTCCCTTGGTTGGCCCTTCATCCATATTGATGGCGCTTATGGCTTCTGGGATGAATGGGCAATCTTTTACATTCCATGGATATCTCCCTATCGATTCATCAGCGCGTAAACGAGCCCTTCAAGACTTAGAGGCAGCATCGTCCAAAGACTCCTCAACTCAACTGTTTATCGAGACCCCCCATCGCACCGAAGCTATGCTCTTGGATTGTAAAGCGGTGTGCAAAGGATCGACTCGCTTATGTGTGGCCGCTTCTTTAACCATGTCAGAAGAGCGAATACTCTCTCAACCCATGGAGCATTGGTCTGCTCAAGAAATCTCTTCTTTCTCCAATCAACCTGCTGTATTTTGCATCCAGGCACAATCCTAGGATACTGACAAAGAATCTGTCACGTTAACCCTGTTTGACTGACCCTTTTGAGTGCGATGTTCTCCAATAAAAATCAGCCCACACACACGTCTGAGCGCTTCAACAGTTTGACCCACATGGTGGGGCTTGTAGCAGCTGTTCTGGTTGGAGGTATGTTGATTTGGGCAACGGTGATCGATGGTGCATTATGGAAAATCCTCAGTGCCATACTCTATGTAAGCTCATTAATCGCGCTGTATACAACGTCAACCTTGTATCATGCCTCTACAGGGATCGCCAAAAAGATCTTCCAAAAACTCGATCACATCGCGATCTACATGCTGATCGCTGGGAGTTATACCCCCTTTTTGCTCGTCGAAATTGAGCAGTCTGTGGGGTGGCCTATTTTTGCTGTCGTATGGACACTCGCCATTGCGGGGATCATTATCGAGTTACTTCCAGGGAAGCGTCAGCGCATCTTGGCCATTCTCATGTATTTTGCCATGTCGTATGCCATCGTGACCTACAGTGGATCTCTGCTTGCAGATCTGCCTCATAATGGCCTTTTTTGGTTGCTATTGGGAGGCATCTTTTACACAGGTGGAGTCGTTTTTTATGTCATGGACAAGAAGTTCCGCTATGCCCATGCGATTTGGCACCTTTTTGTCCTGGCTGGGAGTGCAAGTCACTTCGTGGTGATCTTTTCTATCTTGGCATAGGCAGACGGCCTACGGGGGGCTGGACTAATCGAGGAAAATCACCTAGTCATAATTATCCGGGCAAAATTATCCTGGCAAACCTCACGAAAAATAACTCGAGAGGTCTTCCATAGACCACATTTGCACAATTTGACGTCCCAATGGATCGTGCCATGGGTCTTGGCATGCAAAAAGTTGATCCATTAGCGCTTCCATCTCCTTCATGGTGAGCAATTTACCTCTAGGGATAGCGGCATGCACCGCATAGGCCATAGCCACTTTTTCAATCCGTGAGAATCCCTTTTTATGGTCAAGCTCTCGGAACTGGTCCAGAACTTCCTGCAAGATCGACTTCTCTCCGCCTTGCGTTAAATCGGCAGGCACACCACTCAGCATAACCGATCGACCCGACAATAGATCTACCGAAAATCCCATCCGAACCAATTCAGACTCCAGCTCTTTCACCAGTTCAAAGTCTGAGGCTGACAACTCAATGGTTTGTGCAAACAATAACTGTTGTGACGATGGCAAGGCTCGTTCAGAGTCTTCCATGGCCCGGTCAAATAAAATGCGTCGGTGAGCCAGATACTGGTCAATCATGCACAATCCTGATCGAGTATGACTAAGGATGTACTGACGATGGAGTTGCCAAAAATTCTTGACGTTTGAATCGAGGGCTGCAACCGTTTGGCCCTGCTGAGGTTCATGGGTGCCATACACTGTGTCCGTAATCGCTTTACCTGCACCCCCTTTTAATGTTGAGTAACCAAATGACTGGAGCCCTTTTTCAAAATTGGCCATGGGATTGGACGATGAGAAACCATCGCCAGGTGAGGGACCACCACCCGATAAAGACCCACCGCCAAACGAAGACCCGGCCTCAAGACCCTCTTCGCCCTGCTCACCCTGCCACTCCTGGGGATTCATATTGGGCACACCTAAGGCTTGGTTTAACGTCTTGCGGACCACAGAAGCAACTAGGCGTTGTGCGCTCCGCTCATCACTAAATTTGACCTCAAGCTTCGCAGGGTGCACATTCACGTCAACATCTTCCGGGTTCATTTCTAGAAAGAGAGCAAAAAACGGGAATTCACGCCCTTGCGTCCAGGGCTCATACACCTTGAGCACGTGATACATCAAAATTTTGTGCTGAATAGGGCGTCGATTGACAAAAAAGAACTGATCCCCTCTGGTTTTCTTCGTCAATTTAGGATCTGATATCAACCCTTTGACCCGAAGTAATCCCGCTTCTTCGTGGACGGGAATGAGGCTTGCACGAAACGAAGACCCAAACAAGGCAACCGCTCGATCGACATAGGATTCAACGGCGGGGAGTTGATAGACCGGCTCACCATTGGCAAAACACTCTATATGAACTTCAGGATGGGCCAATGCTGTTTGTTGGACGACCTGCAACGCATTTTTGAGCTCTGTTGCATCGGTGCGCAAAAACCGTTTACGAGCAGGGACATTGTAAAATAGCTGGTCCACTTGCACTCTCGTGCCTGGTTCCACCGCGGTAGGTTCAAGTGTCTTTTGCTGCCCACCATGAACCACCAACCGATGTCCTATCTCATCACCAAGTCGCTGACTCCGCACCTCCATGTGTGATACCGATGCAATAGACGCCATGGCCTCCCCTCTAAACCCAAGTGTCGAAATGGACTGTAAATCCTCAACCGCCTTGATTTTTGAGGTCGCGTGTGCTTCAAGGCAAAGCTGCAAATCCACGGGGGACATTCCACAACCGTTGTCTTCTACCTGAATTCGCTCTTTGCCTGCAGCGTCCAATCGAACGACAATGCGCGTGGCACCCGCATCGACCGCATTATCCAGTAGTTCTTTTACGACAGATGCAGGGCGTTGCACCACCTCCCCTGCAGCGATTTTATTCGCCAATTCTGGGGACATCTTGGTAATGAGTGCATCTGCGGAGTTGATAATGCGCTTTATCTTTAAACAGTCAAATGGGTTGGAGGGCGTGCATCATCCCTACGATGTGAGAATCCAAAGCACAAGGACCAGCAAACCCACCATGGTTAAGACTCTTAAGCCCTGTGAACCCTTGCGTCGTCGAACGGTATCAATCTTGATGGAGCGTTTTTTACGCTCTTCTTCCTTGGGGTCATAATATCGTGTAGGCAGATCAAACGAACGGGGTTGTCTGGTTTTGCCAAATATTGGGGATAACATGTGAATCAGATGGATAGATGAACGACTTTAAAACCTCGAATGGAAGATAAAGGTTTCAGAATGATTTTGTACTTTTAGCCTCCAAAGACAATTAGAAATCTACCCCGTAATTGTCCACAATTACGACTTAAATGATCCATTCCCATGAGCTTTGAAAAGTTGACTGCACCCACCCAAGGAAACCTTATAGATGTAGCCGAAGATGGCACGCTGACCCCAGGGAATCATCCAATTATCCCTTTTATTGAAGGCGATGGAATTGGGATTGATATTACCCCGACAATGAAACATGTTGTGGATACCGCTGTAGAAAAGGCGTACAACGGAGAGAAAGGAATTGAGTGGTTTGAGGTGTATGCTGGTGAAAAAGCGCTTGGAATCTATGGCGAAAATGAGTGGCTTCCAGAGGATACGCTCAAGGCATTGGAAACCTACAAGGTAGGGATCAAAGGCCCCTTGACCACACCAGTTGGGGGTGGAATTCGCTCCATTAATGTGGCGATACGTCAGAAGTTGGATCTCTATGCATGTGTGCGACCTGTGAAGTATTACGCCGGCACCCCAAGCCCGGTACGTCA
Source organism: Bacteroidota bacterium (assembly GCA_027621355.1). Lineage (GTDB taxonomy): Bacteria > Bacteroidota > Rhodothermia > Balneolales > Balneolaceae > UBA8296. The sequence continues at coordinate 47,374 of JAQCBZ010000002.1, read as the reverse complement.
GCCCGAGCTTACCGATATGGTGATTTTCCGCGAAAATACAGAGGATATTTATGCCGGTATTGAGTACCAAACTGGTACTGAGGAGAACGCCAAGCTTCGTGACTTCCTCACAAAAGAGATGGGTGTGGACAAAATCCGCTTCCCTGAAAGCTCCTCTTTGGGTATTAAGCCTATCTCCATCGAAGGGACCGAGCGGTTGGTCCGATCAGCCATCAATTATGCCATCGACCAAGGCCGCAAGAGTGTCACGCTTGTCCACAAAGGCAATATCATGAAATTCACCGAAGGGAGCTTCAAGAATTGGGGGTATGAGCTAGCGAAACGAGAGTTTGGCGCCAAAGAAATTGATGGTGGGCCATGGTGTGAGCTACCTAATGGCATCATTATCAAGGATGTGATTGCCGATGCATTTTTGCAGCAAATCCTCACGCGTCCAGCCGAGTATGACGTGATTGCAACGATGAATCTTAATGGAGACTACATCTCAGACGCGCTTGCTGCTTGTGTTGGAGGAATTGGGATTGCGCCTGGGGCCAATGTGCATTATGAGAATGGAATCGCGGTGTTTGAAGCCACACACGGTACCGCTCCAAAATACACGGGTCAAGACAAGGTGAATCCAGGATCGTTGATTCTTTCTGCAGTCATGATGCTGCGTCATCTTGGATGGGGAGAAGCTGCAGATTTGGTGGAGAAAGGGCTCGAAAAAGCGATTAGCAACAAGCGTGTGACCTATGATTTTGAACGCCTCATGGAGGGTGCGACGCTGCTGAAATGCTCTGAATTTGGGGAAGAGATCGTCAAAGGGATGGAGTAAGTACCGCTCTCATCCCGATTTTGACTCGCGGGGGTTGACTAGCGGGCTAGGGCAAGTGGGTCAAGACTAGCGGGCTAGGGCAAGCGGGTCAAAACTAACGGAGCGCCTCTGAGCCCATCAGCGTCACAGACCGTTGAATGCGTTGTCCATTACGCAGAAGCGTTAATTGGACCGTCTCACCAGGTCGGTGCAAAGCAATCCGTTCTTGAAGTTGATTGCTTTCGCGAACGCTCACGTCATTGACCGCCACAATCACATCTTCAGTTTGGAGGTGGTTATAGGCATCGCTTGTCTCAACTACACCCACAACAAGAACCCCTGCAACCTCTTCCAACGCTAGCTCTTGTGCAATCGCATTGTTGACCGAGGCAATCGTGACCCCAAGCAATCCCCGCTGAGCCTCACCCAGTTCGATAATATCTGTTGCAACTTTGAGTGCTAAATTGCTCGGCACAGCGAATCCATATCCCTGATAGCTACCACTTCGACTTGCAATAGCGGTATTAATACCGACAAGTTCACCACGAAGATTCACCAATGCGCCACCACTATTTCCTGTGTTGATTGCTGCATCGGTTTGAATAAAACTCTCGATACTCAGGGCATCCTCAATAATTTCAACTTGGCGACTCAGAGCACTGACGATACCAGCTGTCACCGTTGAGCGCAACCGAAATGGGTTTCCGATGGCCAAGACCCAATCTCCGACGGCCACACCATCAGAATCTCCAACCGTGACGGCGCTCAAATCTTTGGCCTGAATTTTTAAAACTGCGATATCAGTGCTAGGATCGGTCCCAACGATGACCGCATCATATTCACGATTATCGGCCAGTGTCACACGGACATCGCCTTGACTGGCACCATCAATGACATGGGCGTTGGTTAGGATGAAACCGTCTTGACTCAGCACCACTCCACTGCCCATGGCACTTACTTTGGGATGGCGATACGACCTGCGTGGCTCTTCAGACGATTCAGGGGCTTGGTTTTCTTGTTGGCTGTCAGTCCGCCCGCCATCCTGTTGGCTGTCCCCATCCTCCCGCTGTTGATCATCTAACTCATTGGGTCGCTCACGCTCCTGTTCCCTGTCTCTGAACCATTCCTCCTGCAGGCGACGCGATCCAAAAAAATCGACTTCAACCATAGCTTCAACAGATACCACAGATGGGGTTAGCTCCGAAGAGATGGCCTGAAACGTCATCCCCATCGACTCAAGGGAAGGAATCGCATCTGCTCTGAGCGATGTTTCGTTCAATGTATTCTCAGAGGATGGTTGTGCTGAGGTGCCCTTAGATGAACCAGAAGATGTGCTTGGTTCCGCCACACGAATCTCGGTAATGCGCACAACATCAGGTCTAGTCTCTGAGGCAAGACGTGCATCCATCACCACGGGGGTGAGGTTCAACACAAGAAGCGCGCCAACCGCACCGGCCAAAATGATGCTCGTGATCCATAAAATAAAGGTGCGTATTGACATATGTATGTGACTTCAGCAGCTGTTGATGAGTGAGAGTTGATCGTCCTTAAGGCAAACCTACGCTTTACGACTCAAAAAACCACAATGCATCTGACTTTCGTGGTTTGAGCCCTCCCACATGATATCCTAGATAACGATCCAAGTGTTGAATTAGTTGCATCCATTGCGAAGGTGTATGGGAGGAGTCTTCTAACGCTGCTCCCCCTTTTCCTTGGGCAACAGACTGGATGAATGACGCCTCAAAAGGAGTCAAGGAGAGGGAACTCACCCCCATGGCTTGAGATGAGAGCGAACCGTCTTCAATGGTTAGATAAAGGGACTGTGTGCTACCCAAGTCTTTGTACTCTTGCCACTGTTCTGGTTCCATGGGTTGGATTCCAAAGCCTAAAACATCCGCCACGCGACACTGATACGCTGCAAAGGAGTGAAATAATCCTTTCAATGAAGATTGTTGTGTAAGCCATTGCACATATCTGGCAGTTGTATCAAACAGCGTCTCATTTTGCTCTCCATCGTGGATAAGTTGCCCTACCAATTCCATCACGCTAGACACCAACGCCAATCCCTCCATCTTGGAGCGTAATGCATAGGTATCCACCCAAGTAGAGGCTTCCTTTGCCGTTTGGACCCCTCTAGAAGGTTTCACGTAGGCAACACCTTCAACCATGCAACCAGGATCAAAAAGGCCCGTATAGGGACTTTTGGGCTTTCTAGCCCCATTGGCCATCACTGCCATACGTCCGTGGGCACGTGAAAAGACCGTAGCGATCACCCCAGATTCACCATAATCAACCTTTCGCAGGACAATCCATTGATCTTTTTCTAAACTCATGGCAATAACTTCTTGTTTTTACATAAGATAGCCAACATGATAAAACCTTGTTGCTCAGTGTAAACCTTGTTAATTTTAACCATCCCGAAATAAACCCTTTCTTTTTGAAGATTGTAATCGCAGGCGCAGGTGAAATCGGGTTAGACCTCGCCAAAGTGTTAACCGCTGAAAAGCATGATGTTACCATCATCGAGCGGGATGACGATGCCAAGAAATTGGCACGGGAGCTCAATGTACGACTTGTCGAAGGAAATGCCACGTCCTCCTCGAAGCTACGCGAAGCAGGGGTAGCCACTGCTGACATTATGATTGCGGTCACAAGTGACGATGGCGTAAATATGATTGCCTCCATGGCAGCCAAAAAAATGGGCTGTCCTAAGGTGATTGGTCGCATACGGGAGATGGAATTATCAGGAGGAGATTGTCCTCTTGAAGCATCTGACCTTGGCATGGATGTCAAAATTCACCCTGAGGAAGAGGCGGCCAATGAAATCGTGATGTTACTCAAACGAACCGTTGCTAGCGACATCGTGGAGATCGCTGATGGTTCGTTGCAAGTGATTGGTATTCGCCTTCCAGCTGATGCTCCTGTTATTGGTCAAACAATTCGATGGTTTGATGAGCATCACCCCGAAATTGACTTTAACGTGATTGCGCTAAATCGAAAAGGCAACACTCTCATGGCCAAAGGGGATCATAAACTCCTGAAAGATGATCAACTTTTTGCACTAGCTCGCAAGGATGACATTCCTAAGCTCATCGAGACTACGGGCCGGAAAGAAACCAATATTGATGATGTGCTCATTGCAGGTGGATCAGGTGTTGGGGAGATGATTATCCAGAAAATTACCTCAGATCCAGAACTTTCAAAGCGCGATTGGAATATCAAGCTTCTTGAGCCAAATAAGGATCGTGCCAACGAATTGGCCAACCGATTCCCTAATGTGCGGGTGTTGTTTGGAGAACCTACCAATCCTGATATCCTTGCGATTGAAGGAATCGGAGATATGGATGCGTTCTTGGCTGTGACCGACGACGAAGAATCTAACATTATCTCATGCCTGATGGCAAAGCACTTGGGTGTGAGCAAAACCGTTGCCTTGATCTCCAAGAAAGAATACATCCCTATCAGCCAAACGATTGGATTGGATGCAGCAGTCAATACCAAGCTCGCGGCGTCCAATGAAATCCATCGCCACATCCGGGGTGGAAACGTGAAGTCGATCACATCGTTGCATGGGATTACCGCCGACGTTATCGAGATGGAGGTGTCACCTGGAAGCAAGGTCGATGGCAAGGCCATTAAGAAGGTGAGCTTCCCAGGGGGTGCCGTTGTGGGAGCCATTTGGAGTGGTGAGGCGGGCGATGCTGAGATTGTGACGGGAAATTCCATTATGAAGGCGGGCGATCGTGTCATGCTGTTTGCGCAAGCAAGCTATTTAGATCGCTTGACCGATCTATTTCAAGGGTAATGACTCGTCAACTCATCCACATTCGTAAAGTCCTTTGGGTATTGAGCCTCTTGGTAGGGCTTTTGAGTTTTGCGCTATGTCTTCCCCTTCTCGTGTCTTTACTCTATGGGGAGGAGATTTGGTGGGCCTATCTTGCCAGCGCGGGAATCACAGCAGGGGTCTCCGGTGTAGTTTGGCTTTTCACCAACCCTGACCGCCAGGATCGACTTGGGAAGCGCCAGCATGATCGTGAGCAACAGGATTTAGAAACCCAGGAAGATTATGAGCCTATTTCAAGGGACTTAAATTTACGAGAAGGGCTTATGGTTGTAAGCCTGATTTATATTTTACTCTCCCTTTTTGGCGCACTTCCATTTACTCTGTCTGGCACCCTACAAAACTACACCGATGCGGTGTTTGAGACGGCCAGTGGCTTTACCACGACTGGGGCTACGATTCTTGGGGGTGAAACCGCTGCAGGTATTCAAAATCCAGCCATTGAAGATGTGCCAAAGAGTTTGTTGTTTTGGCGGTCGCTGAGTCATTGGTTGGGAGGTATGGGAATCATTGTCTTATCGATTGCCATCTTGCCGTTGTTGAATCTTGGTGGCATGAAGCTCTTCTCGGCAGAATCTTCGATGATGATGAGTGATCGTATTACCCCTCGTGTGCAAGACACAGCAAAACAACTTTGGGGGATTTATGTGGCCATGACTGCTGTGCATTTCGGACTACTGTGGGCTCATCCATCAGTGGGCGGCTTTGATGCTTTAAACCATGCCATGTCTACCTTGGCCACAGGTGGTTTTTCGACCAAAAATGCTTCGGTTGGTGCGTTTGCAAGCTCCTATGTAGATATACTAACGACGGTCTTTATGTTTTTGGGCGGAGTCAATTTTGTGTTGCACATGCGCTTGTTTCGCGGTGATTTGAAGTCCGTTTTTGAGCACGCAGAACTGCGATTTTATGCACTCATTACATTTCTAGCCATTACATTTGTATCGCTATCACTGTGGATCAAAAATGGATATTCCATAGGAGACGCATTCCAATATGGGGCCTTTCAAGTCGTGTCCATTCTCACAACCACTGGATTTGCCACAGATGATTATGAGCTTTGGAACTCCTTTGGGCTATTCCTTTTGTTTTTGCTGTTTTTTATTGGGGGAAGTGCAGGCTCAACCTCCGGTGGAATCAAAGTGTTTAGGATTATGGTATTGCTAGAAAATGCGAAGAATGAATTTCGTCGCATCCTGCATCCCAATGTTGTGACGCCCGTCCGTCTCGGGCAAAAAGTTGTCGATAATGAGACGCAGCGGACAGTCTTAAGTTTTGTCGTTTTTTACCTAGCACTGTTTGGGTTAGGGGCACTCATTATGTCCGCTTTAGGGTATGATTTTATGTCAGCAGTCGGTGCAAGCATCGCTTCTCTTGGGAGTGTTGGGCCAGCCATAGGTGATTTCGGGCCCATGGATAGCTATGCAGGCGTCCCCATTCTTGGAAAGTGGGTTCTGTTGCTGATGATGGTGATTGGTCGACTGGAGCTATTTACACTCCTTATCCTATTTACGGCGACGTACTGGAGAGATTAAACCGCTCCACAAACCACCGCTGTGATTCAAGGACCGAAAGGAGTGCGGGGAGATAGGTTAATGCGACAAATAACGCCATTCCAACGCCAAGAAACGCAAGAATCCCAATGGACTGAAGTCCTGGATGAAGGGTAAACAACAGCCCACCAAAGCCCATCATTGTCGTAAATGAGCCAATCGTGATATGCTGACCCGTCGATCGGAGAACCCAGCGTAATGAACCTCGCCCCTCTTCGCGATACCTAGATACCACATGGATGCCATTATCGCATCCAATCCCAAGAATGGCAGGCAACACCACGAGATTATAAAAATTGAATTGGATATTGAACACAAGCATCCACCCAAATAGGAATACGAGGCCAACCAAGAGGGGTAAAGCCGCGATGGACGCCCAGACCACCGAACGAAGAGAAATCGACATAAAGATGAAGACGAGAATGAAGGTCGCAATCACCATCGTAGGTGACTCTTCGCGCATAAGGTCTAACATTTGTGCAGCCACAACGGAGGTGCTTGCAGCATAATATGTACGCCCCCCTGGCAAGGCTACCTCACCAATTTCATCCTTGAAGGCGATGGATTTGCGGCCATCGGCAATCGAAGAGGCTGGGTAGACAATCACAAACTTTCCAAGCTCACCCTCTTGGGTCATGAATCGTGTCTTCAGAAAATCAGGTAAATCTACGTCTTGCAGAGCTTCGGTGGTTTGAGATCCTTGTCGTAGCAGGTCTAGGTTCTCATCTTGTCGATCTCGTAGAAATGGATCCTGAAGACGTTCACGTACCTCGCTAATAAGGGATAATTTCCGCTCCACCGCGGCTTCATTATGGGGAAAACGCTCTGATAGTGCCTCAACGTCTCCAATCATGGTTTGTGGATTTGCCTGACGCCTAGAACGCAACGAGTCCACAATGGCAAATACATCTTCATGTGACGATGCCAAGATGTAGGCAGGGTTTCTTCGTCGATCCTCATCCACACCCGAGGCAAAGGTCCGAAACGCTCGATATTCAGGGAATTCAGGCTCTAATTTTCCAAAATCGTACTCAAAACGAAGATTGGATGATTGAGAGATGACCAAAAGAGCTAACAATGTGCCTACCACTAACGTCGAAATAGCGATCCAAGAAGGACGTCCCAACCGGTCGGAGCGTATGATAATGCGTTGTTCACCCACGCGGTCTTCCGCAAGCGATGATGTACTAAAGACCCATCCTAGGCGTTCAAAGACCACAAGAAATGCTGGCAATAAAAACATCATCATGAGGAGCGCAAATAGAATGCCGCTTCCTGAAATGAGCCCAAATTCTGAGAACCCTCGAAAATCTGCGATCACCAAAACAAACAGGGCAAATGCCGTGGTTAGAGCGCTTGCGGTGATGGCGCCACCGGTGGTAGAAAACGTTTGAATGATGGCTTCTTTGGTCAAGGTCCCGGTTGACCGAAGCTCAATATATCTCGCATAAAAATGTATCCCGTAATCAATACCAAGTCCAAACAAGATCACAAACAATACGGCTGTCATCGTATTGAGAGTCTCCAAAAAGAGATGAGCTAGTCCAAAGGTCATCAACAGACTTAATACAAGAGGCCCCCCAATGATCAACACCGCTACAGGGGAGCGAAGAAGCTGGATCAATACGGACCAAGAGCGCGCGCCAGCACCTTTGCCTAACAATCCCGAACGTCGTCTAGCAGAGAGTGTCTTATTAAAGAAATAGAGCATCACCAAGACAATAACGGCTGAAATACCTGAGGCAAAGCTGCGTAAGACATCGCTGGTGACCGATTCTAATTCATTGAGATGACGTTTGAGCCGCCCACCAGACTGAACCTCCAGTGTAGCGTAGTCTGGATTGGCGAGCATTTGTCCAATCACCTCATCGACAGAGACAAAGAGTATTTCAAGACCGTTTAGATCGCTCTTCGACACGGTTGGGTAGAGCTCCAATACAAGTAGTGTACTATCTTCGTTGGTCGGATATTCACTTGGAATGAGTTCGTCATAGAGTTCCTGGAAATCCTCAAGCTCGTCGACGTCGTCTTGGGACCTATTGGTTGTGTTCGTGCTTGCGTCGTCGCTAGTCGCACCGCCATCTGCTAGTTCATCTTCTGATTCGTCGTCGAAATCATCGAAAAAATCAATAAAAAAGGGATTGGCTTCTTCTTTTGCTTGCTGGATTTCCTCATCAAGCATGTCTAGGAGTGTTTCTAACTCATCCTCCGTCGCGACGTACAAAAAATTGTTTTCCAACACCCTGGTATCCCTTCGAAAATCAACCCTGGAGATGAGCCCTTGGTCATTACGGGGATCTTTGAGTTGCAAAACTTGTTCAATAAAAGCATCGGCAAAGGTGACATTTTGATCGAAATCGGGTGATTTTATCGCCACCTGAAGCGGGGTCTCCCCCCCTACAGTCTCCTTAAGCTCATTCAGTGCCACGACACTTGGATGCCCCTCGGGTAAGAGATTTGCTAAATCCGTATCCACTCGTAAGTCAGTTGCATACCACCCTGCCAACGCAGCGACAAGTCCAACAAGGATCATGGCGCGAAGCGGTGCGTCTAAAATCGCTCGCAAGAGTGGGAGCGCGAGGTTGTGGATTCTCATAGCCTACTGAAAAGGGTTATTAGCCTCTTCACGACGGATTAGTTCAAAGTCATCGTAATCTGCAGCGGCAGACGTTTGTGTGCTGTTGGCATCGCTTAAGATAAGTAGAGCTAAGGGCTTTTTGGGCACCTTGTCGCCAAAAAGTGTTTTGTACAACGCTTCAAGATCCACTTCTTCGGTAATCCACTCACCTAGAGAGTCGCCTCCCGATTCTTGCACAAAAATCCATTGATTCCCATAGAGCTTGTCGAAACCCTCTCCCACTCGAACGGAAGAGCTCCACGTAAATCGTACGCTTTTTGGAACACGCTGAATCAGCACTATTCCCATTTCATAGACAACGTAGACCGACGCCGCAGTGTCATTGAGCTTATCGTCACGCTCATTAGCCCCATTGGGTAATTCATGCGCTCGCCATCGCCATCGCAAAATGGGTGTCTCTGTAAGGTCAAGGTTTGGACGATTTCTCAGTGGGAAATTGAGGTGTTTGGCATTGGAGCCCATATAGCGAAGGAATCGATTACCCTCTTCCTCTACAATCTCATATTGATACTCTTGGCGGTCCTTGCCAGAATAGGTTGCTGGAATCGCGTCTCCATCGCGATTTAGCCATGCATCAGGCAAACTTCCAGGCTCATCGGATTCAAAATTCTCGAGCAAGACACCTTGAGCTGTTTCTTTTAGTGGCGTAGAGCTATGCTCCTCAATCGTCTGAGCTCTTGCGCTTGGCGCCATCATGAGCGCGACAAAGAGACCAAAAGAGCTCAGAATTATGGGAAGTTTGGTATTTTTCACAGTTATAATGATACACATTTTGCTATCTCTTCGTTTCCAAATTACGTCAATTCAACTGATCCGTGAGTAATATTCTCTCCATGAATCCACCTCTATGATGGCAGACAACTTAAAAGACACACAAGATGGTATAGATTCGAAGCCACAAGATTCACGTCCAAGAACGAAGTGGATGTGGAGGATATTCTTGCTCAACCTTCTCCTAGTAGGGTCGCATCTTGGGGAATTTTGGCCCTTTAGCATTTTTCCCATGTTTTCGAAAGCGGGTCAACCATGGTCAAGAGCGATGGTTGTGGCGGTACCCCTAGTTGATTCCTACTCGGACCCATCTGCGATGCTTTGGGAGCCATTAGATATCAATATTCACGAGTTACAGGCTATTTCATTAGACGAGAGGAGTATTGATAAAATCGATTTTTCGAATTATGTCGGTAAAACAGAGCGGTGGACGCCTGAGGTTGTATCAGGAATCGCCAAAATGTTCCCCGACAGACCCGAACAAGGCACGGCGTGGCTCGTCCTTAAAGTACGTGGGCGTATGGATGAAGGGACTGTGAGCGTTCAAGGTGAACCTATGGTCGCCCTGACTGCAGACACCGTTGTCCTTTCTCCCAATTTGTACCCTCTGGAGGATAACCCATGAATCGAATGAAACAGTGGGTAAAGGACCTCGAGCAATCCCTTTTTGAAGACCAACCGATTTGTTCAGAGAGTAAGGCTGTTCGCTCCGGTGCATGGGTGCATTTCCGATTATTTGAGCTTTTTGTAGCAGCTTGGGCCATCGCTTACGCTTGGACTTGGGGCTTCTATACCTTTAAAAGCTCCGTCGTGGTGCTAGAACTCGGACTCGCCAACTACATTCCTGTGGCCTCCCTGTTTGGCCTCCCCTCCATGATCATTGCGTCCGTGGTAACCCTTGGTATTGCCTTGAGCATCACTCGGCTGTCGCGATGGGGCTATTTGATTGCAATCCTTGCATTACACCTACAATATGTGGTTCGGTTCTCCCAAGGAGAAATCCCCCATAGTTCTAATCTACTTGGTTTCGCGCTGCTTGCACTGGGTGTAGGCTTTGCAACCCACAAAGATCCTGTGGCCCAAGTACGGTTTACGTGGGGGTTTCTGTGGTTTTTTGTTGGACTAGGATACACATCCGCAGCTGTTAGTAAGCTTGTGGGTACTGGAATCACGTGGATCGATGGGCAACATTTAGTGTTATGGATTCATGAGAAAGCCATTGACTACGCATCCATGACAGGTGCATGGTCGCCTAACGTGTTGCAATCCGCTATTTTGAATTCGGCGTGGGTTGGAACACTTAGCCTATTCATTGGCTGGGTAACTGAAGCTATTGGCGTGTTGATGTGGTTTCGGCGATTGCGTCCCTGGGTAATTTTGGTAACTATTGGGATGCATTTTGGGATCACGTGGACGATGAACATTGTCTTTGTGGCCTTTGTGATGCAACTCATTCTCACGGGATTTCCCTGGGTGGAATGGCTCACAACTCTGCAACAAAAATCTAGAATGAGCCCATCCAGTTCAGATGGCTCCACCCTAAAATCATAAGACTATGCTACACGCCTTAAAGCAGCTACAGATCAAACATGATGACCATCCCCTACTGTGGTGGGCGCTTATCATCGTATCCCTTTTTGCAGCGGCTGGAGCAGCGATAGCGTTGTGGTTTGGCTATCCGATATGGGCAGGGGCGCTCATGGGTGTTCTTGAAGCGGGTATTTTGATCATCCTAATCACCTTGCTTCACGTCTACCGTTCGTTGGAAAAACGACAAGAAATCCAACAAGGAAAGCAACAAGCCTACGCGCAAATCATTCACTTAATCGCACCAAGAGCACCTCTTCCACCCATGACGCAGTGGGCAGGAACACCGGAACTAGCTTTGGAGCTTATTCATCAAATGATTAGCCATCGCCCCAAAACCATTGTGGAATTGGGAAGTGGATGCTCAAGTTTGATTATGGGGTATATGCTGGAACAACAAGCGGAGCAGGGACATCTCATCTCCATCGATCATGATACAGAGTATGCTCAAAAGACACGTCGCGATGTGTCACTCCATGGACTTGATGCACACATTACAGTGTTGGATGCAGCCCTGGAATCTCAACCCTCGATTGGGCCTAATGGGTGTCAATCCACATGGTATCAACTCAGAGACCTAACACTTCCAGAGTCGATTGATCTATTGGTTGTCGATGGCCCTCCAGAGAAGGTTACCCCTTGGGTTCGGTACCCAGCTGTGCCTGTTTTGGCAGAGAAGCTCTCAGATCAAGCTGTGATCGTATTGCATGACACACATCGCAAGGATGAGACAGCGTTTATACATGCATGGATGGATATTCTCCCTGATGCAACCGTTGAATGGAGACGTACAGACAAAGGAATTGCGATTCTACACAGAAATCACGCCTCATAGACATCGTGATTCATAGACATCACACTTCTTAGGAGGAGCGGAAAAACGTGAGCGATACCCATCGTCTAAACTGTTCTCTGTCGTCTTGCTTTATGACTTGAGTCCAGGAGCCTACAAACCAGTAGGTTGGCAAGAATAGTGCGATGATCGTCAACAAACGCAAGGGTGCGTTCATCCCTGGAAATCCCCATTGTTGGATGGCCATCATGATGGCGCCAATACCTAAGCTGATCCCTAGTATGGATGTATATCGTCCAAATGGTAGCACTTTGTGCGCAGGCAGATCGAGATGACGACCAATTCGTCTCAAATAAAGCCACCAATTCACAATATTTGCGAGTAATGTGGAAGCCGCTGTTCCAACAATGCCAAATGCAAGAGTCGCTGGGATGGATAACACAAGGTTTAGAGCCACCAATTGAAGACTCATTCGAAGAACACCCTTGGAGTCTCCAAAAGCCTGCAATAAACTACCATAATGGGTTACTCGAAGCAGGAGAATCGCATTATAGATCTGAAAAGGTAATACTGCACCACTATAATCCGCCTGGTCACTCGAGGCAATCCACGCAATGAGATCTGGAGCAATCACAATTGACAATACCCCAAGGGGTAACACGAGCAAAGAGACCTTCTCTACGCCTCTATACCATAAATCTAACAGCTCCTGCTTCTTCCCTTCGAGCTGATAAGCCACAAAACGTGAAATCAGAACAGAACCAATCGCAAAAGGGATCACCCGGATGATGGGGACTTCCTGAGCACCTAACGTGTAATCAGCTAGTGCAAAGACAGGCAACAGTACAGAGACCACGACCTTGTCAATGTTGCGATTTAGCTTGTTGACATAAGAGCTGAGCCCTAGTGGTAATGAAAATCGCAATTGCTCCATGAGGGAAACCGGCGCGGGTTCAACATCCTTCGATTCTTGAGTTTGGGACACATCCACATCTTGGGCTTGGATTTGAGTAAGGCGAGCCAAGACCCATACGACTGATCCTAATGCACGTAGTGCTGCATAGCCAACCATGCCATAAACAGCACCCAACACACCAAAACCAAGAAGAATTGGCGTCACGATGGCCACAAAAAGAATGGCGGAAGTGAGCGTTTCATACCATGCAGCGTCTTTTTGGTGGTCTAATGCAAGCAAAATATTTGAGACTGGCCACGTAGGGATTTCAAGCAACACAACCAGAGCAAGCCATGGCAAGACCTCCTGGAGCTGCTCAATCGCCTCTGGATTCCATTCGGTTAAAATGGAGGGAAGTAGGCTCGAAACGCCTAAAATTACGCCTCCGGCAGCCATTCCAGCGATCGATAACATTGCGACCGTTTGTCCAACAAACGTCGCTTTCTGGCGATGGGTTATGCGCTCAAAAAAGTAGAAAATCGATTCAGGCAGACCAAGTGTTGCTAGATTTCTGGCCAGTTCATGAATCATGAGGATATACCCCATGATGGCAAAATCCTGTTTAATAAGGAGTTGAATCGTGGTAATCGCAAGAGCCAAGTCAATGACCGTGGTCAAAACACGAGCGAACACAACAATACCCGCCTTTTTCTCTAAGGACCCCTTAGCACTCATGAATCCTCCCCTCTGTTAGCGGACTCTACATGCGAGGCATGGGTCGATGAAGGATTCACGAGGGAGTCGAGTAACGTACACAGAGTCGACGTCATGGTTTTTGGGTGGATCCTTTGTTTCCACTCATCCGACAAAGTGACCGGAGCTTTTGAGGCGATCGATGGAGTGTACGCTGTACCTTGCGCTCGAGCGTCATGTGCCAATGGTGGACTCGCTTCCAATATCACCTCCAATAACCACTGTGCGGCCTGACGTTGCTGAAGATCCTGTCGGGCATCAAACTGCACCCCACGCCCTGTAGCCTCAAGAATGTTTCCGACATCTTCTGAAGACCCCAATGACAGAACAGGTGGTGAAGCTGCAAGATAATCCCATAATTTTGCTGGGATAATATCATCTCGGTCTGGGTGTGTAGACAACAATAGCACGGTCGCTTGATTTAGTGCCAAACCTGCTTTAGAAGGCTCTACTATAGGAAAAGATCCGTGCTCAAGCCAAGAAATTTCCTCGCTTGGACCACTGGGAGCATGGGCTGATATCAGTTTCACTTTGGGCAACTTCACAGATCGTTCTTGAGCGAGCTGAGAAATCTGTCGAAAGAGATTCATCCAGGGTTCAATGGGTGATAACCGTCGAAACGTGCCAAAAAACAGCAGTGTAATCTCTGATGGCTCGTCTGATGGCTCGATGATAGGGTGATTCTCGACCTTCTTATCAGGATCTTCATCCAAGATTCCGGAGCTATTGGGAATCACACTCATTCGTGATGCATACAAGGGATAGGCCTTCTGATATCTTGAACATGCAGTGTAAGATGTAAATGTAAGCGCATCTGCCTCTTCGATTACTCTGGCTTCACGATGTGAATCAGCAGCCATTGCACTTTTGGATCGATAGCGTAGTGGAACCCGACTCAGCGTCCACGGATCACGAAAATCAGCCACCCAAGGGACACCCAACACTGGGGCTACTTTGCTCGCTATCCAATGTGCCGACCATGGATCACCTGTAGAGACTAGACAGTCCACGTCCGCCACTTCACGAAGCCATGTTAGGATACGGCGCTCATTCATCCGAAATATTGGCCAGAAACCATCATATGGCACCCTAGCATCAAGCCAAGAACGCACGCCCCCAAAGGAAGGATCTCCTTTTCTCTCGCTCGGAGATCGTAGGTGATGTAAAGAGTACGTCTGTCGAGGATCTAGACTGTTTGAGTGTCCCTGCTCGCCTTGTGAGGCAAGTGTCACAACCCATGGTTGCCAACCGAACTCTGGAAAGTGGGTTGTCCATCGGGCAGGGCGCAGAGCTCCAACGCGCTGCAATGGTGGAAAAAACGGAGCAATGAGCCCAACTCGTCTCATGAGTCTGAGACAGCCACGGATGCTGTATCCGATCCAGTTGGCCGTATTCTAGGTTGTGTGGGCACCATCCAGTCTTGAGGAGATGTAGCTTTGATGGACTGTTGGAGCGCCCCCTTTAGCTCGATCCACGTCCGATCGGCAAATTCAAAGAACGGACGTTTTTGGTGCATCCATCCAAAATGGAGCACAAAAGGAGTCACCCACATATAATCTCCTTTGCCAGGAATCACCCCATAGAGCCTTGTTAACAATCGGCGCAGCCACCCCGATTTTAACCCTCGAAAACTGTAGACAAATGCATCGGAATAATACAGACACTCCACATGATGGAAATCGGGATCTGCTTTGGTGTAATCACCGATATAATCAAGCTGAGGGGAAGATTGGCCTTGTAACCAAGGGTAAACGGGTAGGTTGAGTTTGGACATAGCCAATGCCAGAGACCACTCACACGATTCCTCACTGCGTCCATGCTCAAGGGTGCGGCTTGTGAAATGAGTTTCATGGCGACGCTTGATCATTTCACTGGCAAGATGATTGACCCTCTGGGTTAAGGCTCCATCCTTCGCATAAATCATCCCGCTCTGGACTCGACTTAAGTAGGTTACTCCAAAACGGCGCATCGTTTGTTGGCGTTTGCGAGAAAGCACGTCCCACAAGACACTCACATCTTTGGCTCCACCAAAAAACGAATCGGCAATCTTCATCCCTGTAATCGTATAGCCATAGGTGGATGCTACTGTCCACAGGGCATCAGGCTTGCGACACCATACCATGTCACTATCTAGGTAGAGGTTCTTGGTGAATGGCATGTAATGGTGCGTATTATGCTTAAACCCTACAATGGAGGCATGTGCCTCAGCCAGGGGTTCAATAACATCAAATAGGGATTCAAATCCTGCCTCCTTTAGAATCGTGATGTGAGAGGCGTCACAAAACAATGCAATCGGTCGCGTCGTATCGTACCGACGAAGGGTAAAGACACTAGCCACCACATGTCGTAGATATTTTTCCTCACCATAGCAGTGATAAACATACCCTTCATCGGCCAGTTTTTGGGTGGAGAAAGAGCGTAACATAATGGCTTTGGATTTGGTTAGATTCGGTCTGTCCGTCGTCGTAAGCTCTCTAGCAAGGGCTGAAATCCACGTTTTCTCATAATCCCCTGAAATTGTCGACGGTATGACTCAGCTGTGTACACGTCATCAATCGACATATCCAAGATTCTCCACGATTCTTTGCCTCCTTCAGCCATGATGTACAATACTGGGGTTTCAACATCTTCAAACCTTGCTTTGGTATACACAACATACGTAATGTCTGTCAAATCTACCGTGGGGCGCAATTGATCTGGATTGGCAACGGCCACCGAATCATAGGATATCTCCGCCCTATAGATATCAAGATTGGCAAGGGATTGATCTCGAAGGATGCGAGCAAAAAGGTCGACAAACTCCTCTCTATCCTCGACTGAGATCACGTCAAACGTATCCTGAAGTGCATACGCAGCCAAAGCCTCCGCATCCAGCAGATCAAAGACCAATCGCCCAAGGGCTTCACGTTGTTTCCCCTGAATGGCCTCACTATCATCACCGTCATCGCCCAATAGCTGTTTAATCTCCTGGTCTCGCTGTTCAAGTTGTGATACCAACAATTGCTTCACCTCAGCAGACGCACTTCCTGGCGTGGTTTGTGCCTGAAGATTGGCCTGTAGAAGCATGGGAGCTACTATCAGCGCTGAAAACGCCAGATTTGAGAAATAATGAGAAAGTCGATTCATAATTAATACGTAGTCGAAAGTGGGATTCCAAGAGCCTGATTCAATCTGACACGAGCCATACTCCACTCATACTTGGCACGAGACACAGCGGCTTCTAGTTCAAGTTCTTTTTTGAATGCATCCACGAGATTCTTGACGTCCCCAAACCCATAGTCCATATTAAGTTGCTCATGTCGCACCCATTCTTTTGTTTTAACGAGTGCTGCATTAAGAGAGCGTAGCTGAGCAAGGGCTGATTCGGCTTCTTGGAGCCGTTGTACAACATCGAGTTGGATTTGTTGACGCAAGAGCTGTTCTGTTTCTGCAAGTTGATCTTGCTGTATTGAGAACTTGTCTCCCTTGAGACGGAGGGACTGCAAGTTTAAATTTTGTGAAACTCCGATACCAAACCGCGCAGAGGCAAAATTGGTGCTATTATTGATAAAAGGATTATCCTGTTTGGGTCGATTGGGTGTGATGGCACCACTCGCACTCAATCCGAGGTAAATGGTCGGATAACGCTCGGCCAAAGCAGCTCGTTTTCCAGCTTCGAGGGCTCGTTGCCCAGCCTCGACTGCTTTGAGCTCAGCTCTTTGTTCTAGAGCCAAAGCCAGTAACTCAGAAAACGGCGGTAATGACACACCGTCCACACCCATAAATTCTTCGGCTACAGCCTGACGACCATCCAAGGCTAAGGACCATAGGCGATCCATTTGCTCTGCCACAGCGTCAACTTGAGCCCGTTGTCCTTCATATTCCAACTCAAAGACTTCAAATTCAAAGACATCCGACTCATTGAGATCGTACGTACCATCCTCTCGTTGCTTGAGGATCTCTTCATTAGCCTGAGAAATCAACTCATCAGCTTCCTTTGAAATAAGCATTAAGGAGTTGGATAGTTGCATGCCAATATAGATTTCAGCGAGCTGCACCTCAAAAGTGGCGTATTTGACCTCTGTCTCAAACTCTACCCTTTCGGCATTGAATCTAGCCGCTTGGATGGCCGATGGAATGGCTCCCCAAGTGTAGAGAGGCTGAATCGCTTCAATCTGGGCTCGGGTAAACAGTGCCCAATTCTCCCAATCATTATCGAGATAGGGATCTAAATAAAGCTGACCGTCTGGAAAAGAGCTCGATTCCACCCCAGGCACGAGTCCATGTTGTGTTTCAAGTCGAACTAGAGGTAGGATACGCTGTGAGCGTGCATTACGGACTTCCCACTGACTGAGCGCTACATCTTTTTCCAGAACATCTACTGTTGACGTTGACTCAAGCCCCTGTTGAATAAATTCCTCAAGTGACAGAACAGCGGAACTCTGCCCCATTGCCTGTGACCCCATCAAGAGCAGGATTGTGCCAATGCCCCACGTGAACGCTGTTCGTAATCTTTTCATAAGTTTTAAAAATACGAAGAACTCAACGATTTGTTGCCCAAATGGTGTTTGGATGGGCATCAAGTGAAAATCCTTTGTACTTTTATCGTTGCTCGTATGAGTGGGCTCCAAAAAACGTGATTCAACCTATCTAATGTCAAATCTTCGTCTTTGTATCCAAAAAGGGGGACGCCTAAGCGAGAAATCGTTGGCGCTGCTGAACCAATGTGGTGTGGCTGTAGCTAATGGAGGGTCACTCAAGGCGGAAGCACGCCATTATCCCATGGAAGTGCTCTTCCTTCGTGATGATGATATCCCCCAAGCCGTTCAAGACGGTGTGGCCGATGCTGGGATTTTAGGAGAGAATGTAGCCTTGGAATCAGGCAAAGATGTTGAGATTGTAGAAAAACTTGGCTTTGGGCGATGCCGTCTAAGCTTAGCTGTGAGAAGAGAAGAGTCTTACGAAGATACGACGTGGTTTGAGGGTAAGCGCATTGCAACAACCTATCCACGCATCGTTGAATCGTATTTAAAGGAAAAAGGAGTCTCAGCTGCGATTGAAAAAATTAATGGGAGTGTGGAGATTGCTCCCTCCATCGGATTAGCCGACGGTATATGTGATATAGTAAGCACGGGGAGCACCTTACTGTCTAATGGTCTCAAGGAGGTTGAAACCATTATGCGAAGTGAAGCTGTCTTGGTGAAGCACAAAGATTTGGAGCCTCAAAAAGCGAAATATTTGGAGAATCTTGTCTTTCGGATTCAGTCAGTTCTTAGAGCCTCTGACTTTAAATACATCTTATTGAATGCCCCAAACGAAGCTCTTGAAGGAATTATGCAAGAGCTTCCAGGAATGAATAGCCCCACGATTTTACCCCTTGCAAAGGAAGGATGGAGTAGCCTTCATAGCGTGATTCGAGAGGATGATTTTTGGGAGCGAATTGGACGACTCAAGGATCTTGGTGCAGAAGGCATTTTGGTCTGTCCTATTGAAAAGATGATTTTATAATACTCTTAATATTCGTTCATCGATCTCCCTTATGGTGAGTTTTTCACCCTCTACTTGTCCGATTTTTGAGTTTCCTCCGCAAGAAGAATGGTCGGCATTATGCAAAAGACCCTCTCTAGAAACCTCCACAGAACTACAACATCGGGTGGAGGAGATCATGCAAAGGGTTGCACGTGGTGGTGACCAAGCATTGATTGAGTGTACGCAAGAGATTGATGGACTCACACTGTCCACGCAACAAGAATCAATCAAAAACATAGAGACGCTAAAGCAACGCGTTGGGCAACCCGAAATCGATGAGGCCCTGCGCCACTCGATTGACACTGCCATCCACACCATTCATACATTCCATAAGGCTCAAGCCACAACTCCAACCGTTGTGGAAACGGCTCCTGGTGTCCATTGTAGGCTTGAGACAAGGCCCATTCAACGGGTAGGTCTATACATTCCAGGTGGCTCGGCTCCCCTATTTTCTTCCTTGATCATGCTTGGTGTCCCCGCTACCCTTGCCGGTTGTGAGTCCATCGTGGTGTGTTCCCCGCCACAGCCTAATGGGAAGGTGCACCCATGGATTGAGGCAGTTGCCCATCGATTGGGATTGAGCCAGGTCTTTCCTCTAGGAGGGGCACAAGCGATTGCGGCCATGACCTTTGGAACAGAGTCTGTACCCAAAGTAGACAAGATATTTGGCCCCGGAAACCGATTTGTCACCGAAGCGAAGGGGCAAGCGCAACGTCACGGTGTCGCAATTGATATGCCTGCAGGGGCAAGTGAATTGATGATTCTTGCAGACGGCGAAGCCCATGCAGCCTTTGTCGCAGCCGATGCACTGAGTCAAGCGGAGCATGGCCCCGATTCACAAATCCTCATCGTTACCGATGGCGTCAACAAAGCAACTCAGATCCGAGAAGAGGTGCAAGAACAACTGGCTACCCTACCACGCCATGATATTGCCCTAAAAGCACTGGAGCACAGCAAGATTGTTGTTCTGAATACCTCTGATATCGCTGCGTTTACCAATAGCTATGCCCCAGAGCATCTCATTATCAATATGACAGGTGCTGACGACATCGCAGCTCAAATCCAACATGCTGGGAGTATCTTTCTAGGTGCATGGAGTCCTGAGAGTGCTGGAGATTATGCCTCTGGCACCAACCACACCCTGCCCACACATGGTTATGCCCGTGCGTATAGTGGTGTCACACTGTCTAGTTTTCAAAAAACTGTGACCATTCAACACTTGACCCGGCAAGGCGTTCAATCGATTGGACCTGCTGTGGTCGAAATGGCACGGGCGGAGGGATTGGATGCCCATGCTCGCGCTATGGAACAACGGCTAAACGCATTGGAGGACTCAAGTGATGGATGAGGAGCGGTTCGCGCAAGGGAATGATGGTTCACGCTTCCCAATCCGGCAGCACTTACTCTCGTTGAAACCATATCGTAATGCTCGCCAAGAGTTTGAAGGGCAAGCCTCTGTATGGTTGGATGCCAATGAAAATGGATGGGGAGGAGCTCACCAAGGGGCTTACAGCCGATATCCAGATCCATTTTCATCTGCGTTACGGCAGCGCATTGCCTCGTTAAAAGGAGTGTCAGATCAAGCTGTATTTGTTGGGCATGGCTCTGATGAAGTGATCGATTTACTCATTCGATTGACGTGTGAACCAGGCTCAAGCAAAATCCTTCTGAGCTCACCAACCTATGGTATGATGGCTGTGAATGCGGCGATTCATGGTGTTGAGTGTGTAGATATCCCTTTAATGACGCCCGACTATGGACTGCGTGTTGAAGACCTGATCGAAACGATGAGGAAGGATCCGTCTATACGGGTCTTGTATGTCTGCTCACCGAATAATCCGACCGGATCCCAATGGTCTTTGCAGCAGTGTCGTGCTCTTGCAGAGGTAGCTGCAGCGCAAGGGGTCATGATGTTATTGGATGAAGCCTACATCGATTATGCCCCCGGACCTTCTATGGCTCGAGAATTATTCTGGGAAGACATGCCAACCCTGGTGGTCATGCAAACGCTGAGTAAAGCCTGGGGTCAAGCAGCCTTGCGCGTGGGATGGGCTATTGCGCACCCCGACGTTGTAGCGTGGTTCGATAAGATAAAGCCCCCCTACTCTATAGCAGAGCCTGTGCAAACCTTGGCTTTGGAGGCACTAGAAGATCCTTCTGTTTTACAAAAAACAGTGGCTTTCACGCTGGCAGAGAAGCGACGACTCTTGGAGGATCTCCCCAAGATTCAAGGTGTGCAACATGTATTTGAGTCTGACGCAAACTTCATTTTGTTTCAGCACGAGGCTGCTGGCCAGCTTTATGATTGGCTCACCCAACATGGGATTGTCATTCGAGATCGTCGTCGAGATGTGCCGAATGCCTTGCGTGTCACGCTAGGCACAACCGATGAAAACAGTTCGTTCTTAGATGCTTGTAAACGCTTTAAACCGTAATATTCTATGCACATGAGGTGCATGTAATCTACTGTGCACATGAGGTGCACGAATCAACCATTAACCTCACCTAATCCATGGCTAAACCTATTCTCTTTTTAGATCGTGATGGCACCATTATTTCTGAAGTGCCAGATGGCAAAATTAATGCGCTCGATAAATTCATCATTCTCCCTGGGGCTATCTCTGCATTGCGCAGGATTGTGCAGGAAGGGGATTATGACCTGGTGATTGTGAGCAATCAAGATGGATTGGGAACAGAGGAGTTTCCAGATGAGACGTTCTACCCCTATCATGAAAAGCTGATGCAAATTTTGGAGGGGGAAGGGATTACGTTTCGGGAAGTGTTGATCGACACAACGTATGAACGTGAAGGGAAATCGACTCGTAAGCCTGGCACTGGGCTTGTAACCCATTATATGAATGGCTTGGCTGACATGTCTCGTTCTTTTATGGTTGGGGATCGTGTCAGCGATCTTGAGCTTGCCGAGAACATGGGATGTCGAGGGATTTTCATCGCGCCTAAATCCAAGTCACACCCTAAGGCAGCCCTCACAACCGAAGATTGGCATGAGCTCGCTGATTTTGTCCTGGGCCAGCCCAGAAAAGTAGCGATAGAGCGTGAAACCAAAGAGACAAAGATCTCAGGAACGTTGGCTCTGGATGGCACAGGGAAGCATGACATCTCCACAGGGCTCGGATTTTTGGATCATATGCTGGAGCAATGGTGTGTTCATGGTGGATTAGATATTGAGCTTGCTGTGGATGGAGACCTTCAAGTGGATGAGCATCATACCATTGAGGATACTGGTTTAGCTCTTGGGAAAGCGTTCAGTGATGCCCTCGGCGAGAAAAAAGGGATTGGACGGTATGGATTTATGGTACCCATGGATGAATCCGAAGCCTCTGTTTCGCTTGATTTTAGTGGGCGCCCCCATCTTGAATGGAACGTCTCCTTCGACCGAGAGATGATAGGCGATGTCCCTACGGAAATGTTTGCTCATTTCTTTCGCTCGTTTGCCGATCAGGCTCGCTGCACCTTGCATATCACAGCGAAGGGTGAAAACAATCACCACATTGCCGAGGCTGTTTTTAAAGCCGTTGCCAAAGCCCTTCAACAAGCGGTGGCAAAATCGGGTCGAGCAGGTGTTACCCCTTCATCCAAAGGGACTCTGTGATTGCTCTGGTTGATTATGATGCAGGCAATACCCGGTCTGTGCTCAATGCACTGAAGCGTCTAGGTGTAGAAGCGACCTTGACTTCGGATGCGGAAGTGTTGTTATCGGCAGATCGTGTGCTTTTCCCAGGCGTAGGCCATGCACGCTCTGCAATGGATACATTACAAGCCCAGGGACTTGAAGCACCTCTTCGTGACATCAAAGCGCCCTTTCTGGGAATCTGTTTGGGAATGCAGCTGATGTGTGCCTATACAGAGGAAGGTCATACAACAGGACTGGGTATTGTGCCGACGAAAGTGGTACGTTTTGAGGAGGATGCCTCTCGGCCTGTCCCCCACATGGGCTGGAATCATTTTGAGTCTATTCGTCCGCGTAGTCCACTGTTCAAAGGAATCTCACTTGAGGATAATGTCTACTTTGTCCACTCCTATTATGCAGAAGTGGATGATGCTACGGATGTTGTAAGTCACTATGGTGTGGAGTTTGCTGCTGCCATTAGGCATGACAACTACTTTGGTGTACAGTTTCATCCAGAAAAGTCTGGCGATGTTGGACTAAAAATCCTTCAAAACTTTTTGGACCTACACTGATGATCTGCATTCCAGCTATCGATCTACAAGAGGGTAAAGCTGTTCGGTTAACTCAGGGAGCCTACGATTCGGCAAAGATCTATGCCGAGGACCCTGTGGTGTTAGCCAAAACCTTTGAGGATGCAGGCTGTACACATCTACATCTTGTAGACTTGGAAGGCGCTCGTATGGGAATAGTTCAGCACATGAGCGTGTTGGAAGAGATTGCCCAGAAAACCTCTCTAACCATTGATTTTAGTGGGGGTCTCAGTGAAATCGGGCACATTGAGGATGCCATTCATGCTGGAGCTTCTTGGGTCGGTATTGGCTCCAAAGCGGTCACTGACCCATCGTGGGTTAAGCAAGTGATTGAAACCATTGGTGCAGATCGAATCCTACTGAGTGCCGATGCACGCGATGGCTATGTCGCAACAAAAGGTTGGACACAAACCTCAAATGTGACACTTACCGAACACATTCGTACCTATTTGGACGCTGGAGTTTGCCGGATGGTCGTGACAGATATTGGGCGAGATGGGATGTTGCAAGGTCCATCAATTGAGCTGTACAAAAGCCTTCTGGCTCAGTTTCGAGGTGATGGGCTCGACCTCATCGCGAGCGGAGGAATATCTGGTATCGCTGATTTAGAGTCATGCCAAGCGATTGGATGCGCTGCGGTGGTGATAGGCAAGGCATACTACGAAGGGCATCTTTCTCTTGAGGAAATTGTCGGTTTCGAGACACTAGACAACGACAGCAGCTGACATTATGCTAAAAAAACGGATCATCCCCTGCCTTGATATTAAAGATGGACGTACAGTCAAAGGGATTCGCTTTGTAGATATTCAAGATGCAGGCGATCCAGTGGAGCAGGCTCAAGCATACAGTCTTGCTGGTGCGGATGAGCTAGTCTTTTTAGATATTAGCGCCACAGTGGAAGGGCGTAAAACCTTAGCAGAGTTGGTGGCACGAATCGCCGAGACGATTCAAATTCCTTTCACCGTGGGCGGTGGCATACAAAGTGTAGAGGATGCCAAACGCTTGCTCGACGCTGGGGCAGACAAAATAAGTGTAAACTCTGCGGCTGTACGTCGACCAGAGCTCATTTCTGAGCTGGCCGATAAATTGGGAGAGCAATGTGTGGTCGTCGCCATGGATGTCAAGCGGAATCCAGAGGAGGCCTTTTCGTGGACTATCGTGGTGGATGGAGGACGCACTCAGACCGAATTGGATGCCTTTGAATGGGCCCAGGAAGCAGAGCGTCGCGGGGCTGGGGAGCTATTATGCACATCCATGGATCATGATGGCACCAAATCGGGATATGACATCGGTTTTTTGCAATCTCTACGCCAAAAAGTCTCTATTCCAATCATTGCTTCAGGCGGGGCGGGGACCCCAGAGCATTTTGCAGAGGTCTTTGATGAGGGACGGGCCGACGCAGCGTTGGCAGCAAGCCTTTTTCATTTTGGTGAGCTTGAAATCCCTACCTTAAAACAGTTTCTCAAAACCAAAGGATTTCCAATTCGATGACACTTGACTTCGACAAAATGGATGGGCTCCTTCCTGTTGTGATCCAAGATGATGCAACCCACAAAGTACTCATGGTTGGATTTATGAATCAGGAAGCATACGAAAAAACGATGCTCGAGGGGATAGTCACCTTTTACTCACGCTCCAAGCAGCGGTTATGGACGAAGGGTGAAACCTCAGGGAATCAACTCTCCGTGGTAAGTGTAGCACCCGATTGTGATGCGGATTCGTTGCTAGTGAGAGTCGTGGCCTCTGGGCCTGTGTGCCACACAGGGAGCGAGAGTTGCTTCGATGTGCATGGCTAGGTTGGCGGAGGGAGAGGGATTCGAACCCCCGGAGACTTGCGCCTCAACGGTTTTCAAGACCGCCGCATTCGACCACTCTGCCATCCCTCCTAAACCATACTGGATCGCTGTCGTTTAGCGAATCACAAAGATACGAGATTTTTTTAGACAAACCTTTTAGACATTGCCAAGCGCCGAGGCACCTGAGACAATCTCTGAAATCTCTGTTGTAATGGCACTTTGACGTGCTTGGTTGTACTTCAATTTCAATGTGCGTTGAAGCTCTTTTGCATTTTCAGTCGCATTGTCCATGGCTGCCATCCGAGCTCCCTGTTCACTCGCATTAGATTCAAGAATGGCACGCCAAAGCTGAATATTCAAGTATTTAGGCAATAGACGATCAAACAACACTTCTGCACTCGGCTCAATGATAAACTCACGTGTAGCTTGTTCCTCTTCGTCTTCCCCTTCAAAAGCGTCTGGTTGAATTGGCAACACTGTGTCCACTACTCGGTTCTGAGAGATCACCGATTTAAATTCATTGTAGGCCACATGGACAGCATCGACCTCACCGGAAATAAACCGAGCCGCTTGATCCTTCATAATGGAGGCTGATTCTGCAAAATCGAGTCGATCAAAGAACCCAGGCACCTCTTGCACCACATTGTATCCCCGTTTCGGGAAATATTGACACGCTTTGCGACCGATACAGACGAGCTCTAGATTGCCCGAGGCATGCAGATCACTAAATTCCTCTTGAATTCGTTTTTCAACGACCTTGAAGAGATTGGTATTGAATCCTCCACAAAGACCACGATCGGATCCCACCACCAAGATGACTGCTTTTTTAACCCCATCGGGCTGACGAAACAATGGCACAGTAAGCTCATCGTCAAACTCATCACGCATAGCTTCGGCCACTCGCGCAAGGACTTGCTTCAACATGCGAGAGTATGGACGATTTTCCAACATCCGATTCTGCGCTTTGCGGAGCTTCGCTGCAGCAACCATCTTCATTGCTTTGGTAATCTGCTGCGTATTATCGATCGAAGAAATTCGCGTCCGTATGTCTCTTAAATTGGGCATATCGTTTAGGCGAACGCTTACGAGTCGAGGGTCATTTGGTGAATCAGCGTCTTGGCTGTCTCTATGAGCTTGTCACCTAATTTATCATCCAAGACTCCAGAGGTTGCCAGCGCCGAGAGCTCATCATCAAATTTTGAAGAGATTGTCTGGAGGAATTCTGCTTCAAATTCACGGATTTGGTTAACCGCCAACTCGTCCAGTAATCCTTCGTTATTAATCTTGAGAAGCGCAATTTGATGCTCCACAGGCAATGGTTGGAATTCGCCCTGTTTCATGAGTTCTACCGTCCGTTGACCGCGCTTGAGCTGACGTTGCGTAGTTGGATCTAAGTCGGAACCAAACTTTGCAAACGCTTCAAGCTCACGGTACTGAGCCAAATCGAGCTTCAATGTCCCAGATAGCTTCTTCATCGATTTCACCTGAGCCGAACCCCCTACACGACTGACCGAAATCCCCACATCAATCGCAGGTCGCACTCCGGAGTTGAACAAATCCGTATCAAGGAAGATCTGTCCATCTGTAATCGAAATCACATTGGTTGGAATATACGCAGACACATCACCTGCTTGAGTTTCAATAATCGGCAGTGCGGTCAGCGAGCCTCCCCCTTTCACCATTGGCTTGAGCTCCTCAGGAATGTTATTCATCTCCTTGGCCACACTATCATTGGCGTTGATTTTTGCCGCGCGCTCGAGTAAACGGCTATGGAGATAGAAGACATCTCCAGGATACGCTTCACGTCCAGGTGGGCGTTTTAGCAACAACGAAAGCTCACGATAGGCAACCGCTTGCTTACTCAAATCGTCATAAATCACGAGCGCGTGACGCCCCGTGTCGCGGAAATACTCTCCAATGGCTGCTCCAGCAAACGGTGCCACAAATCGCATGGGTGCGGTCGCACTCGCTGGGGCACTAACTACTGTGGTGTACTCCATCGCACCATGTGCCTCTAGTGCATTCACAATACCTGCTACAGTGGAGCCTTTCTGCCCAACGGCGACATAAATACAGTACACTGGAGTATCGGTCCCCTGTGTCTGCTTTTGATTAATAATGGTATCAAGTGCTACGGCTGTTTTCCCGGTTTGGCGATCACCAATAATAAGTTCACGTTGACCACGACCAATGGGAATCAGCGAGTCAATCGCCTTGAGTCCCGTTTGAAGGGGCTCATTCACGGGTTGACGATAAATCACTCCAGGTGCTTTACGCTCAAGAGGCAGTGTAACCTGCTTACCAGCGATAGCACCCTTTCCATCAATCGGATTACCAAGTGGATCGATGACACGTCCCAATACACCATCGCCCACTGGAATGGAGGCAATATTCATCGTTCGCTTTACAGTATGTCCCTCTTCTACAGAGCGAGACGAACCAAACAACACAATTCCGACATTATCCTCTTCCAAGTTCAGTACCATTCCGCGGAGTGGCTGCCCATTCTCATCCTTAGACTCTGGGAGCTCAACAAGCTCTCCTGCCTGGACATTTGCCAAACCATACACTCGGGCAATTCCATCTCCAACTTCTAATACCGTACCCACTTCGTAGGTTTCGGATGTTTTTTCAAATCCAGAGAGTTGTTTTCTCAGGATTTCGGACACTTCATCGGGTCGTACGTGACTCATAATTCAATGCTTGTTTTTGTCATGTGGCTACTCTTCATGACTTGTTAAACCGTGTGTGATAATTGTGATCGTAGCGTCTCAAGCTGAGCTTTCAACGTTCCATCGATAACCTGATCACCCATTTGAATGCGAACTCCGCCAATCAACGACTCATCCACTTTTAGCGTGGGATCGACGTTTTTGGAGGTCACTTTTTCAAGGGAGGAAATCATCGAGCGAAGTACTTCATCACTCAGAGGTGTGGATGAATCGATGAACACATCCAAGATGCCTTGGTCGTCACGAATCTGTTTTTTGACGGCAAGACATACATCTTGAAGCAAACCCGTTCGATTCTTTTGGACCAATAGCTCTATCAATCCCATCATGTCGGCTGAAACATGAGATTCAAAAATCTCCTTAAGCACACTCATTTTGACCTTATTCTCGTGAATGGGACTTCCGATAAAAAGACCCAGTTCACGTGATTCTTTCAATGTAGAAAGCACAGACTCTACATCTTCAAGCAACACAGCGTGCTTGGAAGAGTCCACAGACCCTAACCATGCCTTCGCGTACCGTAAAGATGCCGCCGATACTTTCATTAGTTCTTCGAAAGGTCGTTAATGGTTTCGTCAATCAGCTTGCGGTTGGTCTCAGAATCGACATTTTTTTGAAGCAATCGAGTCGTCGCTTCAATTGTCAAATCTGTGACCTCTTTGCGTAGCTCTTGCAGTGCTTTTTGTTTCTCTTGGTCGATGCTCTTCTTCGCATCCTCAATCAGCTTTTCGGCCTCTTCCTTCGCTTTTTCCATTCGTTCAGCACGAAACTCTTCGACCTCCTTAGTTGCCTCTTTACGGATGGATTGAGCTGTTCGTTCTGCTTCACGGACCACTTCCTCATTATCCTTGCTAATCTTTTCAGCTTCTCTTAATGCTTTTTCAGCGGCATCTAGAGAGGATTGAATCGATTGCTCACGCTCCTCGATACCCTTAATAATGGGTGGAAGCGCAAATTTATACATGATACCTAGGAAAACGATCAAAGAGATCAGAATCCAAATGGCAAAACCTGTATTGAACGAGAGCAGTGAACTACCTGCAAGAAATAATGACATCATCATGAGGCCAACCGTGTGATTGAGTGGACGATGTAGATTCTATCGCTACATCGCGGTGTCTAAACGTGTGTGATTAACCGCCTACGCCAAGAGCAAGTAGGATACAGATAATCGCTCCAATAAGAGCCACACCTTCAATAAACGCTGCAGTCAAGATCATGGCACCACGAATATCGCCTGAGGCTTCTGGTTGACGAGCGATACTTTCGACAGCTCCTTTACCAATCATTCCAATACCGATCCCTGCACCGATTGCAATGATTCCTGCGCCAATACCTGCTGCTAAGAGTCCTAATTCCATAATGAGTTGTGTTTAGTGTTTGGTTTGAGTTAAAAATTATGCGTTGATTGGGTCCATCACCTTAACATCATCGTGCTCTACGTCGTGTTCTTCATGATGATGCTCTTCAAGAGCGCCCCCAATAAAGACGGCTGAAAGGAGAGTGAAAATGTACGCCTGAAGTAAGGCGACAAAGACCTTCAATCCGTATAAAACTGCGGTAAGGCTCACCCAAATAACACTACTCCCAATCCCTACAGTTGCTCCAAAGAGTTCGGTAAAGATAAAGATCAATCCAAGAATGGAGATAATCATAATCTTTCCAGACAACATATTTGCAAAAAGTCGGAAACAAAGGGCGAGGGGTTTTGTGAACAAACCTAGAATCTCAACGGGCGTGAGGATAAACTTGACAAGCAACGGGACTCCAGGGAAGTTGAAAATGTGTCCCCAGTATGTTTTAGTCCCAGAGGCTTGAGTCACTATAAACGTTACAAATGCTAGCGTGGCAGTGACTGTCAAATCGGCTGTGGCTGTCGCAGCCCATGGGAGTAGGCCAAAGAGGTTCATGAAAGCTATCGCCATGAACATGGAAAATAATAATGGGGTGTAACGCGGGGCTTTCTCTTTGGGAATGTATCCTTGAATGACGTCATCACGGATGAAGAGATAGAGAATCTCGTAGATGTTGTGCAAAGCCCCTTTGGGTGCTGACGTGCGTCCAATTCCACGCCTATATCGACTTGCTGCCCACAGACTAATCAGTAACGCAAGAATAAATCCGAGCCAGACATAGACGAGATGCGAAGTGATCGATAAATCAATGGTAATGGGTGTCTCATCTGCACGGTAGATCACACCCTCTTTCTCTATAAAATCCCCAGAAGTTAACGCTTTTTTCGTGCTTGAGTAGGTGTAGAATTGCCCATCGACCCAAAAAATTCGAGGTAAGTATACTTTTCCAAATGGACTCTCAATGTAATCATGATCTGCTATTTTGCCCATCACATCAATAGGGCTGCTGGATTCCTCCGTTTCTGCAGCATCTGCATCAGAGGCGTTGGCCACACCCGTGGCGGATGCCGAGAGTCCTACACCAAAAGATCCAAACAGAACCAGTAACGTTACAAATGCAACCTTGAGAGGACTCAAAGATTGGCTAACAAAAACATGCCGAAACACTAGGGGGTTTGCCAAAGCTACTTTATGTTTAGCCAATCCAAATCGATGGCTGTATGATTCTTTGTTTACAGTCTTTCAAAATAAGGAGAGTCCAAGGTAAATGGAAGCCCAAATCATGAAATAATCTCAATTATTTGACCTTTTTTCTTCTCTGGACAAACGCAGCCCAATCCTCAAGAAAAAAATGATTCCAAGCAGTGCACCCGTTATGACACCCCAGGGGTCACCACCCCATCGATTTTGCACCCAATAACCAACAAGAATCGGCACAGCAAATGCGGTAGCAATTTCTACCCCAAGACCAACCGCTCGCTCAATGGACTTTGACTTCATGAGAGGTTGGATTCACCTCAGATGCTTCGACCCTCGATCCTGAAGAGTATAAAGAACCTTGAGAGCCTGGCTTCACCGCTTCACCCATCGTGAGTTGCCCATTAAACTGCGCCCCCTCTTCAATCACAATCGTCTTTGTAGATAGATCGCCGTTTAGTTCAGCCCCTTTACGAATCGTAATTTTTTCTGTGGCTTGAATATCACCCTTGTACTGCCCAGAGATATCAGCCTCCTTTGCGCTCATATTCCCGTCCACTTTGGCGGAACTAGCCACGATCACTTTACCCTGACTTGACACATCGCCTGTGAGTGTCCCTGCAATACGCACATCAGAAGATGCCTCAAGTGAGCCTTTAAGATGAGCCTCTTCACTTATCATCGTGATAGAGGGTGCTTGTCCGTTACGATCTTTCATAATGAGTCAGTTTTATTTTTTTTAAGGTAGCATTTTTTCTGGGTCGATTGGCTGACCGTTTTTCCAGATCTCTAGGTGTAAGTGGGACCCTGTACTGAGCGTCCCACGATCACCAATTCGTCCTAAGGTTTCCCCGCGGTACACTTTCACACCTACATCTCGAAGTAATTGAGAAGCATGCTTATAGATAGACATATACCCATCAACATGTTGTACCATCATGGTGTATCCAAACTCTGGCGTCCATGCTCGATGCGCTACCACACCCTCAGCGACTGAGGAAAAAGGAGTCCCTTCTGGAGCGGCAAAATCGAGACCATAGTGACCTTCCTGAGGATTAAATCCTTGAGTTTTCAAGCCCTGAATAGGGGTTAGAAGCGTCGTTAGAGGTGTTGATCCTTGCAACGAAGCCAAGGATGGATCCGACGGAGAGAACGGCTCAAAAGTAGTTTGGGGAATCCAGTCCGCAAATAATTGCCCAGTGAGTGTTTGCGATTCAGAGGATGGCTCCGCAGAGGCACTCACACTGAGTACCGTATCTGTATTTTCAACCAAGATGGTTTTAATCATTTGCATTTGGGCATCCCTGGTTCGAATAGAGTCCTGGAGCGTGTTAAGCTGAGTCACAAGTTGCTGAACCTCTTCACGCACGGGCTCCGCTTGGCGGTCTTGATACAATGAGCCCAACGGGGTGAAATAGAATGCCGCTGTCGTGATACCACCCGCAACCAAGAAGATGCTTACGACTGTGATGACAAGGGTCCTAGAATAGATCCTAAACGATCCCGACAGATTGGGATTCTCGTGGTCCACCAAAACCACAGTCATCTCTGTGTTTTTCCTAGAAAAAAGATGTTTTATAAATGCCCACATAGGTCAAAGGTAGGATTCAGGGGCAAGATTCAGAAATATTTGCTCCAAGCTGTGCGTCAAGCGCTGTCTATCAAACGATTCTACAAACGATTTATTGACTGGCGGGAGGCTTCCACATTGCCGTTGTTGTTCAAATAAACGAACGGCGTTAGCAATCTCTTCGGGTCGTGTCGAATGAACAATCGATACGGGACCATATTGACGCAAAAGCTCAGCAGTTACCCCCTCTGGTATGGTGGCAAAAATAGGTTTGCCAGAGCCCATGTATTCAAACAGTTTTCCTGGAGTGACACGATCGATATGTTGCATGGCCGAGAGATGTAACCAGAGCACATCGGCTTGCATAACCCCTTGCAACGAGGCTTCATGTGAAAGGTACCCCTTCCATTCAAACCGATCTTGAACCTGCTGAACCACGCCTCGATATCGATTCCCATCATCGCCTTGGATCACAAATTGAATGGGTGAATCGGGTGTATCTTGAGTATATCGTACAAATCCTTTTAGTACATCGCTAGGGTCCTGCTGCCTGTAAAAAAGCCCATTATACAACCATATTGAATCTGGCGTGATTGAATGCGGAGTGTTGCTGGAATCACCACGTTGTTGATGAACCTGTTTCTGCGCTTGATTTTTGCCAATAAAATCTTCCGGGTCAAACCCATTATGGATCACACTCATGCGTTGTGCTAGAGTGGGATGACGTTTCGCAAGACTTGATCGTGTGTGGTCATTAATCACGGTAATGGCATCCGCCTTGGACAGCACTTGCTGTTCGAGCTTTGCCATTTGAGTTCTACGAGAGGCTGATGCATACTGGTGAAATTGATTCTCAAGCCAGTCATCACGCAGATCCAACACAAGCTTGGCACCCGTCTTTTCTGCAAGTGTTGTGGCTAGCCTAAAGGAACTAAATGGGGGCGCTGTGACAAAAATTAACGGGATTTGATGCGTTGAGATCAGCTCCAGGGCTGTGTCAAGTGCGTCGCGTGCCCATCCTACTTTATTGTCTGGAAAGTAGAGCCATGAATTGAGACGGGCCGCCAATTTTGCTGGCAAAGCGTAGTAGATAGACTGAATCCATCTGCCGAGAATAGAATGTTGTGGCGTTCCCCCTCCCACCCGATGAACATGTATCCTATCGCTGTCAAGATCCTGCATGAGTCCCTCATCACGGTAAGGATACGACCCTTCTTCGGGGCATACCCAATGGAGGGTCCAGCCAAGCTTAGCTAAGTATTTAGCAAACTTTACAGGTCGCTGAACACCACTTCCGCCCATTGGAGGGGCATAGTAGGATAGCCATAGGACCTGTTTTGAACGCTTCATCAAGCGTTAGGAAACTGAATAATTCGGAGCCTCTTTGGTAATTTGAACCGAGTGTGGGTGGCTCTCTTTGTAGGACGCAGCTGAGATCTGTACAAATTCAGCTTCTTGAAGTTGCTTGATGGATGGCGCTCCCACATACCCCATCGCCGCACGAATGCCACCCTGCATTTGATGGACAACCTCTCTGAGTGTTCCTTTGTAGGGGACACGTCCTTCAACACCTTCAGGCACTAGTTTTTTGATGTCCTCTTCTACATCCTGGAAGTAACGATCTTTAGACCCTCTAGACATTGCACTAATGGATCCCATTCCGCGGTAGGTTTTGTACTTTCGACTTTCAAAAATGACCGTCTCCCCTGGGCTTTCATCCACTCCAGCAAACATAGAGCCGACCATCACAGCATTCGCTCCTCCAGCCAGAGCTTTGGGCACATCACCGGTTTGTTTGATTCCCCCATCGGCAATCAGGCCAACACCTTTTTTCTTGGTAAACTCAGCCACCTCCATGATCGCTGAGAGTTGAGGAACACCGACACCCGTAACGACTCGTGTGGTGCAAATACTTCCTGGACCGACACCCACTTTCACAATCGAAGCACCCGCCTTGACAAGATCTTCTGCGGCTTGTCGAGTCGCAATGTTGCCACCCACAAGTGGAATGTCTTTATGTTTTTTTCGAATCATCCGAACGGTGTCAATCACCCCCTCAGAATGCCCATGAGCCGTGTCCACAGTGATCATGTCAACTCCTGTGTCTAGTAAAGCATCTACCCTGTCAAGGGTGTCCGCAGACACGCCTACCGCTGCTGCTACACGTAAACGCCCCAATTCATCCTTGCTTGCATTCGGGAAGTTCACCTTTTTCTCAATGTCCTTGAATGTAATGAGTCCCACAAGCTTACCCTGCTTGTTTGTAATCGGGAGCTTCTCAACTTTGTGTGATTGAAGAATTTCCTCTGCTTTCTCAAGCGTCGTGCCTTCTTCAGCCGTGATAAGGCGCTCATGTGTCATGATTTCACCTAGTGTGCGATCATCAGAGGTCTCAAAGCGAAGATCTCGATTGGTCACAATGCCAATGAGAAATCCTTTTTTATCCACAATGGGGATTCCACCGATTCGATGCTTGCTCATAAGCTCACGCGCATCTTTGATTGTCGCCTCTTTATGGAGTGTGAGTGGATCCACAATCATCCCACTCTCACTACGTTTGACCAAACGAACCTGCTCAGCTTGCTCTTCAATCGTCATGTTTTTGTGTAGCACCGCAATCCCTCCTTCGCGAGCAAGGGCAATCGCAAGTTTGTACTCAGACACGGTATCCATCGCAGCACTCATAATGGGCGTGTTGAGTGTGAGACCAGGTGCTAATTCACAAGAAATATCAACTTCACGGGGGAGTACGCTCGAGGCTGCGGGCACAAGCAGCACATCATCGTAGGTTAATCCTTGTCGTGTGATTCTCTCAAAAGGAGCTTTTGAGGCCATGATGATGCGTCGTATTTAATTACAGTTTTGCAAAGATACGAAACGCATCTCGATTTTTTTAGAGCCCTTTCACATGTAATGCCTGGATAGCCTCTGCTTCCAACGATGGATCTTGAAGAACTTGCTCTACCCAAAATGTGACTCGTTCACGACGAAGCGCTACAAAAGGGCAGGCACTCTTGAATTGCCCCTTGAGCTCTTCAACAAATCCCATTATATCTTCTTGAATCGTTGCAATGAGCCCAGTTGGCAGCCCATGCCATCCCAAGACATCAAGAACATCCATCATATCTTGATGGGTTTGATGGGCAGAGTGAAGAAGGCGTTCTGCCTCTAATGCTTCCCACGGAGCAAGCGTCTGTTGGGAAGTCTGGGGGGAAATCTGAATGGAGGGATGCGCCTCAGGAGAAAAGGAAGTAGAAGAAAGAAGAGTATTCATGATTGTAGATTTTGGTGTGTGTTGAATTCTTTACACACAATCTACAACCCATGAGTGACAACATAGTGTCACCCCAAACCGACTCGTTTAAATATTTTTTCTACATGCTTGGTATGATGCTCCATCGCAAACAACGAATGGATCCCCTCTTCGCCCAAAAGGTCTACGAGTGCAGGCTCAGCCAACAAATGATTTTTGAAAGGAGTCCCACTCTCCCACGCTTTCATCGCAAGGGGCTGAACCTTGTCATAGGCCTGTTCACGCGTCCACCCATGCTCAATACACGCCAACATTACACGTTGAGAGAACACCAAGCCATGGGAGCGGTCAATATTATCCTGCATGTGTTGAGGAAACACCTCAAGCCGCTCCATAAGCGTTGCAAAGCGGTTCAACATATAATCCAACAGGATCGTCGCATCAGGAAAGATGATACGCTCAGCAGAGGAATGGGAAATATCACGCTCATGCCACAATGGGATATTCTCAAACGCGGTCATCATATAACCACGTATGACACGAGCACATCCCGCCATATTTTCTGATCCAATTGGGTTGCGCTTGTGCGGCATGGCTGAGGATCCCTTTTGACCTTGTCCAAAGCTCTCCTCCACCTCTCGAACCTCCGTACGTTGCAAGTGACGAATTTCGACGCCCATTTTTTCAATCGTGCTGGCAATCAGTGCCAACGTAGCCATATAAAATGCATGTCGATCCCGCTGCAAGGTCTGCGTAGAGATAGGCGCAGGTGTAAGCCCAAGATAACCACAGGTTTTTTCTTCTACTTTCGGAGGAATGTTGGCAAAGGTTCCCACTGCACCTGACAGCTTTCCATACTCGACATCTTGACGTGCATGGGCAAAACGTTCTTTTTGTCGCTTCAATTCCGCCACCCAAAGGGCACATTTCAAGCCAAACGTCGTTGGCTCTGCATGTACGCCATGCGTTCTGCCCATCATCACAGTGTGCTTATGCTCTATTGCCTTCGCCGAGACCACTTCAACCAATCGGTTTAATCCCTCTACTAGGAGCGCATTGGCTTTCTTTAATCGGACACCAAAGGCTGTGTCTACAACATCGGTCGAGGTTAATCCATAATGAACCCATTTGCGCTCATCTCCCAACGTTTCGGAGACAGCTCGAGTAAAGGCCACAACATCGTGCCGAGTCTCGACCTCAATCTCATGGATACGATCCACGTCAAACGTAGCATGCTGCTCAATCTTTTTGACATCCTCTTTGGGGATTACGCCAATATCCGACCACGCTTTGCAAGCTGCAATTTCCACATCCAGCCATGCTTGAAACTGCTGGTGTTCTGTCCAAATGGACGACATTTCTGGTCGGCTATATCGATCAATCATGGGCTACCGTGCAAGGTTTTGAGTGTGCTTTAATATACCGTGATTTCGCCAACCCTCAACCAATGGTGGAAGGCTAAATACATCGCAAAGGTATCCAAAGCGCAATACTGTTTCATTTGTTGAATGAGCTCGGCATGTGATTCAGATGGATGTACCAGCGATGCACGTGCCACCTCCTTCAGCCCCGATTTTTGGGCCATTCGGATCATCAAGTAGGTATGCATAGCGGTCTCACCGTCAGACACCGAACTCTTTTCATAGGCACCCTCCAACAACCACTCACCTGGAAACCCCATTTGCTCCTCACTCAACCGAGTAATGGGCTCAGTCGCTTCTTTTGAGGTTAATAGCGACCCTATAAGTGGCTTCAATCCTAGTTTTCCATGCATCCTAGCATGATGATAGCCATCACGCACCAACGTTAGGCAGTCCACAAAATTCCGTCCACCTTTTTTGGCCATCCAAGCCTGAAGTGAGTCATTTGCTTGCTCAAAGCCCTTCGGCGGACCCTCCTTGCGCCACCTTTTGGCAATTTTGCGCAGGTGTTGGGGCTCAAAGGGGGAAAAATGGATAATGGTGCCCTCATGCAGGGCTGGATTGGAAACCAAATGGTCCACTAAAACAGCCTCTGGATCGGTGACCCCCTCTTCATCGAGCCAGCCAGTGTGAGAAAGTGAAATGGAATCAGAGGATGAATCGCCATCCCACGTGTGACATGAATACTGAAACAACACAGGGTCATAAATGCGATCCCCCTCACGTTGTGGTATGGGGAATCCCACCGCCTCGAAGTCGAGAAAATGGAAAGGTCGGGGTAGCTTTTGAAGCTGCTCCAACGTTTGGCGTAACAGTGCTTCTTGAATCGCCTTTGGATGCTGAATCTCTTGGCGAATCTGTTCTTCACGGCGCCAGGGTATCGTAAAGGCTGAGGGCAAATCCGCCGCAGGGTCACTCTCCAACTGATCCACAAAAAGCACCCCATCCTGCACGAGAGTCTCGTTACCATGACCAGGCAACTCAAAAATATGCATTCGGCTCAAAGAGTCGCCTAATGAATCAGACGCTGCATAATGATCTGCCCAACACCCTTTCTTAGGCCCCATATCTCGGTATCTGCATTGTGCACAATGTCGCCCAGGTAAAAACGGATATGGTTCCTCATTGGATAAGCCTGTGCGTAATGACATGAACTCTTCGTCAAGCTCCTGCAACCATTGCCCCCATGTATCGGAGCGATAGCCCAAGGTCGAAAGGTAGTGACCGAACCAACGGCCACTCGTTTGCAATTCATTGATTGCAGAATCCACAGACACCCGCACAAAAGCTTCTTGAAATACCATGGGGTCTGTCTCTTTCTCCACGTTGCCTACCGCCTGAGCCTCACAAAGAGAAGAAATTGCCTGATCAAATAATCCATTAGACTTGGCAAAATACCCACTGCTTGGAAAGATAAATTCTGCACGCACCGGAACCCCAGGGTATGCACGTTGGAAACAAGTGACTCGATAGGCCAAGGAAACGACGTACTGTTTCATTTTTTGTTTTAACAGATGCGCTTGACGCAAGACCGGTTGATCCATGGGCCATAAACGGCCCTGAAACTGAGCTATCACCCATGGCTCCTCTTGTAACCGAAAAAGCAGGGGCAATCGTGTATATCCCAACGGTGACTGAACCGGTTGTTGCATCCACCCACCCACATTCCCCTGATGGATCTGCTGAGGAGTTATGTTGTCCAATTGAGGAGTCAGACCCTGAGATCGCAGAAACGTCTCACTCAAAAACGCCCGTTGAATCCGTTTTGGCTCAAAATCCGGGGCAGCAGATCCATGGGTGTCTTGATGTGCATAGGGTAACCTGAGTGGACATCTGAACGCTTCGGCAATCCATCCATCATGCAACAATCCATACTCTGGTTTGTCTGTCATGCGCGCCAGTCAACCGTCTGATTATTCCACGCCATACACGCGAACTTCTTGCTCTAATTCCACTCCAAATGTCTGCTTCACCTTCTCTTGGATTTGGGATGCTAGCTCTAGAACATCCACCCCTGTAGCTTCGCCTTGATGGTAAAGCACGAGGGCTTGTTTAGGCCACACTCCTACACGTCCATTCCATTCACCTTTTAGTCCAACGTGCTCTATCAGCCAGCCAGCAGGCACCTTGATAGCGTGAGAGCTTGCATCTTGATTGCCTTCATCCTCCGTTTCTACACCACGGAAACTCATCCCCACCTCCAAATCAAACCAAGGTGCGTCAGGGAACTGGGCCATGAACCGGGATGCCTGATCGCCGCGAAGCACTGGATTCTTAAAAAAAGAGCCTGCATTGGGCTGGCTAGATGGATTTGGCAGCTTGGATGCACGGATGGCCGCTACGTGTTGGCCAACATCTTTGAGCGTTGGGTTGGAAATTCCCGCTTCATTCAAGGAGGCCACCAGGGATGGGTAGGTGGGTCGAATTTGGTAAGAGGCTCCATGCAATCGCAGTGAAATCGACGTGATGATCCAATGTCGTCCTTCTGGTCGCTTAAACATGCTATCTCGATAAGAAAATCCACATTCATCGGGTGTAAAGTCATGAAATACCCCTTTTTGCGTGTCAAAAGCTCGCACACGGTGCAGCACATGGTCCAATTCCTGTCCATAGGCACCAATATTTTGTACCGGCGCTGCGCCGCATGTCCCTGGAATGCGAATCATCGCCTCAATACCGCCATAGCCTTGCTCGATAGACCACTCTACAAGATCATCCCATTCAACACCCGCCCCTATGGTGACTTGAATCTGATCGTTTTTTAAACTCTCATGCTCAAAACCCTCGAATTGCATGAGAAAAACTCGCTCAGACACACGGGGTAAAAACAATGTATTGGTCCCGTGTCCAAGCACAATCCAAGGCTCATTAAATAACCCAAGACGATAGGCTTCCATTAGGTCATCTTCGGAGCGAATCAATACCTCTTCTTCTGCAATGGATGGACACCGAAATGAATGATGAGCTTGAAGGGATGCTTGGGTCTGCCGGATCATACGCTTACCCCATGGCTCGAACCCACACCTTCGCGATTCGCTTTTTGGATAAGGATTGCACAGTACAGACTAGGCCTTTATACGTTACTTTTTCGCCCACATTTGGAATACGTTCTGTAAGATGATAGATAAGTCCCCCTAGTGATTCAAATTCATCATCGGCTGAGGTAATCTCGAGACCAAAAAGATCCTCCACTTCATCAAGGTCCATACG
Organism: Bacteroidota bacterium; assembly: GCA_027621355.1. Classification (GTDB taxonomy): domain Bacteria; phylum Bacteroidota; class Rhodothermia; order Balneolales; family Balneolaceae; genus UBA8296. The sequence goes on along the minus strand of JAQCBZ010000002.1, from coordinate 7,484 downwards.
TGCATCACATACAAAACCACCCTGACGATGGGGACGGTAGCTTTTTTCCTCCTCTTCGTCCGATTCGTCGGCCATATCTCCTACAATTTCTTCCAAGAGATCATCCATCGTAATCAAACCTTCCGTTCCCCCATACTCATCCACTACTATGGCCATGTGGGTTTTTTCAGATTGAAAGTCGGTTAATAATTCATCCAATTTTTTGGTCGGTGGGATAAATAAGGCCTTCCGCGCAAGAGTTTTCCATTGGATGGTCGTCTCCTCTGGGTTGACATGGAGGAACGGAAGCACGTCTTTAGAGTATAATATCCCATGAATGGTATCTAAATCATTTTCATAAAGAGGGAGCCTTGAGTAGCCTTTTCGCCGAATCAAATCAAGCACCTCTTCCAATGATGCATCTACTGATATCGCTTCAATATCAACGCGTGATGTCATGATCTCTTTTGCCGAAATCGTGCCAAATTCAATCACATTCTCGATAATCTCCCTCTCGTCTTGCTTCAAGCTTCCATCTTCATGGCCCGCTTGCGCCATTAAGCGAAGATCGTCTGAGGTTACCTTAGACGTACTTTTGGGCACCACCTTCTCCAAGGCAATGGCGCTATCGGCCATCAACCGGGTGAATGGGTGAAACAGCCAATATTGAATATAGATGAACCCTGCGTAGGAGCGAGCTACTTTCCGGGGATTCTCCAGCGCAATCCATTTGGGTGCGATTTCACTCAAAATTAGAATAGAGAATGAAATCACCAAAAACTCGACGACAAAAATGACCAATTTGGGGAGTGCAAAGACAGAGATCAATTGCGCCGTCAGCGAAGCGGCGACGATGGAGACCACCACATTAGAGACGGTGTTACCGATCAAAATAGTGGCCAATAGACGGTTTGGACGATGTAGCAGACGGTGAATCCAACGATCTTGAGTATCCCCAGAAGCATACTCCTGAAAATTGGGGAGGCTGTAAAGCTTAAAAAAGGCCACCTCAGCAGCCGAATATATAGCCCCTACATACAACCCTAGCAACACAGCAAGGATTTGCACGATCACAGCGGTTGCAGTAGGATCTACACCCGTCATGGACAGAAGAGAAAGAAGAGTGCCCGAAAAGAGCTCGGTACTCGGAGGTTCGTCTAACGCTTCCAAATACGGTTAAGTTGGTTCATGGTTCCCGCCGACTACGCTTTAAAAGGGTAAATCGTCATCGACATCAGAAAAGCTCGAGTCGATTTCTGCGGCTTTCGGTGCAACTGGTTTGCTTGCACTAGCTGGAGCTGAAGTCGTACTACTCATGGAAGGCCCTGATGAACCCATTCCCCCTTCACGAGTATCCAGCATTTGCATTGAAAGTGCTTTAATCTCAGTGGTATAGCGTTTTTGACCCTCTTTATCTTCCCATTCACGGGTTTGGATAGGCCCCTCAAAATAAATAAGTGACCCCTTTTTGACATATTGCTGACAAATTTCAGCCAAACGCCCCCAGGCTACAACTCGGTGCCACTCTGTTCTCTCTTGCATATCACCACTACTATCCTTGTAACGCTCATTAGTGGCGACATTCATCGTTGCTACAGCGGTATTGGATTGTGTGAATCGCACTTCAGGGTCGGCGCCTAAGCGTCCGATAATCATTGCTTTGTTTAATGAACTCATAATCTCTTTTTATTTAGTTGAACTTACAAAACAACAGAGCGTTTCGAAAGCAAAACCTTACACGCCACTCTTCATTTTTTTTTACCCGGTCTTTGCATTAGCGCAGTGACTGCATTAGCGCAGTGACTGCTCCATCGCCAAGGCGGCATCACTGCCTTCATCACGATATTTTACAAGCAGCGGTGTCGACATCGACAACCCTTGATCCGCTCCCCATCCTCCCAACACAGGACGCGATCCCGGCACAACCACAGCATTCAGGAATATCCGCCCCTGGGGCCATTCGTTTTCCTTGCACCAAGTCAAAGACCGGCACCGCTTTGGACAAGATTAATCCAGGCGCAAGCACTGCCCCTCGGCGCACACGAATCCCTTCCACAACCACGACGTTTGCACCCAAAAAGCAATCATCTTCAATAATGACAGGCGCCATGCCAATCGGCTCTAGCACCCCTCCCAGTTGCACACCCGCAGATAAATGCACCCGTTTCCCGACTTGAGCACATGAGCCAACCAACACATGGGAATCCACCATAGAGCCTTCATCAACATACGCTCCTACATTGATATAAGACGGAGGCATCACAATCACACCCTTCGCCACATAAGCACCCCGCCGAATGGAACTACCACCTGGCACCAAACGCACGCCATCAGACACCCCCATCATTCGTGGAGGTAAATTATCTTTGTCGACAAACCCCTCATAGATTCCAGAATACTCAGCGTTTTTTCCTGCTTTAAATGCAGCTAAAATGCCTTTTTTCACCTCTTCGTGCACGACCCACCCATCTCCTTGAGGACTTGCCGCCCGTTTTTCACCACGCTCCAATTCATCAAATAGGCTCATCCAATCTGCGGCTTCGCTCATGTTTTACTCACTCTTCTTTTTGGTTTAATGGGGTATAAGACTAATGGGGGAACTTATTCGTTAAATCTGCCGCTAAACGTTCTAACTCCTTGACATCTAGCGTCTCCAATGCATCCTCTTTGATGGATAATGGAGGGCGCGTGGTTGCAGAGGTCAAGCGACCTTGACTAGCCAAAAGAACCTTTGCAGGTACAGGATTGCTTGTCACAAACAAGGACTCTGTTAGTGTCCCCCAAGTTTGAATCATCGATTGAGCCGCTATGCTTGACAACTCTTCATTGGAAGCACTGCATACCCATTGGGTAAACTGATGCGTCAACTCTGGCCACACATTCGCAGCCACAGAAACGACTCCCACTGCACCTTCAGGAGCAAATGTTGGCAATAATGGATCATCGCCGCTGTAAAGCACCCAGTGATCCTCTGCAGCTTCACGGTATGCTCGGAACGACTCCAACGTTCCACCTGCTTCCTTTATAGCCCAAGCGTGTCGATGCGTCCCCAACTGCTTCACGACATCCATATGTAATGGAGTGGCCGCACGTCCAGGAATATTATAAAGCATACATGGGGCTTCGGCTTCGTTCATTAAGGCTTCAAACCAAGCAACTTGCCCTGCGGCTCCTGGTTTAGCATACAGAGGAGTCACCAACATAAATCCATCCACACCCAGCGCATTTCCTTTTCGAATCCAAGCTCGTTGAGTCTCTAACTGAAAACCACCCACCCCTACAACCACGGGAACCTCGCGATCCATCCACATGATCGCCTTGAGAATCTCAAACTTTTCGTCTTCATCACAAGCAAGGGCTTCTCCTGTTGAGCCAAGCACCACCAACCCATTCCCCGCGGCAGATTGTTCGGCTACCAAGCGTTCAAGGCTGGCGGTATCTACCGACCCATCCTCCCTAAAGGGTGTTACGAGTGCGGTCCATGTCGAAATCTCTCGTATATCCATCACGAACCCTCCAAGACGTCTTTCATTGCATAAAGTCCAGGCTTTCTGTTTGGCTCTAACAACCACTTAGCCGCTTGAATCGCCCCTTGAGCAAACAGTGCTCGATCAAGTGCTTCATGACGAATCGTAAGTCGCTCTAGAGGGGTTTCGATGCTCAATTCATGGAGCCCCAGTTCATCCCCTTCTCGTTGACTTGTGACTTGGACATCTCGTGTACCCAACCACTCCATCCAACGCTTTGCAGTCCCGCTTGGGGCATCTCGTTTCTCTTTGTGGTGCACTTCCCGAAGTGACATCGTAGCATCCGCCAACCAGTCTGAGTGAGCTCCGATCCATTGTAATGCTTCCTGAATCATGTGCATCGCTGGACTAAAATTTTGAGCCACAACCCAAGCGCGTCCCCTTGTGATACATTCATCATCAAGGTCATCCGGCAGCGCCACACCCGTTGCCCCCGACACCACAGCAATGGGAGTAGATAAAAGCATAGGAATCATCTCTAAAAAGGCTTCTCCTGGCACAAAAACAATCACCACATCAAAGGGGTTTAATGCCTCCTCGGTTGGAGGTCTTGAGCTATTAAACAGGGCATCACTATCCAAACCCAAGGCTTCTTGAACCTTAGACCCCGTCTTTCCATATCCGATGAGTGCAGCTTTCATTTGAACTAAGAAGATAAAGCGCTAACTTTAAAGTCTGTCAGTAAAATGATGTAACAATAAATTATTCTTTACAGATGCCAAGCGGAAAGAAAAGAAAAAGAGCAAAGATTGCGAAGCATAAGCGTAAAAAGCGTCTTCGCAAGAATCGCCATAAGAAAAAAGCCTAAGTCATCTGTGACTTCACTCTGAGTACATGACCAGGATGGAGTCGCACATGCATACTCGCTTAGGCGGCAACTTTGTTCTGCGCCGCTCCCATAACTTTACGGGTCAAAAAGACTAGCTGGACTAAGCGCCTCTCAATCGTCCGTTGCAGGTGATTGATAGATGTTACCCCCTCCATATTGAACTCTACGTAGGTCAACAGTCGTGTGTCTGTTACCAACGCCTCCTCGGTCTCTCCCTCGATTTCCAGATGCCAGCGTGATAGAGCAGTGAAGCTCAAAAACAACGGCCTCAAAGATTCATTCATTGACGCAATCCAAGCTCGGGCCGGTTCCACTTGCGTATATGGGGACTGAAACACCCACGAAACTTCGATATCTAGTTGCGGTTTTACAGCATTCGATGCAAGGTGTGGTTGTTTCAATAAAGGGTGGTCCTCCATTCCATCCATCTGCTTTGCCATGCAACGCTCACGAAAGCTATCCCAATCAAAATGAATTTGACACTCTTTTAAGTTGGGATCATCGAGTGGTATTTTGACATCCAAACCGGAGGCATGGATGGATGGGTTTTGCCAAGTAGTAGACTCAATACCCTCAAACAGGCTTTTTTGAGCCATATCGCGCTGTCTTTTCGACGAGGATCGCTTTTTAGGCTGCTTTTTCGTTTGATCGGCTTGACCGGCACCAAAACCATGTTCAAAACGTTCTTTTAATGTGACATCGATAATTTGCACCATCTTTTCAAAGATGGGATTTGAGTACTTCTGTTGCACGTGTTATGTCCTCAATTTCTATTTTGACTAGCTTTGAGAATGACGGGCGTTCTTGTGACGGTTTTCAGCTTTGATATGCGTTTACACCTTTGATTTAAAATCACCTATGCCTTTCTCAAATTCCAATACGGTCCTTAATGTCCTTGTTCCAGAATTAAAACGCAATCTGGTCGGTGTAAAGTATGTGCAAAGTCGTACATCTGGAAAAAAACAGTGGGAAGCCGATTTTGAGGGTCAGAGTTTATCGGATCAGAGTTTACCGGGTCGGGATGGGAAGGGCGAAGAAACCCTGCAAAGACTTGTGTTTATCGCTGATCCTCAGCGTTGTGGCCTGGTATTAAAGCAAAACCCAGGGTCCACCAAGCGAAAAAATGTGACCACGTTCTTTGAAGCACTCCAAGGCGATGTGGTAAGCAATCTCACAAAGCCTCTTCAAGAACGTGTCATTACGCTCCATTTTGAGTCTGGAAGGCTGCTGCTGTTCGAACTCTTTGGGGCCAAAGCCAATGTATGGTTACTCGAGTCATCCGGTGATGTTTTGGAGGGGTTTCGTAAAGGGATGCCAACGAACAACCCCGCAAATCAACCCCCGAGTCCATCTATGAGTGGGTCCGAACATCCATCCAATGGATTACCCACAAACTCAGGGCCTGAAGCTCCCACTACCCAACCCTTTGAATCGACGGATGCGTGCGAAGCTTGGATCAAATCATCACGACCTGGATTTCCACGTGAACATCTCTCCGATCTCATTATCCATCACTCCCTAGATCAAAAAACACCACAAGAGCTGGCAACGTGGTGCCATCAAGTCGAGTCCAAGACCGTGGCAAAGCCTGTCTTTCGTTTGCTTGAGGATGGCTCCAAAACGTTACTAAACGAACAGATTCTCCCCCTACAGACACAGCAAACGTTTGGATCCATTATGGATCTCTTGCAGGCAGGACCGCCACCCAAAAAAGGACCCAGCAAACTCGAAGAACAAAAGTCCAAACGAATCAAGGCACTGCAGACACAGATGAAGCGAAAAAAAGGATCTCTGAAGAATCTTGAATCCACCCAACAGACCCTGCAACGGGCGGATCAACAGGAGCAGTTTGGCCATCTTCTGCTTGCGAATGCCTATCGCGAAGCCGAAAGAACCCCTCAAGGGTTGTCTTGTATCAACACCTTTGATCAAGGGCAAGAGGTCATGATTCCTCTCAAGTCTACTGAATCCATCTTAGAAAATGGACAGACGTATTATCAAAAAGCCAAGAAATCTAGAGCTCAAGCAGCCATGCACAGCGAGCGCCAAGACGCTTTGCAACGTGAACTGGACGCGCTAGAGAATGCTCTGAGCCAACTCCAGGCGACCCATGATGAGAAATCGTGGAAAAAGTGGCTACAAACGTATGATCATGAGTTGTCCAAGGAGTCTCAATCTCGGCCCTATCGCCCTATAACACTTCAGGGTGTGGAGATATGGATTGGAAAAGGAGCCCGAGAGAATGATGAGTGTTTGAGATTATCGCACAAAGAAGATTGGTGGTTTCATGCCAGGGGCGTTGCTGGATCCCACGTATACATTCGACATCATAGTCTTGGGGGACAACCCAAGCCCTCAGCTGCACTCATGGATGCCGCTGCATCCCTTGCAGCCTGGCATTCCAAAGCCAAGGGCTCTCCTGTTGTGCCGGTATCGGTGACCCAACGAAAATACCTGCAGAAAAAAAAACAAGCTGCCCCTGGTGAAGTCATCGTGCGACAAGAGGATGTCTTGGACGCAGAACCCAAGTCTTCCACGCAGATTTTAGCTACTTTTGAGTCATGAGTACATGGAATTCAAAGGCTTTAGCCGAAGGTGGCATTCAGCGGATCTACCTGTGTGGGATGCCCGCAGTGGGTAAAACTACCTTTGGGAAGAAACTTGCCAAAGCGCTTGGATGGACCTTTGTGGATCTTGATCAATGGATTGAAAAACGGAAAAATACCACCGTTGCCGAACTCTTTGCGTCAGGAGAACCGACCTTTCGTGCTGCGGAGCGCGAAGCCTGCTTGGCGTCATTCACGCTGGATCGCCATGTGATTTCGTTGGGTGGTGGAGCGCTTCAAGATGAATCGCTGACCCAAAAACTCAAAGAGCATGGACTCTTGGTGCATCTTCAAATTCCGAGGGAAGAACTCATTACCCGGTTACTTCGCAACCAACGGCGACCCATGTTCAAAGGGTTATCGCGTGCCGAAATAGCCCAAAAAGTGAGTGAGCTATGGAAGGTGCGTAAGTCAGCTTACTGTCAGGCTCACGCCTCTTGGAACCCGTTAATGGGAGTTCCAGCTGTTGAAGAATCAGAGCGTTTTCTTCACGGCTCGCTCCGGAAGTCGACATGGCTCCAACAATGGCTTCCCGATCCTTCT
>JAQCBZ010000013.1 GCA_027621355.1 Bacteroidota bacterium | reverse complement strand
ATTTGGCGTTTTCCCACAGAAACGGCAGAAAATGGCGGTGCCGCCTTCCTTTTTGTTTATGTTATTTGTTGTTTTCTGATTGGATTACCCGTCATGGTAGCTGAGCTTTCTCTGGGTCGGGCGACCCAGCGTAATGCAGTGGGAGCCTTCAAGGCACTCTCCAAAAACCCAATTTATCAAGCTGTTGGATTCTGGGGGGTGATCTGTGGGTCGATGATACTCTCTTTTTATGTTGTGATCGCGGGTTGGTCATTCAGCAATGTATTTGTAGAGATTTTTGATTATGTCGGGATGACGGGGCCTGCCACAACCCTTGTGGATACGAGTAATGGCGTTGTAAACACCCTCTTTGCTGCATCATTCATGGTAGCTACCATTTTTATCGTTCGTGGTGGTGTCTCAGAAGGGATAGAACGTGCCACCAAGACGATGATGCCTCTTCTTCTGGTGATGCTATTGGTGCTCATTGGACTCACCTTACCTATGGAAGGTGCAGCCGCTGGAGTCAAAGCCTATTTACAGCCCGACTTTAGTCAAATTAATCGAGAACTCATTCTCTATGCACTGGGGCAGTCATTCTTCTCCCTTTCATTGGGGCTTGGTGCACTCATTACCTATGGATCTTACCTATCCAAATCGGATAATGTGGTTCAATCTGCCGCTATTGTGACTCTCTCTGACGTAAGCATTGCCTTTATTGCGGGTTTGCTCATCATCCCTGCTATTTATGTGGCGCAAGCTCAAGGTATTCAGGTCTTTGATGACGCTGGATCATTGATTGCAGGTCCAGCGCTTATCTTCAATATTCTCCCTGTCGTCTTTGATAACATCGGAGGGATTTTTGGACTTGGTTTAGCGGTAACTTTTTTCTTATTGCTATCGGTTGCTGCGTTGACCTCAACGATTTCGTTACTTGAGGTCTCTGTTTCTTACGTCATTGATGAATTTAATGTAGCCCGCAATACGGCGACCTGGCTCATGGGTGGGGTGATTGGAACCATTGCGATATGGGTTTCATTTGATTTAGGGATGATAGACATCCTTGACACCGTCTTTAGTGCCTATGGGTTGCCAATTGGCGGACTTCTAATAAGTCTGTTTGTGGGTTGGGTATGGAAAACACCCGCAGCCATGGAAGAGCTTAAGCATGGATTCCCTGGTTTTGAAAACTCCTTTTTTCAAAAGGTTTGGCCACTCTTCATTCGCTTCATATGCCCAATCCTTATATTTTTGATACTGCTCGACCTTGTAACAGGATAGAGTTTGCATACTAACAAATCTCACTAACCTCTCCTCCCCTGTTTTATGGCTAAAATTACCACAGCCGACTTCAAAAATGGTATGAATATCATTCAAGATGACAACATTTATACCATTATCGAATTTCAACATGTCAAACCGGGTAAAGGAGCTGCATTTGTACGCACCAAGTTGAGAGGTCTAGAGAACGACAAAAATATTGACAAAACCTTTCGGTCGGGCGAATCTGTAGAATCCGTGCGAGTTGAGCGTCATAGCTACCAGTTCTTATACCGTGAAGGGGATATGTTTGTCTTTATGCATCAACAAACCTATGAGCAAATCATGCTTGAGGAGCGACGAGTGATGGCAAAAGAGTATCTTAGTGACGGCGAAATATGCGAGGTTTTAGTAGACGTAGAGCGCGATAATGTGCTCTATGCGGAACCTCCTCAACACATCACGACGAAAGTCATCGATACGGATCCTGGGTTAAAAGGAGACACCGCACAAGGAGGGTCTAAACCCGCAAAAATCGAATCTGGAGCCTCTGTAAATGTCCCTTTGTTTATAAATATTGGTGATGCCATTCGAGTCGATACTCGTTCAGGTGAATACATTGAACGTGCCAAAAGCTAACCTGTAACCACAGACGTCGTACTTATGGATTTAAAGAAGATTAAAAGCATTATTAAACTCGTAGAAGAGAGTTCCGTTCAAGAGGTTTCGGTTGAAGAGGGCGATTTTGCCATTACGGTGAGTAAACAATCCTCACTCCCTCCTGTTGGACAATTTGCCCCACAGGCTGTCTCCATGCCAGCCCCTAGCCCAACCCCTGTGGCTCCTGCTTCAACCACAACCTCCGCTGATACTGGTCATGAGGCGACACCGGCTGCTCCTGTTTCTGGAGGTCACGTGCAGAAATCACCCATTGTAGGCACCTACTATGAGGCCGCATCTCCGGATAGTGATCCATTCATTACACAAGGTTGCTCAGTGAAAAAGGGAGATACGATTTGCATCGTAGAGGCCATGAAAATCATGAACGAGATTGAGGCAGAAATGGATGGTGTGATTGAGACGATACATACAGCCAATGGTCAAGCGGTAGAATATGATCAGCCCCTGGTCACGATCAAACCTGCGTCCTAATGTTTAAAAAGATTCTGATAGCGAATCGAGGCGAGATTGCCCTCCGTGTGATTCGGACGTGCAAAGAGATGGGAATAAAAACGGTTGCGGTCTACTCTACGGCTGATGAGGACTCGCTACATGTCAAATTTGCGGATGAAGCGGTATGCATTGGGCCTCCTGCGAGCAAGGATAGCTATTTGAAATTCCCGGCTCTTTTATCTGCAGCTGAAGTGACGGATGCTGAAGCCATTCACCCTGGTTATGGGTTTTTGAGTGAAAACGCAATGTTTTCTGACATTTGCGCTGAGCACAATATCACGTTTATAGGCCCCACAAGCACCATGATTGAAACCATGGGTGATAAAGCAACAGCCAAAGCAACGATGATTGCAAGCGGTGTGCCAGTCGTGCCAGGAAGTGAAGGGATTTTGGAGGATTCCACGGAAGCTAAAAAGATTGCAGATTCGATTGGGTACCCTGTGATTTTGAAAGCAACAGCAGGTGGTGGCGGTCGTGGGATGCGTGTCGTGCACAAATCAGAAGATCTCAAAAGCAATTTCGAGATGTGTTCGAATGAAGCAATGAGTGCGTTTGGCAATGCTGGGGTCTACATTGAAAAATTTGTTGAGAAGCCTCGGCATATTGAAATTCAAGTTCTTGGGGATACACATGGCAATGTGATCCATTTGGGTGAACGAGAGTGCTCACTGCAACGTCGTCATCAAAAAATGCTGGAAGAAGCGCCCTCTCCTATAATGACCCCTGAACTTCGAGAGCGTATGGGGAAAGCGGCTGTGGATGCTGCAAAAGCGATTAACTATACGGGTGCTGGAACTGTGGAATTCCTTGTAGACAAGGACCACAATTTCTATTTCATGGAAATGAACACCCGCATCCAGGTAGAGCATCCTGTGACGGAAGAGATCACTAATTATGACCTTGTGGCTGAGCAAATCAAAGTTGCCGCCGGGGAACCTATTACCGTGAAACCGCTTAAAATGCGCGGTCATGCGATTGAGTGCCGGATTAATGCAGAAGACCCAGCACACAATTTCCGACCAAGTGCAGGAACTATTACAGTATACCATCCACCTGGTGGTCATAGTGTTAGAGTCGATACTCATATTTATTCTGGATATAAAATCCCACCCCATTATGACTCTATGATTGCAAAATTGATTGTCAGTGGTCGTACCCGCGAAGAGGCAATCAAGCGAATGAAGCGAGCATTACAGGAGTTTATTCTTGAGGGCATAAAGACCACAATACCGTATCACCTTCAGCTTATGGACGATCCCAATTTCCTAGCTGGGGATATGTACACCCGATATTTAGAAGATGAATTCACCTTTAAACCTGAAGAGGAATCCCCATGAACACCCCAGATGACCTAAAATACACGAAGAACCATGAGTGGGTGCGAAAGCATGATGATGGCACTGCAACGGTCGGAATCACAGACTTTGCTCAAAACGAGCTTGGGGATATCGTGTATGTCGAGGTTGAGTCTGAGGGTGAAACTTTTGAGTTGGATGGAGTATTTGGCTCCATTGAGGCTGTTAAAACAGTAAGTGATCTGTATTGCCCCATGTCTGGTGAAGTCTTAGAGGTGAACCCGGAGCTTGATGGAAATCCTGAGCTCGTGAATGAAGATCCTTATGGTGAGGGCTGGATTATCAAGTTGAAACTCAGTGCACCTGAGGAATGGGACGAGCTGCTCACAGCCGAAGGATATCAAGCGATTATCTCCTAATAATTTATGTCGCTACCCCATCAAGACTGGATTCTTATTCTAGATTTTGGATCGCAGTATACGCAGCTTATTGCTCGGCGCATTCGAGAGCAACATGTCTACTGCGAGATTCACCCATTTAATGTGACACCTGATGAGTTCTCTGAGCGTCCACCCAAAGGGGTCATCTTTTCTGGAGGGCCTAATAGTGTTTATGATGAAGGAGCACCTCAGGTAAGTAAAGAGTGGCTTGAGTTTGACACTCCGCACCTTGGAATTTGCTATGGATTGCAAGCCATTGCTCATGCTCGTAAGCCCGGGTCGGTAGAGCGGGCTCAAAAGAGGGAATTTGGTCGTGCTACATTGATCCAGAAAATTGAGGATCCCTTATTAAAAGGGCTCGAAGATTCTACCGTATGGATGTCTCACGGGGATCATATTATCGAGCTTCCAGATGGTTTGGAAGTGATTGCTCAGACCGATAATGCACCCGTGGCTGCGGTGCGTGATCTCCAAAAGCAAATCTATGGGTTACAGTTCCATCCTGAGGTTGCTCATACGCCAAGCGGGAAACAGATTCTTAAAAACTTTGTCATCGATATATGCGGCTGTAGCCCCTCTTGGACACCTGCATCCTTTATTGATCACGAATTAGACGCCATACGTTCCCTAGTTGGCCAGGAGCGTGTATTATGCGCATTATCGGGGGGTGTGGATTCGACGGTGGTTGCCACGTTGATTCATCGTGCGATTGGTGAGCAATTAACTTGTGTATTTGTGAACAACGGACTCCTCCGCCAGAATGAATATGAGGATGTCCTGGCTTTGTACAAGAACCATCTTGAACTCCCCGTCGAAGGAGTGAACGCTTCTGCCCTATTCTTGGAGCGTCTAAGTGGCGTAAGTGATCCTGAGCAGAAGCGTAAGATCATTGGCAAGACATTCATTGATGTATTTGATGACTTTGTGACACGTGAGTCGTCCAGTTCCAGCAGTGAGCCATTCCGTTATCTTGCCCAAGGGACTCTTTATCCCGATGTGATAGAAAGTGTCTCATTCAAAGGCCCATCTGTGACCATTAAGAGTCACCATAATGTGGGTGGTCTTCCTGAAAAAATGAATTTGAAGCTTCTGGAACCTGTGAGAGAGCTTTTCAAAGATGAGGTTCGCGATGTGGGTCGAGCGTTGGATATTCCTGAGCGTTTTATTGCGAGGCATCCTTTTCCTGGGCCAGGCCTAGCGATTCGACTGCTTGGAGAAATAAGTGAAGAGCGGCTGAGTGTTTTACGGAAAGCGGATGCTATTTTTATCGAGGCTTTGCACGAAAAAGGACATTACGACGAGGTATGGCAGGCATTATGTGTCTTGCTACCTGTCCAATCCGTGGGCGTAATGGGTGATGAGCGTACGTATGAAAATACGGTCGCTATACGGGCTGTCACCTCTGTTGATGGAATGACGGCTGATTGGGCTCATTTGCCTTATGAGTTTCTTAGTGAGGTCTCAAATCGTATTATCAACGAAGTGAAAGGGATTAATAGAGTGGTCTATGATATCAGCTCGAAACCCCCTGCAACTATTGAGTGGGAATGATGAAATCCACGTGGGGAGTCGTTCAGTTTAGGAGATTTCTTTGCATCCTTGTACTGTCTGGATGGATTGGACTGGCACCTAAAGTCGTTCTTGGCCAACAATTGGATGTACAAAGAGATCTTGCCTTTGATCGTGGAATTTTAGCCTACAATCAGGGAGATTACGCATCTGCGTTGGAGTACTTTGCCTCCTCTTCATCTCCCATTGCACCCTTTTTTGTGATTAAGACTCATGTTGCCGATCAACGTTGTGCGCAGGCAATGCCGATGCTTCGAGCATATCGCCCACCATCTCGTCAACTTTCTGAATCCGATCTAAGGCTCATTTCACATGAGCAGTATATCCTGCGTTCGTTGTGTCAGGTCCAGGCGCGGGAATTCCCCTTAGCAGCCCTCACCCTGATGCACGCCCTGCGTGAGCCTCTCTCGTCGACTCTTCGTACTGATATTGAGAATCGTCTGCAAAGTTTAGCCCCCTTTTTACTTGAGCATGAGTGGACTGTCCTTCAATCGACTGATCTGACTCAGGACGAATTTGCGCGACTTCAACAATACAGGCAACGGACTCGCTCCTTACCCCTTGGTTTTACGTACCGAATTGGCGTTTACCTGCCCTTTTCTGATCCTGATGAGTCTATCCAGCAAATCGTACGCTCAATAGCCCGTGGCCTAACCCTAGCAGTGGAGCAATCAAACGAATCCAAGCCACTTCTTCATCTCGAATTTATAGACAGTCAGGTATTTCGCCCTGAGATACTTGCTTCCACGCTAGACTCTCTAAGAGTTGATTTGCTGGTTGGACCGTTATTTACAGAGGAGGCCCAGGTGGCATTTTCAATGTTGGCATCACGCCAAATTCCGGCCATTATTCCCTTCTCAAGTGCTTTGCCATTGCAAGAGGCTGGTTCTCCTTTTTTTCAGTGGGAACCCCCTCTTACGGTTCATGCATCCTATATGGCCTCGTACGCGTTTGAGACACTTGGCCTAGATACAGTCTCTATCCTGAGTGATCGAACCTCGGATGGATACATTGCCTCACAAATCTTCCGAAATGAATTTTCATCGCTAGGGGGTATCATACTCGACACATATTTTGAGGATTTTGCAGCCAACGGCTTTGAGCTGGATGCTTTTACCGAACGACTGGATCCACAGTGGTGGATGGATCAATCTACAGCACCCGATTCTGTTAAGGAGTTTCTAGGTCCGTATAAAATGGAACTTCCTCAAGCTATTTATGCCCCATTGGATGGTGTCTATGAGTCTACTTTAATACCTCTGCTCTCCAACTCCCTTGATGCACTAAACTCGAATATCCCCATTCTTGGGACACCTGCTTGGCTTGCATCAGAAAATCAATCTGCTTCCACCTCAAAACTTACTCTTATTGCGACCCAATCGGGTCAGGCTACTCCAGACTCTGCTCAAACTGTCTATCTCGATTCCTTATTTACCCAGCGATATAATGAATCGGCGTCGACTTCCTATTGGCTAGATGGATATGACCTTGGCGGCTTTCTTGGGCAGCTAGTGGAGTTGGAGCCCCATCCTTCAGATTTTTTTGAGTTACTCAGACAACAACGGTTTCAGGGCATTACCCGACGAATCCATTTTGAAGGAACCTCAACGAACCAATCGATTGAGGTTGTTCGTCGTCAACCCTAAAACTAGGCTGTCGCTGGTCTGACTCTTCATAGGCCGCGGTTTACAGGCTCAAGACTCTACAGAGAACGTTCCCGCTCTCTTTTTAAACGGCGTTGTTCAGCTCGCCACTTCTGCCAGACCTCAACATCTGCTAGGTGATCCTCGTAGGTTGAGTTAAATTCATGGGTTCGCTCAGGTGTTGCGACCATGTAGAGATAATCGTGCTGTTCAGCTTGGTAAATAGATTCAATACTCGACAAAGATGGATTGGTAATGGGTGAAGGTGGTAATCCTCGGAACAGATACGTGTTGTAGGGATGTTCGATTCGGTAATCTTCATAAAGCAAAGCGCGACGTTCTCCAATGGCATAATTAACCGTTGGATCTGCTTGTAATCTCATGCCCCGTTGAATTCGGTTGAGATATAACCCACTAATCGTCGTTTTTTCCTCATCATATAGCGCTTCCCATTCCGTGATAGAGGCTAACGTTAATACCTCAAAAAAACTCATATTTTTGACAGCTGGATGTATATTTCCACTGGTAATTCGTTCCTCATGACGTCTTTCCAACGCTTCCGCTGGCTCCAGTAATCGTTGCCAAACATCAGCTTCATTCGCGGTCCAAAAGACGGTATGGTTAACCGGTAGAATTCGAGCAAAGAGTGTCATACGCTCTGACTGGGGTAATCCATCGACCAAGGAGTTAAATGCATTAGATAGGGATAAAGAATCCACTTGTAGAGACGTTGCAAGAAGTTGAAAGAGTCGATCAGGTGTAGTGCCCTGTGGAATCGTTAGCGTAACCTGTTGCTGCAAACCCAACCCAAGGTCTCTAAGCCAGCTAGAAATAGGTGTGTCTGGAGGGATTTCATAATAGCCTGTCCTTGCCTGATTCCAACCATGGGTCCTAGCGATCCATTCAAATTCAGCTAGTGGAAGCGTCAAAACTCCTCGATCCCGTAAATCACGCCCAACATCCAACATGGCGATTTGCTCAGACACCACAATGGACACGGCCTCATTACCGTCAACAGGGATTAAAGCATGGGTTGTATGTAGTCGTTCATTACGACTCCAAAAAACAGTGAGTAGAACGACAGAGAAAACAACCCTATGGATCATATCTGACGCTGAAGATCCATGGCAATTTTCATATTTGCCTGAAGGGCAAGACCACGGAAATTAAACAAATCAACAATGGTGCCTATAAAGCACAAACCGAGGGTGAGAAGGTATAAAATCCCACTTCCAGGCTTCTCAATAAAGATTCGGTGAATACCTGCAATACCAAAGAATCCAAGCAAACATAGGATCAAGATCATCACAGGGTCCTTACGTTGTGCACGATATACAATCGCAAAGGTTTCAGCTTTTTGTTCGGTCATGGGGCTGAGAATGGCATGAATCATCTTTGCCTCCTCCCCTCGTAGCTCTGGTAATTGTCGTACAAACATGGTTAAGTATAGTGCTTAATGAATAGAACTTGTACGCCTTTTTTTTCTAAAATGTTACAATTCAAGGAAATATCTGTATACTATGCTCAATCATGGTGTTTAGGACACGCGGTAACACCTGCGAGTAGAAGCATCGGGAACAAAACAATGAAGCATGAGTGATAGAGAAGTCGGAACCGTAAAGTGGTTCCACAACGGCAAAGGATATGGATTCATTACACGTGAAAACGGTGATGACATTTTTGTCCATTTTAGTGAAATTCAGACAGACGGATTCAAAAAACTCCTTGAAGGTCAAAAAGTTGAGTTTGTATTAGGTACTGGAGACAAAGGTCTTCATGCCTGCGAAGTCGTCCCTGTAGACTAATACCCCCCTTATTTTGTCATTAGGTTCCTATATTGCGACTTTTAAGATTGCACGTGGGAACCTATGGACATTTTAAGAGGAATTCTTGGCATACTCTCCATCCTGGGGATTGCCTGGCTATTTAGCACACACAAGACAAAGGTCTCTTGGAGACTTGTAGGTTCGGCACTGCTGATGCAGTTTGTCCTTGCCACATTATTACTCAAGCATGAGTTTTTGAGCTCCATTTGGGCTCCACTGGGTTGGCCTAAGGAGGTGTTTGGGTTTATCTCCGGATTTTTTGTGATCGTTTTAGAATTTACCACGGAGGGAGCTCTCTTTTTATTTGGCGATTTAGCTAAATCACCTGGCGTGGAGGGAAGTTTAGGTTCCTTTTTTGCCTTTCAAGTACTCCCTACGATTGTATTCTTTGCCTCTTTGACGGCGATTCTATACCACTACAATGTACTACAGTGGGTTGTAAAAAGAATTTCAAAACTTGTTCAAAAGGCTCTTCGCACCTCAGGAGCTGAGTCTCTTTCGGTCATCACGAATATTTTTGTAGGGCAAACCGAAGCCCCGTTGGTCGTCAAGCCATTTTTACCGTCGATGACCCGATCTGAATTACTGGCCATTATGACCGGAGGAATGGCAACGATTGCTGGAGGCGTCATGGCTGCCTATGTTCAAATGTTGGGTAATTCCTACGCTATAACGATGGATGTGTCGTTACAGGCAGGCCGACTCATGTTTGCGGAGCAATTGCTGAGTGCAAGTCTCATGGCGGCTCCTGCTGCCCTTTTGATTGCAAAGATCATGATCCCAGAAACGGATGAACCCGTTACCTATGGAGACGTATCGATTGATATTCCAAAGTCTGAAGCTAATGGTATTGACGCTGCAGCCTCGGGTGCTGGTACAGGTTTGAAACTGGCTGCAAATGTGGGCGCGATGTTACTCGCATTTATTGCCCTACTGGCTATGTTCAATTACGGTCTAGAATGGTTCTCCACAGTGACAACGTTAAATCAGTTTTTACCAGGTGGTCAGCCGTTGACGATTCAAATGATTCTCGGATGGCTTTTCTTTCCGATAGCTTGGCTGATTGGTGTCCCCCTACAAGATTGTTTGCAATTTGGGTCATTAATTGGAACCAAACTCGTCTTAAATGAATTTGTAGCGTATCTTGATTTGTCAAGCCTCATAAGCGCCAATTCACTGTCACCCAAAACAATAACGATGGCAACGTTTGCGTTGTGTGGTTTTGCAAACTTCTCTTCTATTGCGATCCAAATTGGGGGCATTGGAAGTCTAGCTCCGAACAAAAAATCTGAGATTGCGTCATTGGGCATGCGAGCTGTTTTAGCAGGATCTCTCGCAACTCTACTGACAGCATCTATTGCGGGTTTATATGTCGGTTCATAACAACTATTAAAATATCTTGTTGACCCAACTATGAGACCACCCTTTCGAGTATGTCAACCCATTACGTACTCTGCTGTACTGCTTGCATTAGTTTTTAGCATCATTTTTTTACCAGCGTCTATTCAAGCTCAATTTTTGACGGACCGTGATGCTGTGGCTTTTGTTGGAGGAGAACCCATCACACAATCTGAAGTACGAACCTTCTACACTCAAAACTACCCTCTAGAGACTGCTCACAAGGACTCTTTGCGTTCCTTTCTAAAGGATTATGTCATATTTCGCGCAAAACTATTAGAAGCAGAACAGATGGGGTTAGATCAAGACCCTGCGTACAATGAGGAAGTATCGTCTTTTGCTGAGACCGCCGCTCCCTCCTACTGGATAGAAAAGGGAATCAAAAATGAGATAATCGATCGGTTCCTTGAAAAACGAACATCAGAGCTCAAAGTCCAACACCTACTTATCCGTCTACGTCAAGATGCCACAGTACGTCAGCTCAACGAAGCATCTGAAACCCTATTTCAGGCAAGAGATGAGTGGCTCAACGGCGTCTCCTTCGATTCATTAAATAATGCAATCTCCTCCAAGGTGAATGGTCGACCTGCCGGTGGAGAGCTCCCATGGTTTTCTGCGGGTGCTACGGTGATTGATTTTGAGGATGCTGCCTATGGATTGCCAGTGGGTACGATTTCAGAGCCAATACGAACGCAATTTGGCCTTCACTTGATCAAGGTTCTTGAAAAACGTCCGGCTCATCCTGCTCGAGAAGTGTCGCATGTCTTCTTTCGCGATGCGAAGGCGGATTCAGTGCAAATAGACGAAGCGATGCAAGCATTAGCCAATGGAACGCCTTGGTCTGAGGTGGTTCAACGATATTCGGCAGCTGCCAATCCAGCCAGTCCTGGTGGAACCATGGGATTTGTAGGGTATGACATGAGATATGCAGACAGTTTTGTGGACCTTGTGATGAATCTAGATCCTAGCCAACCCTATCAGGGTCCTTTTGAATCACAGTATGGTGCACACATCCTTCGACTTGACTCTGTACAACAGTATCAAACCGTGGATGAAGAGCGTGAGGCCGCCGTTGCTACGTTAGAGCGTCTAGCCTACTTCCAGGTTGATGATGAGGATATCGATAATCGCCTACTGAAAACCGATTTTGTCCAAAAAGACGAGGAGGTTCTTGCGGCGTTTAATCAGTGGCTCCTTGATAGTGAGGGTCAATCTCTGCCTGATATGGAGATCCTTGAGCCTTTTTCCTCTAAGGTTCTTGTGAGGCTTGACCATCCAAGATTCCAAGAGTTCGATGTCCCTTCACTCGAGCTCACCGTGTCGAGCTACGTGGATTGGATGCTTCAACAAAAAGGGGCTTCAAATCCTATGGATGTGTCTCCCAGATGGTTAGATGAATACATTAAAGAGTATCTGAGACCTTACTTAATCCCTATGACTCGGATCCAATTCGCTGATTTTAACACATCGCTATTGCAGTATGAGCGAGGACTGTTGGTGTTCAATTATAATGATCAAGCGCTTTGGAACCCATCCTATGCAGATACTACAGCGGTTCAAGCCCACTATGAAGCGAATCGTGAGGCGTTTCAATATGATACTCGATACCACTACACATTGTTGTCGCATCCACAAGACTCGGTTTTAATTCAAGCTGTGTCAGAATTTGAGCAAAATACCTCAATGCCAGATCTGGCTGCACAATTTGAAAATCTATATGCTGTGGAGGATTCAACGCAATTTGTTGAATCATTGCCTTGGGCTGAATTGCCCATGCTAAGTCCAGGCGAGGGGACTTATGGTGTGAAAGTGCAAGACAAACCCGCTTGGATTTACCTACACAGTGTACTGGCGCCACGATTCATGACTTTTGAGGAGGCGTTTATGCGAGCCTTTAATGATATGCAACCTGATTTAGAAGAGTCTCTAGAGGCATATTTGATGCAAAAGTATGAGATTAAGATGAAACCTAGACGTATTCGATAGAATCTTGATTCGTTCAACAAAGCAATTATTGGTTTTAATGGCACTCAGTTTATCTCTGCTTATACAATCGGGTTGTACCGATACAAGGATTGCAGCTACAGCGTCTGAGGTTATTGCAGTTGTAGACAATCAAGTGCTAACCCAACAGCAGTTGACTCAGCAGTTATTGCAAACTCCTGGGGTTGTTGATACGCTCTCATTTTATAGGTCTGCACAGAAATCATGGGTGGAACGTGAAATGATACGGGCACACGCTCGGTCGATTGGACTTGATAAGACTTCACGCTACCTGTCTCGCCAACAAGAATTGCGCTCAAAATTACTAGAGGATGAGTTTGCAATCTATTTAGAGCAGCATAATGACTCAAGGGTAGAGGTCACCCAGGCTGAGATTCAAGATTTTTACTTACAGAACCGTGATCGATTTCAGTTTGATGAGCCTTGGTTTAGAATACGGCATGTAACCACATCATCGTATCAAGAAGCTTTGAATGCACGCTCGGAGTTGTTGGGAGGGCGTGCATGGCAAGAGATTGCCCAGCAGTACAGTCTTGACCCTCAAGCCAGAGTCCAACAATCCGAGCAAATACGCCCCCTATCTCAATGGTTTTCTGATATACCTCAGCTCCAATCCCTGCTTCGTGTATTGGGTGTCACAGAAGTATCAGACGTTTATAGAATTGCTGGGCGATGGCATTTCATTCAGATTACCTCGAGGCTGGAAGCGGGAGATGTGCCAGATTCTGATTGGAGTCGTCAATGGATTGAGTCTTGGTTACGACAACAGAAAAAAGATGCCTTAAATCAAGCCTATATGCGTAATTTATTAGGTGAGTTTGAGTCAGCAGGTCGTATTGAACTTGTTCCTATTACAAATTGATGTGTTTATGAATCTATTACGAAGTGCTTCCCACACTGTGTTTCTAATGAGCCTAGGGTTCTTCTTATGGTTTGGTTTCTTAGGTGTTGTGCAGGGGCAATCTACAGCCAAGGAAGCCGATCGCATCGTTGCCATTGTCAACGATCAAATTATCCTAAAATCGGAAGTGGATCAGGAGCTTGCCCAATATATTCAGCAAGTGAGGCTACAAGGAGAAGAGATGTCATTTTCTGAATCTCTCTGGAAAGATGCGCTAGAATCGATGATTGACAATAAGGTTATGTTGATACAGGCACAAAAAGATTCTGTGGTCGTGACCAATGATCAGGTCAATCGCCAGATGGATGTACGGGTGCAGGAATTGATCCAACAAGCCGGTTCAGAAACCGCACTAGAACGTGCTTTCGGTAAGTCAGTGGCAGAATTACGTCGTGAGTTTCGTGAACCATTTCGGCAGCAACTAGTGGTTTCACAACTACAATCTCAGGTTATGGGACAAGTCACTATTACAAGACCCGAAGTTGAGGCCTTTTTTGCAACATTTCCAGAAGATTCACTCCCCACAATCCCTGAGCAAGTTGCTCTGTCTCAGATTGTGCTGACTCCGGAAGTGTCTCAGGATGCGCGTCGAAGTGCCTTTGACCGTGCGGCTATGGTTCGAGAACGGATTCTGTCTGGGGAGTCATTTGAAGAGATGGCTCAGGAGTACAGTGATGGCCCCAGTGCACCTCGTGGCGGCCTGATACCAATGCTCCCCCTTTCCGATTTGGTGAGTGAATATGCAGCTGCAGCCTCTGCCCTACAACCTGGTGAAATCTCAGAGGTGGTTGAAACAAGTTTTGGTTTCCATGTGATTCGGCTAAACAAAAAGGAAGGCAACCGGATCGAAACCAACAATATTCTGATCATGATTGATCAAGCTACTATTGATGAACAAGGAACCATTGACTCATTAATAGCCATCCGTGAAAAGGTTCAAGATGGACTCTATGCCTTCTCAGATGCAGCAAGAGCGTACTCAGATGATGATGAATCGTCCAATGCTGGAGGGCGGCTGTACAATGCTCAAACCGGTGACCGATTCTACCCTTTGCGTGGCCTAGATCCCGCAACCTATAGAACCGTACTTTTATTAGATGAGGAAGGGGATATTTCTGAGCCAAAACCTATTGTGCTTCCAGATGCCAATGAAACACAAGCTTTTCGAATTCTTCGCCTAGATCAACGAATTGAAGAGCACACCGCCAATCTTGAGCAAGATTATCAACGCATTGAACAGATCGCTCTGCAGCAAAAGCAGACACAGAAACTCACGGCATGGTTGAATGAAATCCGTGAAGATGTCTACATCGAATATATTGGTGTGCCAGAAGCTCTCTCATCCTCTCGATAATCTCATGCTGGAAGGCATGGAGCAGCATCACAAATTCATGAGGCAAGCACTTGACTGTGCAACCCAATCACTGCGTACTGGAGATGTCCCCATCGGCGCTGTGATTGTCCATGAAGGTAGAGTGATTGGCAAAGGATGGAACCAAGTTGAAAAACTCCAAGATGCCTCTGCCCATGCGGAAATGATTGCCATCTCCAGTGCAAGCGATGCTTTGCAGGAGAAATATTTAACCGCATCAACACTATATGTGACCATAGAGCCGTGTACAATGTGCGCTGGAGCCATTGAGCTAGCTCGCATCCCCAGAGTCATCTTCGGGGCGCAGGAGCCAAAAACAGGAGCCTGTGGATCGATTCGATCCATCCTTGGACCTGAATCTGGCCCCAACGCCTCAGCCCGTGAGGTTTATGGTGGCATACTAGAAGATGAGTGTGCCGCGCTTATGAAGACATTCTTCCAGGGATTGAGACATGGATCCAAACAGGCTTAACAAAAGTAACATGGATCTCTTGCATCACACGGTTCACAAGGTGTCTGATCGTCATGAGTGGGTTTTGTTTTTGCATGGTGCTGGTGGATCCTCCCGTATTTGGACACAACACATCAAAGCCTTCAAGGATCGATTTAATATCCTACTTGTAGATCTTCGTGGGCACGGACAATCCAAGGTGGCACATACACACCAACCGTACACACTTGATTTACTCACACAAGATGTAACCAAGGTTATGGACGCGTGTGGGGTACAAAGTGCACATGTGGTTGGGATTTCGCTTGGCGCTATATTACAGCGTTGGATGGTGCATAGAGTCCCAGAGAGAGTTCGTTCACTGGTGATGGTTGGTGCGATCACACGGTTTGATCAGTGGACGTGGACATTAGTCAACTTTGGTCACACGGTGAAGTCATGGATTCCGTTTATGACTCTTTACAGGCTCTTTGCGTGGATCATCATGCCAAAGCGTAATCATAAGGCCACAAGACGATTGTTTGTCCGTGAAGCCAAGAAAATGAGTCAACAAGAGTTTCTGCGTTGGTTTGAATTGACCAAGAAGGTACCTGAAGCCTTTAAGCTGTTTTGTCAGGTTGAGATCCCTGTCCCTACCCTTTTCATCATGGGCGAAGAGGATCACTTATTTTTGAAGCATGTGAAGCAATTGAGTACCATCTACCCATCGTATGGTTTAGAGATCTTTTCAGATTGTGGTCATGTTTGCAGTGTCGAGAAGCCTCGATTATTTGACAAAAGCACCTTAGCATTCTATAAAACACTTAAACCTGCTTCACCAAAAGGTTGATTTCCAAGTCAAGTCGTAGAAAAATCGACTTTTTTGTACCCAGCTTGGTGTCTTCCCCTCTTTGCGAAGACGTAAATTAATCAGTGGCCAGGACGATGTATTCACGATCCTAGAGGGTACGATGTATTCACTGATCCCTGTGGTTGTTGCTTCTCCCCAATGCACTTTGGAGTGGAAGCGCTGGTAAAAGGGGCCATTATCACTGAGTGTTTGCCTTCGAACTTCCAGCTTCGAACCATCATCGGATGTAATAAGAAGTGATTTTAGATTTTTTAGACCAAAAAAAGAGCGATTTAGAAAGGGTGTAATCAGCACATCTTGTGTGAAATGCACCAATCCGTCGGTAGCATTTGAAATCCATGCTCCACCCGTAATCGAACCATCTAGTTGAGTCATGACGTAATAGAGCAAAAAAGAGCCATTCTCAAAATGTGCTCTTCCCCAGTGCCAGTCCATGAATGATTTATGCATCGGTTCCATGCCAACATTATGGTCATGATATCCTTGTCCCTCGAAGGTTAATTCTTGGGCATTTTTCCCACCCAACTGTAGCTTGGCTTGTACTTGGGCTGACTCCATACATAAAATCCATGAGTGCGCTCCTAGCTCGTCTTGTGATTCATCAATGAGGGATCTTACAGGCTCTTTCAGTGCAGAGCTGTAGTGTAAATGGCCTTGGAGCGTGTCACCATTAGGCAGCGTGTCATCTAGTTGTATCTCGGCTCGGTACTGATCTCGATCTCGAGTCAAAAAGATGGAGTGAGGCCCAAATATTAGGCGTACTTGATGCGTTTGCATCGAAGTATCGATGGTAAATGAATGTGGTTCTATCTCTTGAAAGGAATAATAGATGGGTTGACCCTTTTTATAAATCGAAAGCGTGATGGCGGGGTACTCTTGAGGCTTTGGGCCTGGGGTCTCTTCAGAGCGATTATTTTGGAGTGCACCATGATAGTGTGGAGAGAATGGATTTCCTTCATAAAAAATCAAAACCACACTCCACGTATTACAGGTTGAGATGGCGTCAAAATACCACCATTCGTAACCTCCTGACGGCTTATCCTGCTTTTGTAGATCTAAATATTGGTTGGATAATATATTCATCGAAGTTTAAAACAACATCTTCCTAGACTTCATTCAGTCGGTGAACTACTTCTGTGTATTTTAAACCATGCTCTACGACTCTATGCCTTCCATGATCAATATACTATTGTATGGTGCTGTCTTTGTAATTCTCCTCTCTTGGGGTCATTATCTTCGAAATCGTCTCGACTTCAAGCGCTTTCCTCACCCACATGGCAAGAGTGACGAAGCCTCGAAATACCAGGTCTCATTTTGTATCCCTGCAAGGAACGAGGCTCACCATCTTGAGAAACATCTCCCCCTATTTTGTAAGACAGGCTGCGAGATTCTTGTCGTGGATGATGAATCTACAGACTACACTCAAGATGTATTGGCATCATTGCAAGATCACTTCACAAACTTGAGGGTGATTCAAAGCGCGCCTCGGCCCATTGGTTGGCTTGGTAAATCATGGGCATGCCAACAAGCTGCAGATCAAGCAACAACCCCGTGGATATGCTTTGTTGATGCTGATGTCTGGTGTTCTGAAGCATTTTTAACTCGCTTCGTCTCCTATTTTGAGAAGTCGAGCGCTCAAAAAGATGGTTGTATTACCATTTGGCCGCAACAAGTTCTTGGCACGTTTTGGGAAATGGTTGTGATTCCACATGTCTATGTAGCGTTGCTTACCTTCCTTCCAATTCGCTATCAAGCACGTAAACCGCGCTGGATGCCGTCTTCACTTTACAAACGTTTGGCTTTCCAATTTGCAGCGGCCAATGGTCAATGGATGACGTTTCATAGGGATACCTATCAAGCGATTGGGGGACATGACTCTGTGAAACACCATATCGTGGAGGATGTTGAGCTTGCAAAACGTGTTGTTCGTCAAGGATACACGTTACAAATGTATAAAGGTGTTGATGATGTCTTCTGTAGGATGTACCAATCGCCACAACAAATGTGGGAAGGATTTATGAAGAACTTCTTTGCTGGATTTGGATACAACACTCCTCTTTTTCTCTTCATGGGACTGCTGCATGCAGTCGTCTATGTAGTCCCTCCCATTATCCTCCTTGCAGGGATAACGTACCCAGTTCCATTAGATACTTGGGGAATTGCTGCACTCGCTACGTTTCTAGGCATGTTATACCGTGGTACAGTGAATTGGAGCCAGAAGTGGCCCCTATTAAGTAGTCCACTTCATTTTTTAGGAGTATTGTGGTTTGAAGCTCTTGCCGTTCAAATATTATGGAATCAATTTAGAGGGAAACCTACCGTGTGGAAGGGTCGTAAAATTGAGTTGTAACTAAGGTAAAAGCCAAACATATTGAGGTATGGATTCCTTGTCTTCCTTCTTGAGTTATCTAAGGATTGAACGAAATGCCTCAGTTCACACTAAGGAGGCTTATGGGCGAGATATTAGACAATTCCTTGAATTTCTTGCCGACTCACTACAAAAGCCCATAGACCAACTGGATGAGCAGGACTTAGAACAAACCCCTTCTATTACCCTGCGCATGTGGTTACATGCCTTGTTAGAGCAAGGGCTCAAAAAGACCACTATAGCTCGAAAAGCGTCAAGCCTGAAATCGTTTTTCGCTTATTTACAGAAACGAGACTATATCGATCGTAATCCTACAGAGACACTGTTACTTCCCAAAAAGGAAAAACGCCTTCCAGTTGTCATATCTGATGAAGAGATGGCTAAATGTTTGGATGCACTGAGCGATTTGCCTGGGGATTCGTTCGAGGCAATGCAAGAACGAGCCATTTTGGAAGTTCTTTATTCCACAGGAATGAGATTGAGTGAGCTTGTTGGGTTGAATATTGCTGATTATAATCTGCAGCAGCGCCAAGTGAAAGTCCTTGGCAAGGGCAACAAAGAGCGCGTATTACCTCTTGGAGGAAAAGCGCAAAATGCCTTAAACGACATGCTTCGTGCTAGAGAGCAAAAAGGATGGTCGTCCACACCACTTGACCCTCTATTCGTGACGATTAAAGGCGCTCGTGTGTATCCACGCATGATTCAGCGCTTGGTAAGAGACTATTTGGACCGAGTAAGTGAAGCCACGAAGAAGAGTCCTCACGTGATTCGTCATAGTTTTGCCACACGAATGCTTGACCGGGGGGCGGATATTCGAATTATTAAAGAGTTTTTGGGGCATGCAAGTCTTTCGGCAACACAAATATATACGCATACCAGCGTAGAACATTTAAAGTCGATTCATGCGAAAGCACACCCACGAGGTGGCTCAATGGTTGATACTAACTTTCAAGACTCGACTGAGGATGATCTTTCAGAAGTCCCTATGAATCCATCCTCCATTCATGCAGGGCATTAACCACAACCTAATCTATCATGCTATGAGTACTCAATTTACCGCCAGACATTTTCAACCATCTGATCACTTGAAAGAATTTACCCTCGATGCTGTGGACAAACTACATACGTTCCATACCGATATTTCCTCTATTGAAATTGTTTTGGAACCGAGTCAGGACGCTGATCGTCCTCAAAAAGCTGATTTACGAGTCAAAATACCGGGCGATTTTTTAACGGCAACCGTGGAAGAAGAGAATTATGAGAAAGCGGTTTTGGAAGCGGTAGATTTGATCACTCGACAATTGCGTAAATTTAAGACAAAGCACGCGACACACTAATACCACGTATGCCATTACGCGTTCCCCCCTCCCGTCCTAAACGGGAATCGATGACCGTTGCTGAGTTGACCAGAGATCTCAAAGAACTGGTTAATCTTGAGATTCGCTTGTGTACAGATGAAGCTCGATGTCAAGCGAAGCAAATCACGGAGTGCACACTGCACCGACCAGGACTCGCGTTGGCTGGTTTTGTGGAGACCTATACACACCAACGGATTCAGATCCTCGGAAATACAGAAATTGAATATTTGTTGCATCTTCCTAAAGAGGAATCGAGAGAACGATTCAAGCACGTTTGTTCCTTTGAGAGCCCTGCCATTATCCTGACGAGTGGCAACGAATTACCACCTGACTTGCTTCATGAAGCCGATTTAAATGGGATTCCCGTGTTGTCGACAGATCTTGAGACTACACGATTTATGTCCATTCTGCAGGACTATATGGACGACCAATTTGCGGATCAAACGATGATTCATGGGAGCATGGTAGATGTTTATGGTATTGGATTGCTTATAGTTGGTAAATCCGGTATTGGGAAGAGTGAAGTGGCCATGGATTTGGTTGAGCGGGGACATCGATTGGTCTCTGACGATGTGGTAATGCTAACCAGGAAAAATTCAGTCATTATGACATCTGCCACTGAGATGAATAAACATTTCATGGAAATACGGGGACTGGGTGTCGTAGATGTGCTCTCTATGTTTGGTATCCGATCTATTCGATATCAAAAGCGACTCGAGGTCGTTGTTGAGCTTAATTTGTGGGATGACGAACAAAAGGTTGAACGTACAGGGCTCACGAATGAGACGGTAGATCTAATGGGTATTTCGTTGCCATTAATTCGAGTCCCCATGACCCCTGGCAAAAATATCACTGTCATTGCTGAGGTGATAGCTATGAATCATCTCCTCAAGCATTATGGATATGATGCAGCAAAAGCATTTCAGGCTAAAGTTCAGACGCAAATTGAACGTAAGATGAAAGGCGAAGCTGTAGAAAAAGCGCCCACTGCAGGTAGACCTGGAAGCGCCATTTCCTATTTTGAAGGTGATGTGGAGTAGCCAGCGAAACATTTGTATCTTTAGCAAACAATTGTGGATATGAATCAGCCAAAACACTACATCTACGACGAAGACTCTTGCCGCTTTGTCCCTGTGGAGAGCAACAAAAGAGAACTATTCCTTCTATCGATGTCCTTATGGATACTCAATGGAATGGTGTTTGGGGCCATCTTTCTTTCGCTTATCTCCACCTTTTATGCCACCCCTGCTGAGCTAGCACTCAAAGCTGAGAATGATTTTCTTATCGAGGAGGTGGAAGACTCAAAACGTACCATGACTCAGCTTATGGGACAGTTGGATGATCTAGCAGCGCAGGATAATGAGATGTACCGATCCATTTTGGGACTTAATGAAATTCCAATGGCCGAACGCAATGCATCCATGGGTGGTGCCCGCGCACCAGAGATGGATCTTTCTGTAGCTCCCTCAACAGCACAACTTCTGGCTGAGGCAAGACAATCCGTTCGTCAGATTGAGCAACGCATACGCATACAAAACGACTCGTATGAAGAGATTAAGCGTTACTTCAACACCAATTCGGATAAGCTCAAGCATATTCCTGCAATTAAACCGGTGGATAATGTACTTACAAGCGCATACGGAATGAGAACTCATCCAGTCATGGGCTACAAAACAATGCATGGTGGAGTTGACTTTCGATCTGAAATCGGCTCTCCCGTGTATGCAACCGGCAATGGAACCATCTCTTCGAGGCGATATGCAGGCACATATGGTCGTATGATCATTATTGATCATGGCTATGGATTTGAGACGCGTTATGCTCACCTTTCTAGCTATGTTGAGGGAATCCAAGAGGGTCAACGTATTGAGCGTGGAGACTTGATTGGATACACTGGAAATTCTGGCATGGTTAGTGGCCCTCACCTCCATTATGAAGTGCTCCGTAATGGCAAGCATGTGGACCCGCTCATGTATCTATTTGCCAACACAACACCAGAGGAATTCAAGCTATATCAGGAGCTTGCAGCGACTGACCACGCCTCTATGGATTAAAGAGCCGTAAGGTATTGACGCCTTTTAGGGGTCAATATCCAGCTTGTACCCCTTGCCACGAACGGTATGGATGTAGGGCTTTTTAGAAATCTTGCTGATTTTTTTACGAAGACCGCTAATCGAGACACTGAGGAAATTGGTTTTTGTATCAAAATGAATCTTCCAAACTTCAGCGATTAGCCATTCCTTTGAACATAGCTTTTGACTTTGCTTAAGAAAGGTTTTCATTAGCTTGCTTTCGATTTGAGTCAATTTGATCTGTTTACCCCCCTTGCCATGCAATACGCCTTCCTTCGTATCAAGCATGAGATCGTCAAAGGAGTATTTTTTTGCCGATTGGTTCTTTTTTTCAAGCTCAATGTATTCCAGAATCTTTTCTCGAATAGAGTGGCTAGAATAGGGTTTTACACACAAATCGTCTGCCCCCGCTTTTAAAGACTTGACCCTCCCTTGTGTTGTCGAATCCTGTGAAGCAAGCAACAAAAAACCCTTATATCCATTATCACGGAGGTGGCGACACATTCTACGTGAGTGGGACACCTCAGATCCTCCATCGATAAACATTATATCGGGACAGTCATTCGGTGACAGTGAGGTAAACTCAATGTCTTCAAGCTCGAAGGGTGAGTGTGTAGTGATATTGCACTCTTTATGCTCAAGCGTTTTTGCCAACGAGTCTAATGAGACTGTCGGATAAGGGATAAGCCAACATTGAATCATGCTTGGAGGCGTCATTCAGTAGTGTATAAATTCACGAGATTTGGCTGTGAATAATTTCACTGTAATGGACAATGGTTTCACACCCCCCTCTAACATACATCATTTCGACGAATCTGTCGTTAAGGTAGTATCAACTTTAAAGGTGCGTCCCATCGCGCGAAATTGCCTTACAAATCGACGTTTGCCTACCTGAGGAGCAAATTGCCCATACTCCACAAATATGACTCGCTCCTGTTCGGGTATATAATACGTGAAATGTACAAATGGACCACCCATGAAATCATTGACCATCGTCCATGTGCCTAGCGTCTCAAAGGCTAAGTGCTCTGATTCATCCAAAAGCGAGGTTGATACAGGGCGTCTGGTTTCTGTGGTGATATAGGAATTAGGACGAATCCCTTTGAGGTAGGTGGCCAAGATTGAATCTCGCTTGGCTTGAATCCAACTCGGAGTAATCACGCCGGGGTCTTGTAGCTCCTCCCATGCACCCCAGATCCAACGATCGTTATCGACCAAAGGGCGTCTAAATTGAACAAATCGAGTCGTATCAAAGGTCCATACATAATCATGCTGCATTCGTACGGACCAACCAGCATGTGCCATTAAGGAGTCGGCAAGCTCAACTTGTTCTCCCTTTTCATAGATATCACGAGTCCATCGCTCTAATTCATAGGTTTGAAGGGGTTCAAAGAGTCGAGTATCCGCTTCTAAGATGGCCTGTTTCATAGTCACCGTATCCATTCCAGTGAGGACAAGCACCCACTGGTTTCTTGCCCATACATCCTTTGCTGGAAATGCAAAAGACGTGCCATTTCGTACGTTTTGTTCAAATGATTCGTTCAGCATAGATCGGACCAATGAACCTGTAGGAGTTTGTTCATCAAGTGGAGCCGCTATCACAACATTGGTGCGATTTTCGATGACTGATAAATCGGATTCGCGTTCAAAAGAGGCAATTTGAACCTTGTATTGTGGTTCGTACCCAGGAACATGTGGAATGGCTTGCTCAAACACCTCTCGAATCGCTGGTACAAGAGATGCATTGTGCTGAGTGGTATCTACAACAAGTAAGATGGAATCTAAAGACCCCTTCGCTTTGGGCTTATACTCCATGTTGCAGCCTGCAGCTACAAGGAGTGTTATCACTAAACCAAACAGAAGTGTTGACAAGGAATTAGACTGATTCATGGGCAAGGGATTCATGATTAAGGCTGCAGATGGGATAGAAATGTGTCTAGTGCATTGTCCACCTCTTGATCCTCTGAATCAAGCAATATGCGCAAAAGTGCACTACCCACAATAAATCCATCCAAAAGATCCTTATACGGTTCAATATCGGAGTGTTGTTGGATGCCAAAGCCTGCCATGACTGGATTGTGCTTCACGAGTCCTCGGACCCTCTCCAAAAAATCTCGAGTTTTGGATGTGTATTGTGAAGCATCTCCTCCGGTAACCCCAGTGACCATGACAATGTAGAGAAAGCCACGACACAGTGTATCTAATTGTTGGATACGTTCATTTGTAGACGTTGGTGTGAGCAAGCCAATAAGAGCTATATCATGATTATGGAAGATCTCTCTCACTCTCTCCATTTCCTCAAGCGGGACATCTGGCAAAATGACTCCATCTACCCCTACCCTAGCGCACTCGTTTGCAAATGGCTCGACACCATAATGGAGGACTGGATTAATGTAGCCCATTAATACAACGGGTGTTTCATGGCGGAGTCTAAATGTTTGGACAGATTCGAGAATCCAGGCAATGTTTACACCTTGTTGCAAGGCAAGCTCATTGGCTTTTTGAATGGTGGGACCATCGGCTAGTGGATCGCTAAACGGCATGCCAATCTCAAGAATAGACGCACCTGAGAAGACGAGTGTGTCTAATGTGCTCTGAAATCGGTCTAATGAGGGTAAGCCCGCAGTGATGAACAGTGTCTTTGCAAGCTCGCCTGATGGCTGTTGTTTAAAGAATTGCGTGAGGCGATTCATGCAATACCCCTTGTCGTCGCTCGATATTCCGTGATCATCTCCATGTCTTTGTCGCCACGACCAGAGCAATTAATCACGACGAGGCTTCCGTCCTTGACAGCTTGTTGCTTATCTAGCCACGCAAAAGCATGTGCTGTCTCTAATGCAGGGATAATTCCTTCGAGTGCCGCACAAGTTTCAAGGGCTCTCATGGCTTCCTGATCTGTTGCAGCGCTGTAATTCACTCGTCCTTCGTCTTTCCAATAGGAATGTTCAGGTCCCACCCCTGGATAATCGAGGCCTGCACTAATACTATGAGCTAAATCGACTTGCCCGTTCTGATCTTGCAATAAGTAACTAAGAGAACCATGTAATACACCGGGTTTGCCTTTGGATAGTGTAGCTGCTGTTTTTTGACTCTCCACTCCAAAACCAGCGGCTTCTACACCAAACATCGCTACGTCTTTATCGTCAATGAATGGATGAAAAAAGCCAGCAGCATTGCTTCCGCCACCTACACACGCAACAAGTGCATCTGGAAGCCTTCCTTCAATCGCAAGAACTTGCTCACGTGTCTCTAAGCCAATCACGCGATGAAAATTTCGCGTCATCAATGGATAAGGGTGGGGCCCAACGACAGAGCCTATGATATAGAAACAATCCTCAACATGCGTTACCCAATGCCGAATTGCCTCACTGGTGGCATCTTTAAGGGTGCGAGTGCCTGACGTTACGGGGCGAACTTCAGCGCCCATGAGCTGCATCCTTTCTACGTTGAGTCTTTGACGTTTTACATCCTCTTCACCCATGTAGACAATACACTCCAGGCCATACTTTGCACAGGCAGTGGCAGTGGCAACCCCGTGTTGTCCAGCGCCAGTTTCTGCAATAATCTTGGTCTTACCCATCTTTTTCGCCAGCAACGCTTGACCAATGGCGTTATTGATTTTATGCGCTCCAGTATGGCACAAATCTTCCCGCTTTAGATAAATCTTAAGCCCATAATGCTTGGATAATCTAGGTGCAAAACTAAGCGGAGTGGCGCGTCCAACAAAATGGTGTAATGCTTGGTCTAATTGTTGATGAAACTCAGGGTCCTTTTCCAAAGCATCATAAGCATCACTCAGAGCCTCAAGGGCAGGGATTAGGGTTTCTGGGACGAATTGTCCACCATAGTCTCCAAAGTAGCCTTTAGTGCGCGATTTTGTGGCTGTTTGCATGTATTAAGATGTTGTTTTTAAAAGAGAAGTCAAATGACAGATTTTGTCATAATCTTTGATACCAGGTGCTTCTTCAACGCCTGAATTGACATCAAAACCAAAGGGCGTACATATAGATAGAGCATCTTGGATACGCGCTGCGTCCAATCCCCCTCCAATCCAGTATGGTTTATTAATGGAGCACGACAACAAAATGGACCAATCAAACGGTTGTCCTGTACCTCCACGCTGAGTGCTCCCTCCTTGATCAATTTGAGAATCGAATAAAAATTCATCGACCACATCGTGGTATCGATCAATCTGTGACTGGACCTCTTGGGCGGTATCCTCGGGGCTAATGCTAATGGTTTTAATAATGGGTACCTCAAGCGCATCACAATAATGGGGTGGTTCATCACCATGAAGTTGACTATGTGAGCACCCAGAGCGTTGTAATATCGTTTTTACCTCGTCCAGTGGTTGATCCATTGTCACAGCAACCATTCCCATCCCTTCTATCCATTGTGTGATGGCTCCAACCAGATTCACATCCACCGTTCGTTTACTTTGTTCGGTAAAGATAAATCCTAGTCTATCCACAAAGGCGCCAGCGCAAAAGCGTGCGTCTTCCAACCGTGTGATGCCACAAATTTTGAGTGCAGGCAAATTCATCGGTCAATAGAGTTGATTGTTGACATATTGCTGCCATTGTTGAAGCAGCGACGCTGGCTCGGTCGAACGCATCAAGGCCTCGCCAATAAGCGCTGCGTCAATGTGGTGAGTCGCACACGCAAGCAGGGGCTCAGGTCCCTGAATTCCACTTTCCATCACACGAATCACAGTGGATGGAATACCCTGCAATTCAGAGAGACCATGATCGGTATTTGTGTCAAAGGTCGCAAGATTTCGACTGTTCATACCAACGGCAGCAATGGACTCTTGATATCCTTCAATGGCTGACCAAACCTCAGCTGCATCGATTTCCATTAACACATCTAATCCACATTCACCTGCTGCATCTAAAAGCTCTTGAGTTTGAGTTGGACTTAGTATCCGCTCAATCAACAGAATGGCATCAGCTCCGTATGCTTTAGCTTCAAACACTTGATAAGGATCGAGGATAAAGTCTTTGCGGAGCAGTGGCAACTCCACCTCACGTCGTATGGTTTGAAGATCTACAAGTGAACCATGGAAAAAAGGAGTATCAGTTAAAATAGAACACGCAGCAGCTCCTCCATTCGCATAAGCCTTGCACTGTTCGATGGGCATAGCATCAGGTGCAAAGATCCCTTTGGAGGGGGAAGCTCGTTTAAATTCAGCAATAATGGCAGGCATTGTAGCTACTTCAACCCCTTTGCGTTGAAGTGCCTCCTTGAATGAATATGTGGGTCGATGGAAGGCTTCAAATCCATCAAAATCGTGCAAACTCACGTGGGAGCGATGTTTTTGGATCTCTACACGTTTACTCTCCACAATTTGATCAAGAATCGACATGTGACACCTCAATCATAGATTCTAACACAGCCAGGGCAGCACCTGAGGCAATCGAGTCTCTTGCTTGCTCCATCGCCTCTTGAAGAGACGTATCAGGATGAATGGTGTGAATAGCCATGGCTGCATTCATACATACCGTATCGATTTTGGGCGCCTCTGCTTCGTTTTGCAGGATTTGACGAAGAATGTGTGCATTCTCTTTGATGGATCCGCCATGAAGATCTTTCACGGATGCTTGGGGCACTTGAAATTCTTGATATGATAATTCTGATTTGATGACCTGATCCTGCTGAGGTGCTGTCCGATAGGAGCTCCCCCTACCAAAGGGAACCCATTCATCATATCCATCAAGGTGATGAAAAACCGTGGCTTCCACCCCCCGTCGATGTAGCGTTTTTGCCATGGTCTGCGCAGCCTGCTCATCATAGGCACCTATCAGCTGATGGGTTGGATTTGCTGGATTCAATAAAGGGCCCATTACATTAAAGATAGTCCGGATACCCAGTGATGCACGTATAGGAGCGACATGTTTAAGAATTGGATGAAAGGAAGGGGCAAAAAGAAAGACACTTCCAACTTCATCGAATATCTTGTGCAAGGTCTCAACCGACGCAACAACAGGGATGCCAAGCTCTTGAAGAACATCGGAGGAGCCACTAGAAGAGGTTACCCCCCTATTTCCGTGCTTCACTACATGAAAACCTACCCCAGCAAGGACAAAAAACGTAGTTGTGGAGATATTAAAGGTGTTTTGGCCATCACCGCCTGTCCCGCAGACATCCGCTGTAATCAAGGACTCATCCACATGAAATGGAATCATGTGATATCTAACGACGTCGACAGCCATCGACAAAATTGTGTCACCTAGCTGAAAGTTAGCCAGTGCACGTAGATAGTTCTCTGCAACTTCATTAGCCAGGGTTCCATTTACTAAGTGCTCAAAACACTCCCGATGTCCATCAAGTTCGTCTTGGAGGAGCTCATTGGACGCAACAAAGTGCTCTACAAACCTTTCGGTAGACGATCTGCTCATAATGACTCTACCCAATTTTTGATCATCGTTTCCCCATCTGGCGTGAGAATGCTTTCTGGATGAAACTGAACTCCTTGAAGAGGATACTCTACATGACGCACGCCCATAATTACACCATCCTCTGTCCTACAAGTTACTTGAAGTGAAGATGGTATTGTATTGGTGTCCAATGCTAATGAGTGATATCTAGTGGCTGTAAATGGACTTGGCACATCTGCAAAAAGTGGATCTCCTGTGTGGATTACCGATGAAACTTTTCCATGCATTAAGCTTGGCGCATGGATCACGTCGCCTCCAAATACCTGCCCAATGGCTTGATGGCCTAAACATATACCGATAATGGGACAGGAAGGGCCAAATCTTCGTATGACCTCCTCCGAGATCCCTGCATCCTCGGGTCTTCCCGGGCCTGGTGAGAGTAAAATTCCCTTTGGAGAGAGATCTGCTATCTCTTGTAGTGTAATCTCGTCGTTACGAACGGTTTTGACGTCTACCCCTTGGACTGCGACCAGGTTCACCAAGTTGTAGGTGAATGAATCATAATTATCGATGACCAATATCATGCGCGTACAGACGGTGAGGTGTCTGTGGTTAACAATCCAAAATGTTCTCTCATGGCCTCCATAAAAAGCGCAGCTTTTTTGCGAGCATTTCTGCCTCCCTCACGAAGCAGGTCTATTACGTCGTCCGGGCGTGCAGATAAATCATGTCTGCGATCTCTAGCCTCACCAAAATGATCCTCCATTAACTCTTGAAGAGCCTGTTTTGCATGACCATAGCCGTACCCACCCGCCCTGTAAGCCTCTGCGAGTTCATCTGCTTTTTCGTCTGTAGCAAAAAGTTTAATTAGGCTATAGACGGTACAAGTCTCAGGATCTTTGGATTCCTCTAGACCTTTGGAGTCCGTAATGATGGTGCCAAGAGTCTTTTTGAGTGCTTTCCCCTCTGCAAAGATTGGGATGGTATTACCGGTGCTCTTGCTCATTTTCTTTCCATCCGTTCCTGGAACATTAGCTCCCTTTTCCACAAACATGGGCTCAGGAATTGTGCAAAGTTCCTTTTGAGCAGAATGATTCACTTTTTGGGCAAGATCTCGAGCGATTTCAATGTTTTGCTTTTGATCCTCTCCCACGGGCACAACATTAGACTGCATAATTAAAATATCGGCTGCCTGGAGTATAGGATAGGTAAATAATCCAATATTCGGCGTCAAGCCTTGAGCTATCTTGTCCTTATAGGCTACCCCTTTGTCCATCAACGAAACGGGCGAAAACGTGCTTAGAATCCAGGCAAGCTCAGTCGTTTCAGGCACATCTGACTGTAGATAAAGAGTGCATTTTGCAGCATCAAGGCCTAATGCAAGGTAATCGATGGCGACATCCAACGAATATTTGGCCAAAGAGTCTCCATCATGGAG
Source organism: Bacteroidota bacterium (assembly GCA_027621355.1). Classification (GTDB taxonomy): domain Bacteria; phylum Bacteroidota; class Rhodothermia; order Balneolales; family Balneolaceae; genus UBA8296. The sequence continues at coordinate 6,691 of JAQCBZ010000013.1, read as the reverse complement.
GGACGTTAAGGAGTGATAGTTTGCGATGAAGTAAAACGATTCATCAGGCGTAGTCTGCCTCTCGACATGCTGACGAATGGCACCAAAGTAATTACCTAAGTGAAGTTGACCCGAGGGTTGAATGCCCGAAAGTGTAATCATAATGAATTAGGTTAGTGTTTTGGCTAAAGCGACCGCTTGTCGCAACGCATTGGATTTGTGAAGCGTTTCATTGAACTCAGCTTCTGCGTCACTGTCTGCAACGATTCCCGCCCCTGCTTGAATACGTAGCTGATCACCTTCTATAATAAAGGTTCGAATGGCAATACATGTGTCCATATTACCTTTAAAATCGAAATACCCAACAGCACCTGCGTATGGTCCTCTTGGGTTTGGCTCAAGTGTATCCAGAATTTGCATCGCCCTCACTTTGGGAGCACCAGATACCGTTCCAGCTGGGAAACAGGCCTTTAGTACACTCAATGCATCTTGATCGGGTCGCACGGTCCCTTTTACCTCGCTAACGATGTGCATGACATGAGAAAAATACTCTACCTCCATTTGTTTACTCACATGGATGGTGCCGTGCTGGCACACTCTTGAGAGATCATTTCTCCCTAAATCGATTAACATGGTGTGCTCTGCCAGTTCTTTTTGATCCTCTAATAGATCCTGTTTAAAAGCGATGTCTAGCTCAGGAGTCTCACCACGTGGACGTGTCCCAGCAATGGGATATAGAACAGCGGTTTGATCCTTCACTTGTACTAAAATTTCAGGTGAGGAACCAACCAGTGTACATACATCAGGATGATGAATGTAAAACATATACGGAGATGGATTTACATGTCGCAAGGCTCTATATAGACGCAGTGAATCCTCTGAAAACGTCGTGGTTAGCGCACGCGAAAGTACCACTTGAAAAGCGTCTCCTTCATGGATGTGCTCTTTAATGGATCCAACAGCCTGAACAAAGGAGGATTTTGAAAAGGGAGAGTCAAACGGAAGGTCATCGATAGAACTTGGCTCAAGGGTATCTAATGACGCCTCCGTGGATGATATGCAGGATACTAGGGCACTTAATGCCTTTTCAGCCTCATTATAAAGCGCTTTAATACGTTCTTCGCTGGATAGATCTTCCAATTCGGGAAAGACCAATTTGGTCAGTGTGCACGTCTGTTTAACGTGATCAAATTGAACAAACTCATCAAAGAGCATCCATAAAGCGATCGGTTTATCCGTCTCTGATACGGTGTTGGTGTCTTCTTTGGAGTGAATGGGCTCAAGTTCGTGAATCCATTCATAGGAGGTGTATCCTACGATTCCACCATGAAACCCACCACTTTGCAATTGCTGTTCAATCGACTCAGCCCAGGTTTTTGAGCTCAACCACTCTCGTAATGTAGCATCCCAGGGTAGAGAACTGGTTTCGTCCTTCGCTGAATCATCACGGTAATAAACTTGAGTACCCCCGCTATATCCTTTCCATGTAATCTTTGGGTGTGCACCTAGAAAGGAATATCGACCCATGGATTGGTCAGCGCTGACACTCTCAAAGAGAAAATGTGCTTTGTCAGGATGCGCCCGGCGAAGGGCTTTACACGCCTGCACCGGTGTAGTTTGATCAGAGAGCAGTGTCTTTGAACAAGGGATAACGCCACCTGATGTAGCTGCTGCCTTAAATTGAGAAAATGTACTATCCATCTAGAAACAAAAAATCCACTGCATTTCACGTACAGTGGATTGGACGTACGAAATGCAGATCGAGTTCGTTACCTCCACCAAGCGTTAGTATTGCTATGTTGTGTCTGCATTATGTCGCTAAGTTAATTCAGTTTATCCTAACCTACAATTCGTGTTCTATAATTCGTGATTTGTTATTCGTAATGTCATCACTCATTGAGATTGATTTTTCGTTCTTAATTAATAAACGCGCTTAGCCAGGAAGCTTTTTATATTTACTCCATGCGACACACCCTGATTCCACTGTGGGTTCTTCTTGGCTCAATTCTACTCTTATCTTGTGAACAGACAACAGCCGATCAACAGGTTGATGGGATACGTTTTGAGTCTATTTCTTTTGTACCCGCGTCCATTCAATACGCATCAAATACGATTCAAGACACCACAATAACGGTAGCTTTCCAAGGAGTACTCCTTGGGGCTAGCCCCTCTACTCAGGGAGTTGCCTTTGTGTCTAAGTCCTCTTTCACTGCAATTCCATTAGAGATTTTGCTTCAGGATAATGGTTCCTTCTCAGCCTCGACTCAACTCACTCTAAATACAGGTGAATCTACAACACTTCGAGCGCAGATTGAATTTGTTCAACCTAGTGGCCAAAGAGCTCGTTACGAGACATCAGTTCCTGTAGAGGGTGTTGCAGATGAAGCTCCAGTGATTGAATCGATCATTCACCTAGATAGTGTGCAAATTCCTACCTCGGGTACGCAGGCAATTTTGTTTATAGCAGAAATCTCTCATTCCATCAGCCTACAAAATGTTGCCTCGGTAACCATGGAATTGCTGGATGCTGCAACCAATGACTCAAGAGGTGTCTTCACCTTGGTCGATAACGGTCAGGACGGTGATGAACAAGCAAATGATGGGCTTTACTTCGTAGGACTAAGTATTGGGTCGGACAACCAACCTGCTAGCTACATTCTGCAATGGAATGCGATCTCTGTAACGGGTCTTTCGGCAACGCAGAAAACCACCACATTGGAGATTGTCGAATGAGTCTGATGAACTCACGTAAAACATCCCTGGCAAAGTCTATACTATGTGTAGGAGTCGTTTTACTCATGATTGGACTCTCAGATCGTGCTGTGGGGCAATCCAACTCATGGATAGGCCCACTTTTTGATCGAGAATCGTCATTTCGTCAAAATAGTATCTCTGTAGTAGGCTCAAATTCGCAAGGGATATGGATAGGCCCTGGGCTAGAATACGCCACACCGCCTTTTAATATATGGAACTCTCCCGTCGGGCTCGACTCTGTGAATCAAGGATTGTCATTACTATACTCGCTCCATGCGGAGGGTGGCTACCTATATGCTGGATTAGGGGCTACGACACAGCTCGATGATGAAACGATTCCTCGTGCAGCTGGCTATGGCATCTCACGTGACTTGGGTGCGACATGGAGCTACCAACCCTTTTCCTTGGATCCAGAGCCTGATGCTTCCGTTTGTCCTGATCCTTCTCTTCTTGATGAAGCCTGCGATATACTGTTCACCTATGGATCGACTGAGTATCGAAGGGTTCGTATTACCGTGCCTGAACAGTCCCCTCCGTACGACTTGTTTTCCCATAATGGCACCCTTTATGCAGCTCATTGGGCTTCTGGGATCAAAATATCTAGTGATGAGGGGCAGTCTTGGCAGTTTGTTCCGCTGCCTCCACAATCTACATCTTCTATGAATCCTTCTACCTCGATCTCGTGGAGCAGTTCGACATCGAACGGATCGATAGAGCGATATGACCCTAGATCTGATAACAACTTACTTGGATTCTCGGTACATGTTGATGAGATTGGACATGTCTACATCGGTACGGCGGGAGGACTCAATGTTTCAGAAGATCTCTACCAAGTGGGTCCCTCTCAAGCATCCTGGACCCATATTCAAACAAATGGATCGTCAAGAGGTCTTGTAGGGAACTGGATAATTCGGATTCGCCAACATCCAGAAACGGGTGCCTTATGGATGACCAATTGGCCTACCTCAGCATCTGAACAATATGGACTCGTAACGTCAAATGATGGTGGGCGTTCATTTTCACAACATCTGTTGGGACAAAAAATTAATGATGTAGGGTTTGTTGGGTCGACGATCTTGGCCGTTGGAAACAACGTGTATCGATCTGTTGATGGAGGGGTCTCGTGGAGCAGCCAAACCCCACTACCTGTGACAGGAAATCAAGTACCACAATCCACCGAATTCTTTTCTGTAGACACGTATCAAGACTGGATTGTCGTTGGGAGCTCTCAAGGGCTACTTGTTTCTCAAGATGAAGGGGTTACGTGGGAGCTAATCCGAGTAGACTATCCACTATCCGGTCAGCACAACACGCGTCCAAGTGATGAAGTGGATGGGTATGTCTACCCTAATCCGTTCTCACCAACGACGCATGAATTTGCAAGGATTCGATTCAATGTACCAAAACCCATGAATGTCTCTGTCTCTATTTTTGATGGACAGATGAGACGCATTTATCAAACTAAAGAATCTGTACAAACCTCAGGGGTATTTGAGGTGCTGTGGAATGGACAAACAACCAATGGATTAGAGGTTCACAATGGTGTCTATTTTGTGCAAGTAGAGGGTGGAGCTGAGTTGTTCAGTGGAAAAATTTTGGTGATACAGTAATGATTCACAATACTCAACGACTTTGGCTATGGATCTTCGGGTGGTGCTTTCTACTGACGGTAATTCCTACTTTTGTTTTTGCTCAAGTGGGTGGTGCGTCAGGCATTCAAAGTAGGTTGTTTATGTCTTCTTATGAGCGATCTCTTGGTGGCGTAGCAGTATCCTTGCCTTTATTTGAAACACGATTGTCCTTGAGTTTAAATCCTGCTACGGCAAGGAGTCAGGACGAACAATGGGAAGCATTGATGCAAACATCTGTTTTGACGTTTGATAGAGCCCATGATCGGGTTTCTGTGCATGCGCCGTTGGATGAGCGTTTGGGTCTAAGAGTTCACTTAGCGCAATACCGCGTTGGTGACATTGACGGTCGTAGTGTGAGCGGATATCCAACACGAACCTTCTCCACAAGTGAATCGATGATAGGTGTTCAGTTGGGCCTTGCCATTACAGAGCAGATTGAGGCTGGTTTGGGAATCTCCTGGCACCACTCTTCTCTACATCCAGACCTTGAGCCTGCAACAACCATAGGTGTAGATCTTGGGATACAATCGACGCTTTCAGAACGGTATGCTTGGATGATTGTGGCCAAAGATCTGTTGGCCACATACCGATGGACAACTGGTACGATTGCCGGATCAAGTCAAGAGGGAACCATTAGGCAGGGATTTACACGCCGTTTCCTGTTCGGGCACACGTATAGCGCAATGAATCGTCTACAGCTCCACCACTCGATAACACTGTCGACTCAACAACAAGATTCTCCAGATCAAGCCCGTTACAGTGATAGCGGTCTCCTTCTTCGCGAATCAAGCGAACAAATCACGCGTGCATTATCCACCTCATTTGGATTGGATTGGGCCGCTCATTCACGGTTTAGTGTGCAGGTGGGACTTCATAGCACCCCGTTCTCGGACGTTGAGACAACCTGGAAGGGATCGGCTGGGTTTTTGCTCGATCTTGTGGATGTACCTCTTGTCGAAACATTTCATTATGCCATATGGAGTGAGCATCCGGACATTGGTTTTGCACACACCTTTTCATTAACCTTCTCCTTATGATCAAAATCCAAATCGAACGCGTGATTAGCGCCTACTCTTATACCCTCACGCGAATGATGGTTTTGGGGTGTGTTTTCTGTGCGACTATGACCACGGTTTACGGGCAATCCTTGGAAAAACCTACCCTAGACTTGGTAGACATCCCCTTTGAGCCAACGGTGCAATCACTTGGCGGTGCTGGAGGTCTATCAAATCTGGGACCTAATGCCATTCTGTATAATCCTGCTTTACTCGCCAGTACATCAGAAGCGTGGATTGAAGCCTCATATACCGCCTGGATCTCCAATACGTCGTTTCAGTATGCTGGAGTTTCATGGGTAGGACGTCGAGCCTCCTTTGGCCTTACCGTTCAGCGATCTGCTGTGGGTGAGCTCCAAGCTAGAACACAACCAGGCCCTCCTACCGGTACATTTTCGGCTGAAAATCTTATGGTGACTGCAGGCATTGCACGAAATCTCGGGCCTATTGCTTTAGGTGCAAGTGTGAGTGCTCTGCGACAAGAGATATTTCAATATCGAGCTAATGGAGTCTCTTTTTCAGCAGGTGCGTGGGCACCAGTTCTTGATGATCGTCTTGAATTTGGGGTCTCCATCGAGCATATGGGAGAGTTAGATGCGTTGGATCAAAGTTCTACAGAATTACCCTATCGACTTAGACTCTCCAATAAATCTCATCTATTATCCCTAACAATCAATCAGAATCGAGCGATTGATGTGCGTAGCTACATTGATGCGACTCAGCAGCTCAAAGATCCCGATGCGTCCACTGTATTTCATACTGGAATAGAGGTTGATTTCAACGAGCAAGGTGGATTTCGAGTGGGTAAGGAATGGAAAGAGAGTGAGCAGAGCTTTTCTGCTGGATTATTTGTGGTGTTGGATCGTGTGAGCCTTGATTATGCATTCAGTCCATTCAATTCTGGATTTGGTACCGCACATTCGATTGGATTACGTGTTCCATTAACTCCATGAAAACCTTCGTTTTCAAGGATTGGACGGATGTATTGCCTGAATCGGTTGAGATACTTCATGTCTTTCCGAAGCATCGCCCCCAAACGCCTCGAACAGACTACCTCACCCAATTTTATAAGAAGAATCCACTTGGCGCCTCACAAAAATGGATAAGCCATTCAATTTGGGGCTATGCAGCATTATTGTGGGCTAATCCTGCCAGAGAGGTTGTTCATCAACATTGGTTAGAGGCTACGAACACAAAAGGAGTCCTTGCTTGGTGTTGGAAATGGCTTTTTCTGCAGCTATTTCTGCTCAGAGGGGGTCGTTTCATCTGGAC
>JAQCBZ010000044.1 GCA_027621355.1 Bacteroidota bacterium | reverse complement strand
TTAAGATTGAAGCAAAAATTGGAGATCTTTTAGTGATTACCTATTTAGGAATGAAAACTAAAGAAGTTCGCATTGAAAATTATAATCTATTAAATATTACTTTAGAAACATATGCCGCTCAATTGGATAATATTATAATTGTTGGCTACGGTACTCAGAAAAGCAGTCGTGTTACAGGCTCCATCACATCTGTCTCGGATCAGCGCTTAGAAAAGGTCCCAAATGTCAATGTAGCACAAGCTATACAAGGTGCAGTGTCAGGTGTCAACATCACTACTAATCAGGCTGGAGCGGCTTCAGAAGAATCCATCATCATACGAGGAAGAAATTCCATTCTGGCGAATAACCAACCACTGATCGTACTGGATCGCATTCCATACAATGGGCAATTTAGAGACATCAACGTTAATGATATTGAATCGATTGAAATCTTAAAAGATGCTTCGGCTACTGCCATATATGGGTCGAGGGGTGCTAATGGTGTAATCCTAATTACTACTAAAAAAGGTAGGGAAGGCAAGCCACTGATCACCTATGATGGGAGGCATGCCATTCAGCGCTTTGATAGGCTGCCTAATTATATGAATGCAGAGCAGTTTCTAGCATTTAAAGAGCTAAGAGAACCGGGCAGCGTAACAGCCACAGAGCAAAGCAACTATGACAATGGCATATTTACTGATTGGCAGGATTTGGGCACGCGAAATGGACAGAGCCAACAGCACAACTTAACTGTATCGGGCACCTCAGGGGCTGTCAGTTACTATGTAGGAGGAAGCTTTCTCGATGTAACAGGAGTCGCCGTCAACGATGATTATCGAAGGGCACTTGGTCGTGTCAATCTAGATATCAAGGTTAACGACTACTTGACATTGGGTACTCAATCACAATACTCAGATGATGACAGAAGTGGACAGAGCCCAAGTTTCAGCGACCTGGGCAGAAAGAATCCCTTGATCAACCCCTATGAAGAAAATGGCGACCTTACTATTTTTCCTTGGCCTGAATTCACTGATATTGGCAATCCTTTAGAGCCGATCAACTTTGACAACTCAGATAAAGCCAGGCAACTCATCACCAACAACTACCTAGTAGTGCAAGTGCCTTCTGTCGAAGGTCTCAGCTATCGCCTCAATACCGGAATAACGGAGCGGGTAAAAGATGTAAGTTTATACGCTGGTCGTAATACGCAGGCCGGTCTGACGGTAGGTGGATCTGCTTTGTCCGAAACGACAAGATTTAGTTCGACTGTAATAGAAAACATTCTTGACTATCAGCGCAGCTTTGGCAAACATCTAGTGGGTGTCACTGGACTGTACAGCTACCAGAACGACAAATCCTCATCTAATACCCTTGAAGCACAAGGCTTCCCAAATGACATCACCACGTTTTACATACCGGCACAAGCATCTGTGGTCTTACCTTCATTTCAGTTTGTAAGGACAGACTTGATTTCATCTATGCTACGTCTAAATTATGGTTTTGATGATAAATACTTCATCACCTTAACGGGCAGGAGAGATGGCTACTCTGGTTTTGGAGATGATACCAAATGGGGGGACTTCGGAACAGTGGCAGGAGCATGGATTCTCTCGCGTGAGGCATTTTTTCCTACGGGAGACGCATTAAACTTCCTGAAGCTCAGAGCCTCTTATGGGTCCAACGGAAATCAGGCAGTAGATCCCTACTTGTCCATAGCTAGGTTTACTGATAGGAACTTTGTGGATGGTAGCACATCACTCCCTGGTGCTCTTCCAGCTAACCTTGCCAATCCAGGACTCAGTTGGGAGACAAGTAGATCGCTCAATTTAGGGATGGACTTTGGCCTTTTTGACTACAGTCTTAAGGGAAGTATCAACTATTTCAATACCAATACAACGGATCTTCTGCTCAACAGAACGATCTCACCTGTGCATGGGATAGGATCTATCACAGACAACATCGGGGAAACCAACAATGCTGGACTTGAGCTAGAACTGTCCACTACACAGAAGATCACCGAGGGCTTAACTTGGAACGGCACTTTTAATTTTACCACTATACGAAATAAAATTGTTTCGCTAGGCCTAGGACAAAGCGGGGAGGTCGACGATGTTGCAAGTGGTCTTTTTATTGGTGAGCCCATTACAGCAAACTATGACTTTGTATTTGATGGTGTCTGGCAAGAAAATGAGTTAGAGCAAGCAGCTGTCTTTGGAAGTGAGCCAGGATTTATCAAACTGAGAGATGTCAATGGCGATAATGAAATCACAGCCGATGACAGAACCATCATAGGCCAAACTGATCCTACTGAGCTATGGGGCCTAACAAATACATTTACATACAAGGGTTTTGGTCTTAGCATCTTCTTGCACGGAGTACACGGTGTCACCAAGGCCAATGAGTTATTTCAAGATGCATCCTCATCTTCTGATGTGCGGCGCAATGTAATCCTGAAAAACTGGTGGACTCCAGAAAACCCAACAAACGATTTTTACGCTAACAATCTCGATGCACGCTTTCAACAGGGCTTTACAGCCCTACCCTATCAGAATGCAAGCTTTGTACGTCTTAGAGATATAACCTTAAGCTACAACTTTTCTTCAAAAACCATGGACAGGATCGGACTTGGTAGCACTACCCTATTCTTTACTGGTAGAAATCTAGCAACGATGACAGATTGGAAGGAAACAGATCCCGAATTGAATGCAGGTAGAGGCACCATACCTCTTCAGAAAGAATTTGTGTTTGGAATCACTATCTCTAACTAAATAAATTGAATCAAAATGAAAAATATAAGAATAATACTGGCTGTCACACTAATTATACTCGTATTCAGCAGATGTGACAAATCACTCTTAAATGAAAACCCTCCTAATTTCGTCACCTCAAATTCGCTGTTTGTGGACTATGACGGCTTTATTTTAGCACTGAATGGGGCTTATGCTGAAGCTAGAAGGGAGAAGGAGACCATCAGAAGCTCGCATACCATTCAGCAAATGGCTCAAAATGGTACGGATAACCTAGTTACAAACCATCGCGCAAGTGGCTTTGCTAGGATAGCCGCAGATTGGGGAGAACAAAACAATCCCAGTCAGGTCTTTTATTCAGATGTATTCACGTGGCTCTACAGTATCGTAAATGCCACTAATGTGATCATCTCTGAAGCATCCAAAGAAGGCGTCGATTGGACAGGTGGGCCAGCGTCTGAAAAAGAGAATCAGGAGCTGGTTATTGCCGAAGCCCGTGCCCTTCGAGGATGGGCATATCGACACCTTTCGTATGGTTGGGGCGATGTTCCCCTGAATCTAGATCCATCCAACGGTACATCCATACGTTCAGACTGGACAAGGACACCAGTGGAGCAAGTACGAGATCAGATGATAGCAGATTGGTCCTATGCAGAACAACGGATCTCAATCGAACCAAGACAAGCTGGCACCTTGACGAGAGGTGCTGTGCAGCACTACCTATCAGAGACCTACCTGGCTCAAAGTAGGCCTGACAGTGCTCTGTATTGGGCTAACCAAGTTATCAATGAGCCTGCCTATCAGCTTGTTACAGAGCGATATGGCGTGCAGGCGACGCAGCCAGGAGTTGTGTTCATGGATATGTTTACTGATGGCAACATCAATAGAAATGAAGGAAATAGTGAAGCCCTCTGGGTATTCAATTATGAGCGAAACACGATAGGTGGTGGAGGGAACAATAATTCGCGAAGGGATCATCATAGTCGCTATGTAAATATCAAGGTAGATGGAGTATCTCCCTTCTCAGTCACTGAAGATCGAGGAGGACGGGGATTTGGGAGAAATTCGTTGACCAAATGGGCTATTGAAAATTGGACACCTGAGGATGACAGGGGTTCACACTTTGCCATTCGCAGGTTCTTTGTTCTTACCGAAGGAGTAGATAAGCTACCTCCCGGCTACAACTTCGGAGACACTATCTTCCTAGACTACAGCGAAGATATCTCTACATCTAATAGCGATCGAGTAAACTGGCCATGGTGCAGGAAAGTAGATTGGGCAGATCCAATAGACGTAGGTGGCAGTTCCAGTTTCAAAGACTTCCTCTATTTGAGACTGGCCGAAACCTATCTCCTCAGAGCTGAAGCGCAAGTTTTGCTAGGTCAATCTGAAGCAGCAGCAGAGTCAATTAACATCATCAGAAGAAGAGCCAATGCCACTGAAATTACAGCCGCAGATGTGGACATTGATTTTATTCTAGATGAACGTTCCCGTGAACTGGTTACCGAAGAACATCGCAGATATACTCTGCTGCGAACCAATAAATGGCTCGAGCGAACAGCACTTCACAATGCTAGAGGTGGACAGTTCATTTCAGAAAGGGACAGGTTATTCCCTATTCCTCAAGTTGTTATAGACGCTAACCTAACAGAGGGAATGCCTCAGAATCCTGGGTATTAATACCTTGCAAACAACATATCTTTTCTAAGCAAGTCAACCCGATAAAGGGTTGACTTGCTCTTCAATAATAACTCTTCAATAATAAAATAATGAAAAATCTAATTGTTCTACTAATCATTCTTCACGCTATTTCCCACCAATCAGCTGGACAATCTAATGAAACTGACTTTTCTTTCATTTTTATGACCGACATGCATTGGACACCCGAACGAGGAGGAAATGAAGCATTCCAAATGGCAATCGATACAGCCAATCGACTTGGTGCTGACTTTGTAATGACAGGCGGAGACCTAGTCTATGATGTATTAAGAGGTAACTACGAAAAGTCAGAGCAGCTTTTTAATGGTTATAAAGAAGCAATAAAGGCTTTTAATTTACCTGTTTACAACTGTATCGGCAATCATGAGCTGTTTGCAATCTATGAAGAAAGTCCCGAAGACTCTACTCACCAAGACTATAAATATGGGATGTACGAACGCCATTTCGGAGATACATATTATTCTTTTGACCACAAGGGGTGGCACTTTATCGTACTCAATTCATTAGAGGTAAGAGGAAAGCGATACATTGGAATGGTCAATGAAGAACAAATAGACTGGTTGAAGAAGGATCTTGCCAAAGTAGATAAGATGACCCCAATAGCAGTTACTGTGCATATTCCCTTGGTGACGACATACAAACAGATTTACCCCAAAAAACCTATAACCGAGGTGCCTAACAACCTGTATGTCTACAATCGCAAGGAGGTTCTTGATGCATTTGTTGATCATAACCTAAAACTGGTGCTCCAAGGTCATATGCACTGGATAGAAGACCTAAATATACAGGGCCGAACGCGTTTTATAACAGGTGGATCGATAGCTGGTCGGCCTAGCTGGAGAAGAGTTGATGATCGCGGAGATGGCCAATTCTATAATGAAGAAGGTTTCATGCATATTTTTATTAAAGGGCAAGAAATTGAATGGAAGTACATTGATATAGGATGGGAGGCAAGAGTAGGTAAACGCTAAAATGCTCGCAGGGAGCCCCTACCAGCGCCGGAAGTGTCGTCCCAAATGCCTGGCGCCAAAGCATCCACATTGGAGGGTTGAGTGCGGAGGCCTGCCTACCATTCCATTCAAAATAAAACTATAAAATCATGCAGAAAAATTATTTTTCTTTTATCCTTTTTGTTGGAATGTTGTTCTCTATTGCAAGTTGGCAACAGGCGCACTCCAAAAATACAGATGCTATTCAAGAAGTTGAAAAGCCGTCCAAACCTATCAATCGGGTTGAGGATATCTTGAATCATCTTCAAAACCCCACAGGTGACTACATCCTTGTCGTCTCTCACCGGGGCGACTGGCGCTATGCCCCCGAAAACTCAGTGGAGGCGGTACAACGCTGTATTGATCTGGGTGTGGATATTGTAGAAATCGATGTGCGACTTACCAAAGATGGTCAATTGGTAGCCATGCACGATTATACGGTTGACCGTACCACCAATGGCACCGGAAAGGTTAGCGATTTGACCCTGGATAAGATCAAGAAATTGAGATTGAAAAACGGTTGTGGGTTCAGAGGCAGTCAATTTCAAGTGCCTACACTTGAGGAAATCATGCTGGTCGCCAAAGACAAAATCATGATTAATTTGGATAAAACAGAAGGTGAAACGGTCGGGGAAGCCTACAACATACTGAAAAAAACAGGCACCGTTAATTACGCTATTTTTAAAGCCAACAACAGCATGGAAGAAATGCAGGCAAAATATGGCAGTTTGATGGACTCCATCATCTTCATGCCCAAACTGTGATATGAGAACAAAGAGGTGGTCAGCCACCTAGCGGCTTACGAGCAAGACATCGATCCCTTTATATATGAAACCTTCTTTGACACCAAAACTGCCCAAACTTATCAATTGTTACCCCAGTTGGAGAAACAAGGGGACTCCTTCTTGGCAATATGCCTTTGGGATGAGTTATGTGCTGGCTATACGGACGAGAAAGCCTTATTGATGGCCCCGAAGCTACTTATGGTTGGTTGATACAACAAGGAGCGGATGCCATCATGACCGACCGCCCAGAATTATTACTCGATTATTTACGAGCGAAAAACCTGCATGAATAAACGGAGTCGCATTTTGAGTTTCATAAAACTAGTGAGTGTATTTTAATGAAGTGCTTGAAGATAGTCAACCACTTTTTTTATTTTGGGGGGATGGTTAAAGTGGGTAAAAGAATGCCAGCCGAGAACACAGCATACAACGGTCATGCTCCCTATGCGGTCGCACGCCGTGTATGCAGACCGTTAGGGTTTTGTCGCATCTGCTAAAATTAAGCATCAAGTTTTAGTAACTGTTTAAATTTTAAAATAATTAACATAAACCATTGACTATCAGTTTGTTA
>JAQCBZ010000043.1 GCA_027621355.1 Bacteroidota bacterium | reverse complement strand
CAGGTTGTTGCCGGTGAGACAGGATCCATGAGCTTCTGGCTTGGGCACGATGGCCAGATCTATAAGGATGAGTCCGCAAGCCGTGGGGCAGAGGATGTGAAGAACTATGCAGATCCTGCACAGGTTAGCTGGAAATCTAAAAGTATCTGGGAAAAAGAACTTCACTACGATCTTCGTGACTCTTTTGCAGCTTACGATAGACAATCAGGGATGTACTGGATCTATGTTTTAGCACCAGAATATATTGAAGCCGTTGATGACAATGTTCCTGGTTTAGTTGCCGCTCTTGATGCGCTTCCTGCAAGACCTGGAATTGTCACAAATCTTAATGCGTTAACGGGAAACTAACCGATTGAAAATAATTAACAAAACCTTAAAAATTAAACACTATGGCAACAATCAATCTATCTTGGACTCCACCCGCAGAAGCTAATGGTGGTTCAGCTACTCAATATAAAATATGGAGAAAAGAAGGAACCCATGCTTCTGGCTCTACTATTGGGAGCGATCCTGACCAAAACTGGCCTAAAACGGTAGCTCACAGTGGTGCTGCAACTGCATCTCAGACATATGCAGATACATCAGCTGTTTTCGGAGCTACATACTCATACACAGTTAAAGGTAGTAACGCGGCCGGAGATTCCGCAAACTACTCTTCACCGGACAACGCTCAAGCGTAAGTCTGATTCGTAAGGACTGATTAATATGCCCTCAGTTTACAACTACATCGATATTGATGTAGAGAGTTTAACCCCGGCTCAAATTGCCGACGGGATACTCGGGGGTAGGTACACGCCCGATAAACGATTTAGTAGCAATACAATCTATTCACATGTAAGTGACAACTCTTGCCTGCTTGTACCAATTCAAGCTGTACCAAATAGTAACACTACTCCAGACTACACTGGCTCAGAACACTCGTACCGGCTAGTAAAAACATTACGCGGTAAGGATCTGGTTGATACAATGGCCCAGTGGCATGTTGATTATCAACAAGACAGTCAAGCTAGGTTCTTATCTGTTTTTCCAAAAGTACCGATAGAATATAGTGTAGGTTTTATTGGAGGAGAGGATATGCCATGTGCTGGATGTGGAGGAGGTATTCAGGTTACAGCACCTATATTTTCTCACCAAGGTACAATCAATTACAGCTTTAAAAACCAAAACCTTTTTGGAGACAGTACTTGGTGGGATGCTGGTAAATCTTATTACCGATATTCTCAGTGGAGTTGCCCAAGCCCATGTGTTTCGGAGGTAGAAGAGTTTATTTGTGTTAACAACTACATTGGCGGACAAAACTTTCCTGAGTATGGTTCTGACAGTCCTAACCCAACTGATATAACGGGGAGCCTTACTGATCTGTACTGGTACATTTATCCCGGAGATTGGAATGTAAATGGGTTGGGTGAGTACAAGGGTGATACATGTGGCGGAACAGAAAGTCAGGCAAGCTGGCTGCCTATCGCTTTAGCTAATCCAGATCCACAGAGTTTTCACGATCTCTGGCAGCTCACAGCTAGTCAATACGGTATGGGTGAGGGGCAAGGGCCGATTGAATGGGAGAACCAGGACGAAAAATCCACACCCTTTTGGCAAGGACCTATTTTCCCGCCTGCCGACATGTACCCTAGGGATGGAGTAGGTGACCATTATGTATACGGGAATGAGTGGACAAACCCTGAAGTCCTAGGTGAGTGGATAGAGAGAAAACACCAAAATAAAGATACACCTATATATTACAGGTATTTTCTCTATCAAAAAAATGAGCAGGTTTTTATAGATCCAGGCTGGCTCTGGGGGCCTAGTTCACCGGATCTTTGGAAGGAGCTTTATATACAAGCTCAGTCTGACTACGGGTATACAAATGATAGCTGGGAGCCCTCAAGCAGTCAAACTGTGTACGCCCCTTTTATTGATAATTATTTCATATTCGCACTAGACGCGGGTTATATCAATGTAACCATTCCTGAAAACGATCCACCGGATTCCTGGCCTCCTCCGATAAAAGAAGTTGGACCTCCCACAGTTACATGCCCCCTTATAGAAATTACGGGGCACTCGGAAATGACCATTGCGTGTGGATCTGAGTGGGTAGATCCAGAAACAGTTTATACTCCCAATATAACTAATATTGATACTTCAATATGCCCTAATAAAATTGAAATTGAGTACAGTCACTACAATACTGAATTAAATTGTACTTCCTATGGGTATCGCACAGTAAATGTGCTTAAGGAAGAAGACATAGGTCAAGCTGAGATAACACTGAATGGCGATTCCTCAGTCGAATTGTGTTTAGGTGATGCTTGGACAGACCCAGGAGCTACAGCAAAAGATAAAGAAGGTCAGTCTGTAGAGCCAACGGTATCTGGGACATTCGATCTGAATGTTGAAGGTACTTATGTCCTGGAATACTCTATTAACATACCGATCTCCCTTCGACGGGACACGAATAATTCCAACGATGAGCCGTTCGATATTGTAGATAGCGATTTTTTCAGGAAAGCGGTGAAGAGGACTCTAGTAGTAAGCAACTGCGACGGCGGAGGCGGAGGCGGAGGCGGAGGCGGAGGCGGCGGAGGTAGCGATGATTCGGACGAAGACGGAGTTACTGATGAGCAGGAAGAGTATGATGGAACCGACCCTAACGATCCAGACTCAGACGATGACGGTCTAACTGATGGGGAGGAGAAGGCTGCTGGCACTGACCCCAACGATGCTGACTCGGACGATGATGGATTTACTGATAAAGAAGAAGTAGATGCGGGTCAAAGTCCGTGGTTTTACAACGCTGTTATTAACGGAGGAAATGGAAATGGTGGTGGTGACCTTGGCGGTGTTCCCGGCGATGGCGGAGGCGATGGCGATGGCGATGGCGATGGCGGGGGCGGTGGCACTCCTCCAAATGCACCAAGCCTAGGGCCTTTGAATCTTCAAGCTTTAATAGGAGCAACAACTGCTCCACCGAATCAAGGACCTCTTAATTTATCTGCACAAGCACAAGAAATCCCGCAAACCCCACAGCTGGGACCTTCAAATTTACGGTTTGCCGTAGTAGAATCATCTACCACGCCTAAGTACAAAGGTTTTGTTTTCGATCCTAGAACATCTTCTCTTTCTGGCCCGTTTGTAAGCGAAGATATTACTGCGATTACAACAAAGGATAACTCCTCTGAGATGTACGCAGTTAATCGGGATAATGAGATTATCCAGACAGTCGTTACAGATCTAAACGACACCGTATACGCATCTGCACCAGATCCATTTACAGATCTTACGACACCGCTTACTGGTAAGGGAGTCGTAATGTCCAGCGTTGGTAAAGGGTTTACCTACAGAAACAGATATAAAGCAGAGCCTTTCGCAGAATCAGTAATTGGTAGTGGTGCTATTGAAAGCCCCTTATATTTTAAAGACGGATATCTTTCAATAGCCGAGACAAATTGGATGCATCTCGGAGATGAGCATAACGAAAAACAAATCCATCGTGTTGATCTCCGATTCCATAAAAACTCAGTCGGTCATCTTTTCCTTTATGTCCAAAACGATGATGGCATGGTCAAGGGTCAGTACAAAGGAGCGCTCAAGGAGCATATGAAAGTCTTCACCAACCTTCGAGGTCGTGGATTCCAAATTTGCATGATGATTGTCGCCCATAAAGATTACCCATGGGCCATGAGAGAAATGGCCATAGGGCATCTTTACGGTAAGAGCTTCTAGGCAGCCCAGAGCTTGAGGATCTTTTTATCCTCAATTAAGTCTGAATAGAATTTGTTTGTAGTGCTCGAATCAGCGTGCCTACACCATTTCTGCGAGGTGTATAAGCTCTCGGTGGTCGACACATAACTGCCAAACAATTTCCGGAGTTCATGCAACGGGCTTGCTCGATCCCAGCCAATATCTCTGAGAAGTCCTAGCGCTTCTTCGAACACAGGTCTTCCGCTGTCTGCTCTGTTCTTAATCAGATAATCTTCGCCTGATGCGGTGTTTAGTATTTTCTTGGCTAACGCTTTATCTCCCATGCTGTGACCTTGATGTCCACCCTTTGGGCGGAATTGTTTCTCCGCTTTCACAGTAACCCGAGCCTTTGACCCTTCGAGATCGAACCATGACCTTCGGCAATGGAATATCTCATTCCGTCTCAGCCCAAAGATTAAGGATAAGCCCAGAAGCGTATGGATATCGCCAGTGGTCGTATGCCATAGGGCGAAGGTGTCATTAACTAAGGACATGGGTGGAAGGACATAATCAGTACCCAACTTCTTATAGAAGTCTATGTCCTGAATGTCTTCATTGAAGTCAGTGCTAAACCCATCAAAAATCTTATGATTAAAGATGGCTTTGGTGCATCTGATCTTTGAGTTGACTGTTCTCTTGCGTGACTGAATTTCTCCCTCATCGGTCAATCCCTGCAAAGCTAGAACTTTATACCCATTTATGAAGGATGTATTCAGCTCTCCGCAATCGAAGTCATCGACATCCTTTTTATTTAACATTACACGAACAATCCGTTTCAAATTGTCCATGTAATCCTTCACAGTTTTCTTGGCTATACCAAGCGCTACTCTGTGATCATTTAGCCTCTGTTCAACATCCTTGATGGTTGGTGTCGGATCTTTCTCAGCGTTGAATTTCTTCTTCGCATACATCTCAATCACCTCATTTATAGGATAGAGCGTTTTGGCTGCACGGATCTTGTCAGCAAGATCCAGTGCCTGGCGTTTATCATATCCGAGAGGGAACCAATACTGCTTGCCATCGATCATTGGGCGGTAAGCCCAAACTGCATTATTCGATTTTCGCTGTATTCGCGTTCCAACGCGGGAGCGGGCGCCTAATTGACGCATAGGTTGGTGTGTGGTCATTCGGTTGATGTAGTGTGTTTTTTTCATAGTGTCCAGTGTTTATGCGGGACCTACACTACGGGTAGTATTAATTTTCAAATTTTGAATCCGGCGCGTCTACCAATTCCGCCATCCGGGCTAAAGTGTTGCAAATTAATGACTTGACGAATGTAGTGCAAGCCTATACAATGTATATATTGGCGTTCTAACGCCTAATCGACGCATAGTAAAGAACAAATGAAAAAGTGGTTAGATAAACAAAAAGACCAAGAGAAGCATATGCTCGAAGCTGTAAACATTCAGGTAAGAGAAGTGGTCGAAGACCTAATTCCTCAAATCAGGTTATCAGCTTTGGAAAATGAAATGATGTCGGATGTAAGATTAAACATTCACTTCGAGTTCAATGAAGAGAACACGGAGATCTGGAGTGAAGGTCAAGTCTACTTCCCGCCGAAACAATCGGTGTCGACAGCTTTTCAAATCGGGTATGGGGCAGAAAAAGAAAAACAAGATTCTTGAGAAGCTGGGATTAACCGCTGACGAAGTTCGTACAGCGTTTAATGTAAACACACCCAAGGAGAAGCCTAAGCCCAAAGGCTATCTGTTTCGGCATGACCAAATGCGAATGAGTAAACGCATGAAGCGTTGGGAAACAATGGTCTATGCCAGATTTCTTGGAGGTATGCACCCAAAAATAATTGCAGGATGCCTTGGTGTAAGCGAAGAGACTGTAAGGGTTAGGCTGCGGGCCGCAGGATTCTTTGTGAAAGACCTTAAAGTTTCTTAAATAGATCCCACTGCTCCTTATATCTCTCGGTCATTGATTTACTATTCTCAATATGGGGGTAGAACCACACCGACTTAGCCCCAATCTCAAGACACGGAATAATGTACCATGTGTCGACGGGCTCGACATAAGCTGCTAATATGTCGACTTTTGTGCAATCTATCGACATTTTTGAACTATGACCGGTAGCTGCAAGAACTTTATATCTTTTTGAGTTCGCATTTCTATTACCCTCGCGGGTCTCAGATGCAGTTCCTTTAATCTGAGCTTGCCAGCCCCATTCTGAATTATGCAATCAATTGGAAGATTGTCACCCGCAGGTATGAACAAGTCATAGCCCATCTCCAAGATCTTGGAGAAGAACTTGTACTCGTAAACAGTGCCTGCGGTTTTATTAGCCATTTACACCGTCAACAACCCATCCGTACTGCAGTTTCTTAGATCGGGAAACCCATGGGAAACCTTTGGATTGCATGTGCTTCAACCCCCAGCCTAAACTTCTTGTGGAAATATCCTTGAGGAGAATCTTATTACCTTCATTTGCTCCGAGAACTTTGAGTAGCTCGGAGCAGGTGCCTTCCCAGAAATCTTCTTTCAGTGTCTTTCTCCACATTTGCAGAAGCTCAATGATGTGAGCGAAATTACTATTGGCTCCAGCAAGCTCCTGAATCTCCTTGTGCAAAAATGCTTTCACCCCAAACCTAAGCTCCACGAGCTCTTGTGGAATCTCATAGTCCAAAAGCCAACGGGCAAAGGCCGGAAGCTCAGTTTCGGCTGTCTTTTTTGTCTTAGAATTAAAAGCGTAGCCATCATTACATTTAAAGAGCATAAGCTTGTCCCGGATACTCATGTCCAAATCAGGTAGAAGTCTCATTGATACAGGATCATCATTGAGGGTAATACTAATTCTCCCCCGCCAGTAGGCTCTACCAGATTTCTTGAACTTACCTTTGATTAGAAATGTGTCATTGGCTGTATGCTCTTTGAGCCTTGCGGTAAAGGCTGTATGCATCGCGGAAGATGCTGTAGGTGCCTCATCATCTACCAACCAAGCCCCGAACTCAAACAGGTGTTCTGTCCAATCTTCCTTTCCCGTTAGATAATCCGAGGCTTTAATACCACCGCCAAGCAAACCCCCAAGAATTACATTGTTGTATAATGTCTTTCCGCAGTTTGGTGGCCCCACAAGAAAGTGTGCGTGACCTTTTTCTGGCTTACCCTCGTACGCATTAGCGTACGCATAGGCTAACCAAGCCAGCTCATA
>JAQCBZ010000012.1 GCA_027621355.1 Bacteroidota bacterium | reverse complement strand
TGCCGGTAGGTGTGGTCTTGCACGTCGCCGGACCCTTAGCGATGCCGCCACAAGCGAACCCTTATTTGGGGTTTCCGTATTTGAAGCAACTACTGAAACAGGAACCTCGACCAACCTCAATGGGGAATACGAACTAACCCTTCCGGCCGGAGACTACACGCTACGATTTTCTAGTATTGGATATGTAACATCGACCGTTGATGTCACTGGCAGTAATGGCGAAAATGTTGAGCTCAACGTCTCCTTGCAATCTAGTGTCGCCAACCTTGAAGAGTTGGTCGTAACAGGACTGGCAAGTTCTGTGAAGCGATCCAACCTAGCAAATGCGATTACAACTGTAAATGCTGAACAGCTGGTTGAGAAAGCTCCAATGCAAACCTTAGACGGTGCCTTTAAGGGTAAAATTCCTGGTGTGTCTATTCGTTCACAAAGTGGAGCACCCGGTGGAGGTGTGAATGTTCAAATGCGTGGGATAAGCACGCTAGGAGCCGGGACCTCTCAACCGCTCTACATAATTGATGGAGTTTATGTCAATAATGATGCTATCTCGAATGCACGATTTCTGACAACAGGTGCGAATAGCAGTCAAGAAGATAACTCCGCAAACCGACTTGCTGATATTAACCCCGAATCCAAAGTATTGAAGTGTTAAAAGGGCCTTCCGCTGCTGCTATTTATGGACAACGGGCCAATGCTGGGGTAGTGATTATCACGACAAAGCGAGGTCAATCTGGTGAGTCCAGAGTCTCTTTTTCACAAGATGTTGGGTTCAACAGCGCTTTGAACCTCATCGGTGTGGCTGAATGGAATGAGCAAAAAATCGATGCTTACACTTCCGTTTTGGGGGGTGATGCGGCAGCTGAGAAAGCGGCCTACAATGCTGCTAGAAGTAGTGGTCGTATTTATGACTATGAAGAGATTTTGTACGGAAACCGTGGTCTCATAAATCAAACGAGTCTAAGTGTTTCTGGTGGCAGTGGCAGAACAAGCTTCTATTTATCTGGAACACACCGAACCGAAGATGGAATTATCCAAAACACAGGTTTTGACCGAAGCTCTTTGCGACTCAATGTCGATCATAGACTCTCAAATACGTTTAGGCTATCATCTCGATCTAGTTACACTTTCACAGATAACGAAAGAGGTTTCACTGGGAACCAGAACGGAACTGGTGGATCCATTGGGTATGCGCTAGCCTACACGCCAACCTATGCTCAGCTTTATCCTGATGCACAAGGCAATTACCCAAATAATCCATACTTCAGTGATAATATGCTCTCCATTGTGGATAATGCGGTGAATGAGCAGAAAGTACAGCGCCTCATCCAAGGTATTCAAGTACGAGCTGACGTATACCAAACAGACAATACCTCCGTATCCCTATCCTTAGATGGAGGAATTGACTATTTGACATTCGAGTCTATGGTTTGGATGCCCACATACCTACAGAATCAGAGAAGTTCATCCAATCCTGGTGACGTTGTACATACTCTAGAAGACAATTTTAATGCAAACTTCCAGGCAACGGCCAGCATTAATACGTCAATTAATCTTGGTGAACAAAGCATCAGTTCAGCAACTCAGTTTGGATTTTCTCGATTTGATCAGTTGCAAAACAGAAGTGTGGTCCGAGGACAAGGAATGGTCGCAGGGCAAACAGGGCTTGCACGTGGAACCATTCAATCGGTGATTTCACAATCCATTGTCGATGTGGTGGATTTGAGTTGGTTTGGTCAACAAGAGTTTAATTGGTCTGACAAAGTGATTGCGACTTTTGGGGGGCGATATGATCGATCTTCCTTGAACGCGGCACAAGACACCTATTACTTTTATCCTAAAGCCTCATTAGCTGTGAACCTTTTAAATTTTGAGGGCTTATCCTCTGATTTATTCAGTCAAATTAAGCCTCGTGTGGCATACGGTGAAACAGGTGGTCTTCCCAATTTTGGCGCCACATTTAGGTCTTTATCTGGAGGAAATATTGGTGGATTCCTAGCTACATATGCCAGTACGCGAAGTATTGATCCAAACCTCAAGCCAGAACGTGCGAGAGAATTGGAGTTCGGGCTGGATGTAGCCTTACTTGATAATCGAGTATCGCTTGAAGCTACATACTACAAGAAAGAAGTTGAGGACCTGATTTTGGATGAACAAGTGCCTATTTCTTCAGGTATTAGTGTGATTGCTACCAATGCCGCTGATCTTGAGAATACAGGAGTAGAGCTCGCGTTAAATATGATTCCCGTTCAAAAGAAAAATTTTGGCTGGAACACCACGCTACTCTATTGGTCCAATAGCTCTGAAATTACGCGACTAGGGATTGGCGGATTCTCTACTGGAGGGTTTGGAACATCTCTCGGGAATTACTTGATCCAAGAGGGTTTCTCACCTTCTACAATTGTTGGGCTCCCAGCAGTGAGTGACCCATCACTTTATACTATCTATGGTGATGCTCAGCCAGATTTTGAAATGTCCTGGAGCAATGACTTCACTATTTATCGTAATGTGGAGTTGAGCTTTTTATGGCACTGGAAAAAAGGAGGAGATAATATCAACCTCTCCTACTTGCTTACAGACGCTGGCGGGACCTCACCAGATTGGAATGAGCCCGTTGAAGGAAGTCCATTCTTGAAGGGGGCTGATCGTTTAATTAATGGTGGGTCTGGAGCCTATATCGAAGATGCTTCCTATGTTAAGCTTCGTGAGGTTGGACTGTTTTACACATTGCCACAATCTTTGACTGGTACTGTGGTACGACAGGTTAAAGTTGGGGTCTCAGCCAACAACGTTCTCTTGTTCTCCGATTATCGAAGCTATGATCCTGAGACATCTGTTTTCGGAACACAAGCCATCAATAACTCCGTAGAAGTAACCCCCTTCCCAACCTCTCGTCAGGTGGTCTTCAACGTAAATATTGACTTTTAATTGAAAGGAATGACTGTTATGAAATCAACAACACGACTTACACATCGTCTTTCACTAACCGTAGTCCTTTCGTTGATACTGACGACAAGCTGCGGTGTGTTTGACCCAGAACCCATCCAAAATCCAAACAATCCGTCTGTAGAGAGTGTTTTAAGCAATGCGACCAAAGCTCAATTACAAAATCTTGTGACAGGTCTAGAGTTTAGGCACCGTGCTACAACAGGCTCCAACAACATCTTTAGCACCTTTGGCCGGGAGATATATCCTTTATTTGCATCAGATCCTAGATTTGTCAATCAATGGGTCGGTGTTGGAGAAGGAGCTGATGCTGAAAATGATCCTTCATTCTTTGGATCAGGAGGTACCTATAGTACTCCCTACGAGACAGTATTACAGGGTAATATCCTTATTCAATCTGCTGAAGCTACGGATGCCGTCTCAGCACAAGAGAAAAGTGGTTATCTAGGCTTTGCCAAAACCCTTCAAGCGTACAGCTACCTTATTCCACTTCATGCTCAATATTCAAACGGGATACGGATTGACGTCAGCGATATTGATAATCTTGGACCTTTCCTAGATTATGATGCTGCTCTTCAAGCCATACGTGATCTTTTGGACGATGGTTACAGTGACCTAGGAAGTGCCGGTCAAAGTTTTGCATTTGACTTAACCTCAGGATTTGATGCATTCTCAACTCCTGCTTCATTTGCACAACTAAATAGAGCAATCGCTGCTCGTGTCGCGATTTACGCAGAGGATTGGGCTGGGGCTGAATCAGCTCTTACAAGTGCACAACCTTTCTTTGAACTAGCTTCAGGTGAGGATGTGATGAATAAGGGTGGATACTTTGTTTACGGGAATCCTCCAGATCAGTTCAATCCATTCTACTACGTACCAAATACAACAGCCATTCAGCTGCCCATGGCACATCCTTCATTTGTAGACGATGCTGAGGAGGGAGACCTAAGAGTAACAAAGAAAGTCTTTGAAAGGACATCACCCGTAACACTTCAAGGGTTAAGTTCACTGTATCAAGATGGACGCTTTGAAAGCACAAGCTCCCCATTTCCATTTTTACGCAATGAAGAACTGATTCTTATCTATGCAGAAGCCAATGCCCAGAGTGGCGATCTCGATGCTGCAACTGATGCTATCAATCTCATTCGATCTACTTGGGGACTAGATGATTTCACAGGATCAACCAAGGATGAGATTATTGATCAGATCCTGCACGAAAGACGCTATTCATTATGGTTTGAAGGAGGACACCGTTGGGTTGATATGAGACGATATGGCAAGCTATCTGATTTACCCACAGACGGCGGACAGATCTATCGCTTCTTAGCAAGACCACAATCAGAGCTACAGTAGGTGTCGGTTAGATTCATTGTAATTGAATCAACCCAAGATTATTACAACGAAACCTCATATCCTTTTTGGGTATGAGGTTTTCTTTTGTGGGTCCATTACGCATAATTTCTTTTCATGACCACCCACTCCTTTGACTGGAATGACCACACCCTTGTGTGGGCTGAGTTTGGCGATCCTAGCGCCAAGCCCATGATTTTTCTCCATGGGTGGGGGAGTTCGTCAGCAGCTTTTGGCCCATTAGCGCAAAGACTCAAGGCGCATCGACGTTGTATTGTCTTGGATTTTCCGGGATTTGGTGCATCCAGCGCACTGCAAAAACCGTGGACCTTGCAAACCTACGCAGAAAGCACACAGGCATGGTTAAATCATTTAGACTTGGCTAAAGAATCTGCAGATCTCCTCGTCCATTCGTTTGGAGCCAGGGTCTTGCTTTGGTGGCTTACACAACCCTCCCCATCCTCTCCAAGTCCTTGTACCCACCTTTTCGATAAAATCATCATAACAGGAGGGGCTGGGGTTAAACTTCCAAAACCTCTGGCTGTGCAGGCGAAATTGGCCTTTGTTAATCTCCTAAAAGCGCCCTCTTTTCTACTCCCAGGCCCTGCAGGGGAAGCCTATCTATCCTCGCTCAGAGGCAGTTCATTATGGAAATCACTAGGTTCAAGCGACTACAAGGATCTCTCACCAGCGATGAGGCAAACATTTTCCTCTGTCGTTAATACAACGTTTGATAGAACGGCGCTTCAAGAGATTTCACGCGAAATGCTTCTGATTTGGGGTGAAAACGACACGGCGACACCTTTAAAAGCAGCCCGTATTATGGAATCATCTATAAAAGGTGCTGGACTCAGTGTGATCAAGAATGCGGGTCATTACCCCTTTTTGGACAAGCCAAAGACCTTTGCGGCTATTTTACAGTCCTATTTAAACCTTCCAGCTTGAGGGTGGGTCTAAGCGAAGATAAATCCCTAATGTGGGCCAACGCATGGCCGCATGTTGAAGGCGTATAGCTCCATTTTGCAACGTATTTCCACTTGTATCGCCATCGGGTCCGTAAATTGGATCCTCTAGAATAGGGTGACCCATCGCTTGACAATGCAGTCGAATTTGATGTGTTCGACCGGTGAATGGGATACATTGTACAAGACTAGAGTCCTGACCTCGCTCTAGGACACGAATCAACGTTTGTGCTTGTTTAAGGCTGCCTCGGCCTTTTGATTCAAGCTCTGGGTTGGTAGGCTCTGGAGCGGGTGTTTCTGGGGTAGTCAGTGCAGGAGCCGACGCTTCTAGGGGCACACTTTCAAACACAAAGCCAGACTTACGCCGAATGGGTTGATCTATCAACTGTTCATCCTGTTCCACACGTCCAAATACATGCGCTACATACTCTTTTTCAACTCGACCCTCCGTCAAGGCTTGGGTCATAGTCGATGCCATACGATTATCCGTCGCAAAAACAACCAATCCACTTGTCACTGCATCCAATCGATGGACCGGATAGATCTTTTGGCTAAGAAGCTCTTCAGTAATGGCAAGACACGTATTTTTGAAGTATCGACCCCCTGGATGGACGGGCATCGGCGCCGGCTTCTCCACAGCCACCCACCCCTCACCTTCACCCACGATCCTCACCTCATCCGGGACCGTCGGCTCCACCACACGCGGGGTAAAAAACGTCACCGCCGATGCCCTCTTCAACACATCCTTTGGATGACTCACATCCGAGCCTTCAATCCGTACATCACCCGCTTGCACACGTTCAGCCCAATACGCTCGACTACGATAGGGATATCGCTCACCCAAGAAATCAATCAGGGGTACGCCCTCAAAAGAAGTGGGGATTTTTACATGACGGGTGTGAGCATAGGGCTCAACAATGCGAATCGGACGGGACTCGCTCACGAGACCTGCTCACGAGACTTAGATCGTTTTTTGAAGTCGTCGTCAAAGTAGTTGTACCACTTGCGAAAGGGTTGGTAGACCGTATCTGGGTCAAAAGGACGACGCACCTCGCTCTTCATGCACGCCTCTGAGCAACACCCTTCGTAGGCCTTCGCGCCTTCTTCTGAGCACAAAAAGAGTCGATTACACTCCATATTGGCGCAATTGAGGTAATGATCTGTGGGTTGCCCCGTGATTTCGCACGTGGCAAGGGGGTCTTGGGAATTTGGGTCGATAGGAACAGCCAAACGATCATCAAAGACAAAGCACTTGCCTAAAAAATGTTTTCCCTGCTCTTTTTTGGCATAATTGAGGATGCCACCATGAAGCTGGTTCACATCTTCCCACCCTTTTTTCTTCATCACCACGGAGAATTTCTCACAACGAATCCCTCCAGTGCAGTACATCAGCACCTTTTTATCCTTTGGGAGACCCGCCTCGTCTAGCCATTTTGGGAAATCATAAAAATTTTCAACTGGTGGGCAAATGGCCCCCTCAAAGTGTCCAATTTTGGACTCATAATCATTCCGCACATCAATCAGAATAAAGTCCTCATCTTGTTCAAAATGGGCCCTCCATTCTTCTGGAGATAAATGACGGCCTCCCTCTGAAGGATCGACTCCCTCCTCATGCAAAGCCACAATTTCTTTGCGCACTTTACAGGTTAGTTTGGCAAAAGGGATGTAGTCGCATTCATCAATTTTGAACTCAATCGATTCAAACCCGGGAATCTCACGAACCATGGCCATATACTCTTCCATTTGTTCAGGAGTCCCGGCAACGGTACCATTCAACCCTTCGGCAGAGACATAAATCCGTCCACGAAGCGAGCGCTCTTTAAGCCATTCTCGATGGTCTTTGGCAAACGCCTGAGGTTCCTCAATAGGCGTGAATTGATAATAAAGAAGCACTTGGTACGTCATATCAATTAAGATACGCTTCACGTATTTTAATGTAAACGGTTTGGCGTGTGTGCTTGCCGGTGTGTGCTCGCTGGTGTGTGCCAGTTCATACTATGTCGTCGCATGTGCAACCCGTATATACACTCATTTCAAGAGGATAATGATTCTCAATACTCTTTTTTTTGGCTCTCAGCGCCCCATTTTAGCGCTGTTGTCGAGTGTAGCTGCAATGGCTATTTGGTTGATGCCATTGTCCGTCATGGCCCAAGAAGCGCCGGTTGGTCATGCTGCACGTGACATACAAAGAGGGCCAGACCTCCAAGAAGCGCTGGCTCATCCATCCTTTGCGGGCAACTATGCGAGCGAGCATAACCAAAAATGTGGGACCCTCTTGGCCACACCATCCCTGTTACGCAGCCCGAAATCCCGTGCATTAGGATCGCCTAACACGCAGCAAAATCAACTTTTACAAACCTTAGAGTCCCCATCTGGTAAATTTACGTTGCACTATGCATTATCTGGTTCGGATGCCGTTCCTGCGACAGATGAGGATCAAAATGGACTGCCTGATTATGTAGAAGCCGCAGCATTAGCCGCCGATTCGTCTTACAAAAAAATGGTGCTAGAACTTGGGTATAACGATCCAATCCCAGTTGGGGAAACCTACCGAATCGATTTTGAAAACATGGGATTTTACGGATACACCTACCCAAGCAGCGATCCTGCCGGGACGTCTATCTCGGTCCATCATGACTTTGTCGGGTTTCCTCAAAATGACTGGCCTGGCGGGTTTGTAGAAGGAGCTCTCGTTGCAACCATAGCCCATGAGTTTAAACATGCTATTCAGTATGCCGATAATCGGTGGTCGGGCGGAGTAGGCGACCAAGATTGGCTCGAAATGGATGCAACCATGATGGAAGAAACCGTCTACGACGATGTGAATGACTACTATAATTATCTGGCGTCAAACAGCATTTTTTCTTCCCCTGCCCAAGCGACGCCTGTAGCGTATAGCCACGTGACTTGGATGCTCTACTTTGCTGAGCAATATGGCGAATCCTTTTGGGTGGAAGTGTGGACGGAAGTTGCTCAGGATCGGAACCTAACGATGCTTGATGCCATGACCATGGTCTTGCAACGACGTCAAACAGGCTCTTCGACCGCAAGCCAGGTAGCGCAAAATGCAGCGCAACAAGGGGTCAGCAAGTTGCTACAAGACCACACCCAAAATCACTTATGGCATGCAGGGAGTCTTGCTGGGGCTTTAGATCCCATTTGGACTCCCTCCTCGAGCGAAGGGCCTTATGGATTTGAGGAGTCTGCGTTTTACCCCAAGGCGACGTTTACCTCGTCAATCAACACCCAAACTTTCCCTGAGACAGGCGACTTGGGATCGATCAGCAGCTGGGCTGCCAAAACGGTGCAAGTGACACCCCCACCTACCGCAAATCCCACGCAAGGGGTTTTGGTGCGCCTAAGTACACAAAATGGTTCTGCATCAATGGGTGTTGGGTTACTGGCACGATTCAAAGATGGTCGACAAAAGGAGCTCCTTCGGACGGTCTCCAATGAAGTCTCCACGACACTTGTGCCTGGTTGGTCATGGGCTGACTTGTCCGATTTGACCATGGTTGTGGTCAATACAACATTCACGAGCCCTACAGGGGTTAATTCTGCCAAAACCCTCACAGGCATCGAGTGGTTGGTCGATGCAGTGTACCTTCCAGAGCGTGGATTGCTCTTACCCTATCCAAATCCATTTGATCGTCACGTGACTATACCCTTTTACTTGAATGCGCCAAGCGAGGTCACTATCACCGTTTTTGATGTGACTGGAAGGAGAGTCGCTGAGCTTCTAAAGAATCAGTCGTACTCAGACGGATTCCAGTCTATTGAATGGAAACCAGAAGGCCTTGCGTCAGGCGTTTATTTTATCAGACTCACGGGGGAAGGTTTCCGCGACGTCAAGCCGATTACGCTGCAAAGGAATAGTCAATAGGTCAAGGAGTAACGCGTCAGCGCGGTCAAGGCCTGTGTCGGTAAATTTTACATGATTCACCAGACCTGGAACCGCCCACTTATGAGCGATCCACTGTTCGATGTGTTGATGATGAGCCTCCACAAACGATACTTTGTAACGATCTGCGAGCTCTTGGAAAGAGATACCTTCTGACGTTCGCAATGCCATCATAATGCGTTCCTCGGCTAAGGTAACTTCGTCAAGAAGTTCAAGTTCCTGCTGAAATTCCTTTTCACACTCTGCATGGTGAGCGGCGTTGTCATGAACGACATTAGGGTGAGCGGCGTTGTCGTGAACAACAGCCATCCATTGACGTAAATCCTTCACTTCATGCCAGCGGGTGGCTGAAGCATTCTCGACTGTGCCATCCCACCATAGGGAATGGGCTGATGGACCTAACCCCAGATACGGCTGATGGTCCCAGTAACGACTATTATGAATGGCACGATTTTGGGGCTGCTTCATCGTTTCTAGCTCAGTGGTGTCTGACGCCTCCACTCTCGCAAAGCTACTCACTTCATAACGGGTGTAGCCGTTTTCTTTGAGGCTTGTTTGAGCGGCCTGCATCTGGTCCGCAACGATGTCCCCTTCTGGCATTTGGATGCGCCCAAGTGCCACCTGTTTTTCGAGACGCGTCCGCTCCTCCAACATTAATACATATGCGGAGATATGAGGAGGTTCAAAACCAGCCAACAGGCTCACATCGGCAACCACATCGTCCAAACTTTGCCCTGGATTTGCGATAATTAGATCCGCACTCCATCGTACAAATGGACTTGCAACAAGTTGTTCAAGGCAACGCAGCGCACCTTCCTGATCATGAGCGCGGTGCATAAATGTCAAAATGTGTGGCTGAAGGCTCTGGATCCCAACGCTCAAACGGGTAATCCCGAGCGAAGCTAAACCCTCTAAGTACTCTTTTGAGCTATTTTCGGGATTGAGCTCCAGGGTAACCTCTTCAAAGTCTGTATTGAAGGCCTGGTCAACAGCCAATAGAAGCCTCTCTACATGCTCCAAAGAGAGAAGTGAGGGAGTTCCACCCCCGAAGTAGAGGGTTTTGAATTTTGTTGAAGCCCATCTAGACCGTCCAGCCTGATGGATACGTAGCTCCATCGCATCTACAAAATCATCAACCCGTTGCAAACGGGTCGAAAAGTAGAAATCGCAATAACTACACGCTTGTTGACAAAATGGGATATGGAGATAAAGCCCAGCCAATGGAGGGATTACCCCTCCGCTAAATAGAGATCTACGAGTTCTTTGAACTGCTCAACATTGGCAGGGATTACACTGATTTTACGCCCATTGATAAAATAGGTTGGAGTGCCCGTTACCAATCGTCTATTACCTTCCCGAAGTTGAGATTCCACTATGGCTATGATCTCTTCAGAGTCAATATCCGATTCGAATTGCGCCATGTCTAGGCCAAGATCTTGAGCATAGCTAAAGAAATACTGCCTTGCATTCCCTGCAGACCAAATCGCTTGCTCGTCAAAGATGCGCTCCTGCATTCCATCATAGGCGTCTTGTCGCATGGCCGCTTCAACAGCTCGAGCCGCTAAAGGAGCGAACTGGTGCATATCCAAAGGGAAATGACGGTACTGAAAATCTATTTTATCCCCATACTCGGCGAGCAACTGCTTCTCCATGGGGAGAACATTCTTACAGGTTGGGCACTGATAGTCATTGTACTTCAAAATCGTAACGACTTCAGAAGTCGGGACTTCAGGCGAAGAGGGGTTGCTATTGTTTGTAAAGAACCATCCAGCAAGAGCTAGAGCGGCCACCGCGATAAATCCACCAAGTGCTTTTTTCATTGGATTGAGATGAACTAGAGTTAGAAAGACAGAATCATCAGCATGAGATTCCTTACACAAAAATAACGGAATTTTTGAAACACCCATTCCAGTTGAAAGAAGCAGTGGTAACCGTTAGTTTGTCTTGACACAGTTAGCTTTGTCTTGACACAGGGGGAGAGCCTCAATCCATATCCATGAACCGATTTGGGTGCAGGCCATCCTTTACGTATCCTTGATGCACGACGCAGCATAGTTATTAGCACGAATGAGTGCCTGACTTTCCCTTTAGATTCATTATTTGTTGGAGCTAATGCCATGAGTATTGCCAAATTTCATCTTCGCGAGCCAAAAAACGAGCCCTACCTGAGCTATGCGCCTGGGACCCCAGAGCGTGAGGAGCTTCAAGCGGAGCTCAAAAGACTTAAGTCTCAGACGATTGAGATTCCTGCCATTATCGGTGGAAAAGAGGTCAAGACAGGGAATATGTATGATGTCGTCTGCCCTCACAACCATAGCCACGTACTGGCAAAGGCACACCTTTGTGGCGAAAAAGAGGTCGTGATGGCCATCGAAGCGTCTAAGAAGGCGCAAAAGGACTGGGCTGATCTCCCTTGGGAAGAACGTGCAGCTGTCTTTAATAAAGCGGCTGATTTGATTGCGGGCCGTTACCGCAACCTCATGAATGCGTCGACGATGCTAGGGCAATCCAAAACGGCACAACAAGCAGAAATCGAGGCAGCAGGTGAGTTGTGCGATTTCTTCCGATTCAATTCATGGTATTACCAAAGACTGATCGAAGACCAACCCTATTCACCGGATGGAATGTGGAATCGTGTGGAGTACCGCCCTCTAGAGGGATTTGTCTTTGGGGTGAGTCCATTTAATTTTACCGCCATTGCAGGGAACATTCCTGGCGCGCCTGCATTATGTGGCAACGTCGTGCTTTGGAAACCTTCGCCGACTGCGTTTTATTCCAACTACTTTTTGATGACCATCCTACAGGAAGCTGGATTGCCTGATGGGGTGATCAATTTCCTACCTGGAATGGGGGCCGATGTGGGGGATCCTGCACTTGCCTCTGCGGACCTTTCAGGACTTCACTTTACAGGATCTGCTGGGACATTTCACCATTTATGGAAGACGATCGGAAACAACATTGAGACCTATAAAACCTACCCACGTATTGTTGGCGAAACAGGTGGGAAGGACTTTATTTTTGCTCACGAGAGCGCAGACCCAGTTGTGATTGCCACGGCTGCTATCCGTGCAGCCTATGAATATCAGGGGCAAAAATGCTCCGCGGCTAGCCGGATGTATGTACCCAAAAGCCTTTGGACGGATACCAGAGCCCACCTAGAGCAAGAAATTGCCAAGATTACGGTGGGTGATGTGGAAGATTTCAGTCACTTCATGGGTGCTGTGATTGACAAAAAAGCGTACGATAAAATTACAGGATACATCGACAAAGCGCGTCAGGCCAGCGATGCAGAGGTGATTATTGGTGGAGATGCAGATGACACTGTAGGCTATTTTGTGCATCCAACGGTGATTCTTACAAGCAATCCTCATTTTGTCACAATGGAAGAGGAGATTTTTGGCCCCGTCCTGACCGTGTATGTGTATGATGAAGCCAAATTTGAAGAGACGCTAGACATTTGCGAGTCAACCTCCCCCTATGCGTTGACGGGTGCGATTTTTGCCCGTGATCGCCACGTACTCAAGCACATGGCTGACAAACTGCGCCAAGCTGCAGGAAACTTTTACATCAACGACAAACCGACCGCCGCTGTGGTAAACCAGCAACCTTTCGGTGGAAGCCGTAAATCCGGCACCAATGACAAAGCAGGAAGCATCCCGCATCTTTACCGCTGGTTATCGATGAGATCTATGAAGGAGACAACTGATCCCCCAACGGATTGGACGTACCCATACATGGGCTAGGGCTGAGGACAAGCTTGAGCGCATGGCATAGTTGGAGACAATATCAATAGCGAAATGTGGTTGGTGCAAGACTAACACACAAGTCGCAAGTGAGTTTTTTTGCAAGGACTCACAATAATGAATTTGTCAGGTCGTTATAGACTTGGTAAGTGAAAGAGCGGAAAGCCCTCTTCGGAAACGAAGGGGGCTTTTTTGTTTGTCAAGGCATGACGCCGTCTGAATTTCGCGCACAAAAAGCAGGCTCACATTAGGTTTTTAGCCCCTTTTTTCATAGGATTCAAAGATATGCCCACGCATCAAAATGCACGTGGGTGGAAGATCCATTAATGTGTCAGAACAAAACTACCTATGAAGAAAGGAATTCTCATTTCATCGCTCCTGTGCGCATTCTGCGCTTTTAGCATCCCCCAAAACTCTGTCGTCGCGCAAGAAACAAGTACACTTACCCCGGCAGAGCTTGAAAAACTGTACTGGGAAAGAATCCAAGAAAAGCTGAGCATCTACACCGACGCTGATGTCAAGTTTATGGAGGACATGATTGTCCACCATTCCCAAGCCCTTGTGATGTCGCAATTTGCCCCTACAAACGGCGCCAGTGAGGAGGTGCAGGTTCTAGCGGCGCGTATTATCAATGCTCAACTTGACGAAATCAACATTATGCAGCGATGGTTGCTAGATCGTGGCCTTGATGCTCCGAATGTAGAGTATAATGGCATTGAGTCCATTATCACGATGCTCCAGCCAGCCAAGAAAGATGACGGTGGTCATATGTCAGATCCCTCGATGAATAAAGAGGATGCCATGATGATGCACGGAGATATGGATATGGAAGGCATGGACCATAGCGAGCATGAGGGCATGGACCATGAGGGCATGGACCATGAAGGCTCGGACCATAGAATGCATATGGACCATAGCGAGCATGAAGGCATGGATCATGACAACATGGACCACAGTATGCACATGGACCATAGCAACATGGTAGGAATGCTTTCCTTGGAGCAGCTTGCGGAGCTTCGCGACGCTCAAGGCCCTCTTTTTGACGAACTTTTCCTAGAATACATGATTCAGCACCACACAGGAGCTGTCGTGATGGTGGAGGAGCTCTTTAGCTATGATGGCGCTGCGCAAGGAGTATCAACCTATAAGTTAGCTTCTGACATTCAGGTAGATCAACGCACCGAAATCGCTCGAATGCAACAAATGCTCAACGAGCGTGTCGTCTCTTCCGTAGAAGAATAACCCCTTTCAACTCAACGAAATCCCTTAACTCACTCATATCCAACCTTATGAAATCGTCTCATTTCTTTGGCCTCTTCGGAGTCATGGTTTTATTCCTCGCGTCGTGTTCGACACAAAGCAACATGACCTATTCAGAGATGCCGGCTGCAACACCCGCTCTCACCCCAATGTCTCTAGCTGCTGTTGAGGCACCTTCGCCCGATCCTCGTGTCGGACTTTCTCCTGGACTTTTTGATGCTGGAGATGCCATTTGGAACATGGAACTACTCTCCACTACACCTCCACCACCAGATTTTGTGGGTAGCACTAACTCTGACTTGGCCTTCAAGGATAACTACATCATCCAGGGTAATTATAATGGTGTCATCATTTGGGATATGACCGATCCTACAAGTCCCCGTTTGGTGAATGACTACGTATGCCCTGCATCACAAAGCGATGTCTCTGTGTATGGCGATCTACTATTCATCTCCGGTGAAGGGCTTGGTGGACGCATCGACTGCGGTACACAAGGAAACGATACTCGTGTAAGTAAGGATCGTCTTCGTGGGATTCGCATCTTTGATATTAGCGACATCGAGAATCCAGAATATGTTGCCAACGTCCAAACCTGCCGTGGATCACATACACACAGTGTCTTGAAAGATCCCGACGACAACGAAAATGTCTATATCTATGTCTCTGGTTCCGCTGGCGTTCGTCCGGAAGAGGAGCTTCCAGGATGTTCGGCCGCCAACCCAGAGGAAGATCCAAATTCGGCACTCTTCCGCATTGAGATTATTCAGGTCCCTCTTGATTCACCTGAAGATGCAGCGATTGTGAGCTCTCCAAGAATCTTTGACGACCTAGCAGCGCCTCCAACTCATGGCCCATCGCCTGCAGATATCGATAAGCTTGAAGAGCTCAAAGCAGAGGGGCGTAATGTCTTTATGTTCCGTGGTCGCGTTAGCGAAGTCTCCGATGACTTTGCAGCTCGTCTACTTGAAACCTACAAAGAGGAGCAAGAAATCGTAGGAGAGCCAACCGAAGACCAAATGGCGGCGTTCAAAGAGGCGCTTCCTGACATGGTCATTGAGATGTATTCACGTGCCGATTATGGTGCCGAAACCGGTCCTGACCAGTGTCATGATATTACCCTGTATCCAGAAATTGGACTTGCTGGTGGTGCCTGTGAAGGATACGGCCTACTTCTTGACATTACAGATCCCGTAAATCCTGTCCGATTGGATGCGGTTGCCGATCAAAACTTTAGTTACTGGCATAGTGCCACGCTCACCAACGACGGCTCCAAAGTCCTATTTACAGATGAATGGGGAGGCGGTGGTGCTCCAAAATGTCGCGAGAAAGATCCTTATGAGTGGGGTGCAAATGCTATTTTCTCAATTACTGAGGACAAAAAACTCGACTTTCACAGCTACTACAAAATGCCTGCTGCTCAAACTGAGTTCGAAAACTGTGTAGCGCATAATGGAAATATTCTGCCTATACCTGGTCGCGATATCATGATCCAATCCTGGTACGAGGGTGGAGTGTCGCTATTTGACTGGACCGATCCAGATAACCCCGTTGAGATTGGATTCCATGACCGCGGTCCTATTAGCGTGGACGGTGGTGGAGGCGGTGGGTCATGGTCCATCTACTGGTACAATGGCTACCTCGTGAACTCCGAGATCTCACGCGGACTCGACATTTTTGACCTCAAAGCGAATCCATACCTCACACAAAATGAGATTGACGCAGCCAAGAGTGTCGAGCTTGATTATCTCAACGTTCAGGGACAGCCGAAATACCATTGGCCAGCCACGTTTGCTCTTGCCAAGGCGTTTGTGGATCAGTTGGATCGCGATCCAGCCGTATCCGAAGAGATGATTCAGGAATTACGCGCAGGAATTGCTCGTGCCGAAGCTCGTGGGGACAAGAAGGTGCTCAAAAATCTTGCAGGCAAGGTCGCTGGCAACGCAACGGGTGCGCATGCGGATAAAATGAATCAGCTTGCTCAAACGCTTCAAGAACTTGCTGGTTAATTGACTTACTGGCCAAATCCAATGTCGCTTATGAAATCAACTCACTTTGCAGGCTTATTTGGAGCAATGTTCCTCGTGATGACAGCATGCTCAACTCAAAGTACCGTTAGCACCGTCGAATTGGAGGCCCAAGACGCCTCCTATTCGAGTTCTCCCGCCATCACGCCCCTACCGCTCACAGCGGTAGAACGCCCTTCACCTGATCCACGCGAAGGGCTTGCCCCTGGCATGTTTGACGCAGAGGAGGCCATCTGGAATCTTGAATTGGTCTCAAACACCCCTCCTCCAAAGGACTTCGTGGGAAGTGTAAGTTCTGATTTGGCCTTCAAGGGAAATTATGTGGTTCAGGGTAACTACAACGGTATTATCATTTGGGATATGACCAATCCAGCAAGTCCCAAGCTTGTGAATGAATACATCTGTCCAGCCTCTCAAAGTGACGTCTCAGTCTATGGAGACTTGCTTTTTGTCTCTGGAGAGGGACTCGAGGGTCGTCTCGATTGTGGAACAGAGGGGGTACAAGACCGCGTGAGTGATGAGCGTCTGCGGGGGATCCGCATTTTTGACATCAGCGATGTGGAGAATCCGGAGTATATCGCAAACGTGCAAACGTGCCGTGGCTCGCATACGCACAGTGTGCTGAAAGACCCCAAGGATGATGACAATATCTACATCTATGTGTCCGGATCGTCTATGGTCCGTCCCGAGGAAGAGCTACCAGGTTGTTCTGCGGCGATGCCTAACGAAGACTCAAACTCAGCACTCTTCCGTATCGAGGTGATTAAAGTTCCCTTGGATGCACCTGAGGAGTCTGCCATCGTCAGTTCTCCACGTATTTTTGATGACCTTGCCCCACCACCATCTCATGAGCCTTCCCCAGAGGATGTGGCCAAGCTTGAGCGAATGAGAGCCGAGGGAAAGAACGTCTATCTTGTGCGTGAAGCGGGTCCATGGGTGGGCAGTGTGCGTGAAGTGCCTGATGGCCTTGCCAATCGTCTTCTTGAGATGTATAAGGAGGAGCAGACCATTACAGGCGATCCAACAGAAGCGCAAATGGTTGCTTTCCGAGAGTCCATCGGGGATTTGGTCTATTCGATGCGCGAAGAAGAGGAGTATGGACCCAACCAGTGCCATGACATTACTCTATATCCAGAAATTGGGCTCGCAGGTGGAGCTTGTGATGGCTATGGGTTACTGCTTGATATTTCTGACCCTGTGAACCCGGTGCGAATTGATCAGGTTGCAGACGCGAATTTCAGCTACTGGCACAACGCCACATTCAACAACGATGGCTCTAAAATTCTGTTCTCCGATGAATGGTATGGCACCAAATGTCGTGCTAACGACCCTTATGAGTGGGGTGCAAATGCCATCTTTACTATTACGGAGGATCGTAAGCTCAAATTCCACAGCTACTATAAAATGGATGCCATCCAGACGGAATATGAGATCTGCGTAGCTCATAATGGCTCTTTGCTTCCGGTTCCAGGCCGCGACATCATGATCCAATCGTGGTACGAAGGAGGCGTGTCGTTGTTTGACTGGACCGATCCTGACAATCCTGTCGAGATTGGCTTTCACGACCGAGGCCCTATGCAGATTGGAAATGTGGGAAGTGGCGGAAGCTGGTCAATCTACTGGTATAATGGCTATCTCGTTAATTCTGAAATTTATCGTGGTTTAGACATTCTTGACTTGAAGGCCAATCCATACCTCACACAAAACGAAATTGATGCCTCAAAAACGGTTGTGCTGGATTATTTGAATGTCCAGGGGCAGCCCAAGTATGAGTGGCCTGCAACCTTTGCACTCGCCAAAGCGTATGTAGATCAATTGGATCGTGATCCAGCAGTGTCCGAGGAGATGATCCAAGATTTACGCGTAGGTATTGCTCGTGCCGAAACCAATGGAGACATGAAGGTGCTTCAGGATTTAGCGAGTAAAGTCGCTGTCAACGCAACAGGAGCGCATGCAGACAAAATGGCTCAGCTTGCTGAAACGTTGAAATCATTGGCTGGCTAACAATCCCCGTCGTTAATCATTTTTCATACATAACTAAACCAAACCTAAACCGAATGAAAACCTCTCACTTTACCGCTCTATTTGGAGCAATCATTCTCTTTATGGCAGCGTGTTCCCCACAAGGAAAAGTAGAACAAATGTCGGCTCCTGCGCCTTCGTTTGACCCTATGCCTTTGAGCATGATGGAAGCCCCCTCACCTGATCCACGTGTAGGTCTTGCAGGCGGCCTATTTGATGCCGAAGAAGCGATCTGGAACTTACAACACGTGTCTTTAACACCACCCCCAGAGTCTTTTGTGGGAGAATGGAACTCCGACTTGGCATTCAAAGGCAATTATGTGATTCAAGGAAACTTTAATGGCGTCATTATTTGGGACATGACCGATCCTACTAGTCCACAGCTGGTAAATGATTATGTATGTCCAGCGTCTCAGAGTGATGTATCTGTCTATGGAGACCTTTTATTCGTGTCCGGTGAAGGTCTTGAAGGGCGACTAGATTGCGGTACACAAGGGAATGATACGCGTGTAAGTAAGGATCGTTTACGAGGTATTCGCATTTTTGATATCAGTGATATCGAAAACCCTGAGTATGTAGCCAACGTACAAACATGCCGCGGCTCACACACGCATAGTGTTTTAAAAGACCCTAATGACAATGAGAATGTATATGTATACGTATCAGGTTCAGCAGGAATTCGTCCGGAAGAAGAATTACCTGGTTGTTCCGCAGCTCTTCCAGAAGAGGATCCCAATACAGCATTATTCCGTATCGAAGTAATCCAAGTACCTCTAGACAATCCACAAGCAGCAGCGATTGTTAATTCACCACGTATTTTTGATGACCTAGAAGCCCCTCCATCTCATGGTCTGGCCCCAGCAGATCTTGCAGCAATTGAAGAAGCGCGTCCTGCTGGAGCTGTGGTTGTAGAGTTTAATGGCACACCGATTGTGATTCCTAATCAATTTGTTGAACGTCTTCGAGGTATGTACCAATCAGAGCAAGGAATTGAAGGGGATTTAACAGAAGCTCAAGAGGAAGAATTCAAAGCTGGTGTACCTGATATGGTGGGTTCTATGTTTGGTGGATCAGATGAGTTATCTAATCGCGGACCAAATCAATGCCATGATATCACTCTATACCCTGAAATCGGATTAGCTGGTGGTGCCTGTGAAGGGTATGGGCTATTGCTTGATATTAGCGATCCAGCCAACCCAGTTCGTATAGACGCTGTTGCTGATGAAAACTTTGCGTATTGGCACTCAGCAACTTTTAGCAATGATGGCAAGACTGTCATGTTTACGGATGAGTGGGGTGGTGGTACAGGAGCAAAATGCCGTGATACAGATCCTATGGAGTGGGGTGCAAATGCTATTTTCACCATTGGTGAAGACAACAAAATGGACTTCCAAAGCTACTTCAAGATTCCTGCGGCACAGTCCACTGTAGAAAACTGCGTGGCTCACAACGGTTCTATGATTCCTGTTCCAGACCGTGACATTATGGTTCAATCTTGGTATCAAGGTGGGATTCTTGTCTTTGACTTTACCGATCCTGCCAATCCAGTTGAGATTGCATACCATGACCGTGGTCCTGTCAATCCTGACCAACTAGTGACAGGTGGTAGTTGGTCTGTGTACTGGTACAACGGGTACCTAATTAGTTCCGAAATTGCACGTGGACTCGACTTTTTTGCGCTCGAAGCAAGCCCATTCTTGACTCAGAACGAAATTGACGCAGCCAACACTGTGAAGCTTGAGTACAAAAATGCACAAGGTCAGCCGATGTACAAGTGGCCAGCATCGTTTGCTTTGGCAAAAGCCTATGTTGACCAGCTAGATCGTGACCCTGAAATGTCTCAAGAGATGATTCAGCAACTGCGCGATGGTATTTATACTGCAGAGATGACAGGCAATATGGAAGTGCTAATGGATCTCGCCGGTACGGTGAATGCAAATGCATCAGGTGCCCATGCAGACAAAATGAACAAGCTTGCATCTACTCTGCAAGATCTTGCTCAAGGATAAGCTCACACGCTTTTCGTGATTTGTTAAAGGCTGCCCAGTTCTGGGTGGCCTTTTTTTTAATACGTTGGCATACTTGGATCCACGTCACGGGACCATCCTGTGATGCCTCCTGAAAGGTTGTACACATTCTGAAATCCTTCACGTACCAAGATACGAGCCGCTTGGGCAGACCGACTGCCGGTTCGGCACATCACCACAACATCCTTGTCTTTGTATGCATCGATTTCAGTGATTCGTTGGCTTAGTTGTCCCAGCGGTATTAAGGTGCCATCCAGATTGACAAAGTCGTATTCATCTTGCTGACGAACATCCAACAACAAAAAGTCCTCGCTTGTATCCATTTTTTCTTTGAGTTCTTGCGCGCTGATTGATTGAACTGTGGCAGAATCACCATTTTTCATGGAGTTGCATCCTGCGGTAATCGCGACAAGTGCACCGATGATCAAAATGGATAGAAGTAGATTATTCATGGGTTTTATTTAATGCTTGAGTGAAAATTGAAGTTTTGATGTCAGAATCGCTCTGTCTAGTAAAAAAAGATAACACGATAGCGCCTTTCTTTGATAATGTGCCATCGATGTGTAACATTCCATGAATCTCATTTTAGTCCATCACACTTATGAAATTCGCCTTTCAACTATTCGGCGCACTCCTTGCACTAGGAATTAGCCTGCAACCAAGCACACTCTACGGCCAAATTGACCGTGAGGCAGGTCGTGGCTTTGCCACTCGCTCCGAAGTGATTGGGCAACGGGGAATGGTCGCCACGAGTCAACCCTTAGCGACTCAAGTGGGGCTCGACATCCTTAAAAATGGCGGAAATGCGATCGATGCCGCCATTGGTGCCAATGCTGCTATGGGACTCATGGAGCCTACGGGCAATGGCGTTGGAGGGGATCTTTTTGCCATTATTTGGCACGAGGAGAGTGGGCAGCTCTATGCACTCAATGCAAGTGGGCGGTCGCCGCGAGGACTATCCTATGAGAAGTTGATGGACATCTTGGAAGAGAAAGACCGAACAAGCATTCCAGGCTACGATTTACTTTCGGTATCCGTGCCTGGGGCGGTCGATGGGTGGTTCGAAATGCATGAAAGATTTGGCTCTGCTTCCATGGCCGATATCCTAAGTGAGCCCATTTGGTATGCTGAGAATGGATTTCCTGTCAGTGAGGCCATTTCTGGAGCATGGAAGCGTAGTGCACGCTTTTTGAGTCGCCAGCCTGGCGCTTTCACCGAAACCTTCACCATCGACGGACGTGGTCCCGAAAAGGGGGAGATTTTCAAAAATCCAGACCTGGGTAATACCTTCCGATTGCTTGCAGAGCAAGGTCGAGATGCGTTTTATCGTGGGGAGATTGCTGAAGCCATCGATGAGTGGATGCGCGAAAATGACGGCTACCTTCGATACGAAGACTTTGACCTACACACATCAGAATGGGTGGAGCCTCAAACGGTCAATTATCGTGGGTATGATGTGTACCAAGTGGGTGGCAACGTTCAAGGAACCGCGGTGCTGCAAATGTTGAATATTCTTGAAGGATTTGATCTCTCCGAGACGGGGTTTGCAACCGCTGAAACGTATCATCTACTGATCGAGGCCAAGAAATTAGCCTTCGAAGATCGTGCCAAGCATTATGCTGATTCAGATTTTTACGAGGTTCCTTACGATGTGTTGTTATCCAAAGAGTACGCTGCGGAGCGTCGAGAGCTGATTGGTGACCGAGCCCGCAGAGATGTTACGACAGGGGTGGATGTCTTAGAAGATGGTGACACGATCTACCTTACCACCGCCGATCAGTATGGAAATATGGTCTCCTTGATTCAGAGCAACTTCCGGGGAATGGGGACGGGATTTGTGGTGCCAGGCACGGGCTTTAGCTTCCAAAACAGAGGTGAGCTATTCTCACTTGACCCAAATCATGCCAATGTATACGCCCCTGGCAAACGCCCCTTTCACACCATTATCCCAGGGTTTGTGATGAAAGATGGCAAACCACTCATGAGTTTTGGCAACATGGGAGGCGGCTATCAACCCGTCGGTCATGTGAGTATTCTGACCAACATTATCGATTTTGGAATGAACATCCAGGAGGCAGGTGATGCCCTACGTTGGGATCACAGTGGCTCAACAGAGCCTACGGATGGGACAGAGGATTCATTAACGGACGGTGGCCGAGTGAGTATTGAGAGCTCGATCGATTTTGAGATTGTCCGAGCACTCGAAGCGATGGGGCATGAAGTGCGTATTGGGCAGGGGTTTTTTGGACGATACCAGGCCATTATGCGTGATCACACCTATGGCGTGTATCTAGGAGCGTCTGAATCACGCGTTGATGGGCAGGCGGCTGGGTATTAAAAGCTTTCGCTTAGATGAGTCAATTAGCGCTGTGCCTAGCTCTGAGTATTGATGTCATTGAAGAAATAATTTCAACTTCAAGTCCTTTTTGGAGATAGTCCATCCAAGCATTCGAAGTAAAGAACAGTTCTTCAGTTTCGTACATATCTCTCCAGTTTTCAAAGCTAACATGAACACGATGAGTAACTGAGTTTTCATGCCCAGTAGTCACAGCTGCCAAGGCATAGGGTCTATCCTCCCATAATGATACGATATCATCAGAAGCCCAAAGCGTATTGAATGCCTCTAAATATGACTCTGGATCTGCCACACGTATTTCATAGACTTTTTCATATGGGTATTTAAGCGTTAACTCTTTGGTATAGTTTTTTCGCGTCAGAATAAGTGCCTGTTGATCCTTAACGACCGTTTCGATCATGCTGAAATTTTGCTGCCACAGCTGAGAGTAGCGACTTTGTACATCTTCACTCCACGGCTGCTCTTCAACCGAATAATCTCCAAATCTTCTAAGTTTGTGAGTGACTTGCATGCTTCCACGTGTATCAACAGTATAAATGGCCCAACCACCAGAGGAGAATTCAGCATCATTCTGCTCGAAAAATTGATTTGTGTTCTCTATAATAGATTGCCCTTTACCAGGCTTTACCTCTACCCACCACTCTTTGTAAGTAGTTTGAGAAAATACATTAGCAGCAATAAAGGTCAGGATTATAGAAAGTGATGTTATACGCATGATTTAAGAAGTGGTTAGTTAGCTCATTAAAGCTATTCATTTAATTATTAATGCATTGTTAAGACTTCATTGGCTAATTAAACAAATTCCATGCGAATTAGTGTAACTCATGTTACACAGCAACCTTCATATAATGCATAGATTTCATAGTAAATCATCATACCTATAACTTTATATCAGGAAAAAGTCCCATGAGATTATTTTTATGCATCATTACAATCAGTCTTTTGAATAGTGTGTCGTTTGCCCAATCAACAAGTGTTAGTGATGAAATCAAGGCAATGATTTTAAACGACCAAAAACTAGCCAATGAAAAAAATGAACAAGTATTAAATTACTCTGAAGCGGGTGCTTTGGAGTTTTGGTCAAGCGGCGGATTGCTATACAGCGTAACAAATGACATGCTAGTAAATAGGTTTGATGATTTAAACCTTCAGGCTAAACATATTGAGGTCATTTCAATCGCGGGTGGACAAGCAGCTGTTGCGATGTATTATAATGAGGGAAGTTTAAAACCACAAAATGGAGCCGCAATTGGTCATTACTTAACTAGAATTACACAAGTTTTTGTCAAGGAAAATGACGAGTGGGTTATTGTAGCCTCTCACTTTTCACCAGTCACAGGTGGGAGTGGAACTTCTCAGACATCTACTGACAACTAAGTCCTAATGTGGGACCGGGCGGAATCGAACCGCCGACACATGGATTTTCAGTCCATTGCTCTACCGACTGAGCTACAGTCCCAACATGCCAAAGATCTTGGACAAGCAAAACGCTTGGCCAATAAGGAATCACAAATATACGACTTTGTTCCCAATCAACAATTAGGAGGTGAGTTTCACGTCTACAAGGCGCAA
Organism: Bacteroidota bacterium; assembly: GCA_027621355.1. GTDB lineage: Bacteria > Bacteroidota > Rhodothermia > Balneolales > Balneolaceae > UBA8296. The sequence goes on along the minus strand of JAQCBZ010000012.1, from coordinate 15,078 downwards.
CTGAAAGACTCGCTTGCCACCATAATTTGATTCCTCTAGTTCCCACAAGATATCCATAGGGCGTTGGAGCGACCAAGCACGTTGGAGCGCTTCGGCAATGGCGCGGTTGGAGAAACTGATCGCTTCAAACGCTCGATCAGGGTCCTCGGCTTGCATCAATAACCCCTTGGCATGGTTGGCTCCGAAGCGGACTGGCACTTTGGCGAGTCGCACACCTCGCGTGATGAATCTTGGCACAGGGTTATCAGGTCCAAAAGGTTCCATCTGCCTATATAGTGACCAAAACTTTGGGGTGATTTGCTTGAGTTGAAGCTCCGCATCATATTCATGCATTTGCTCGGTAGGCTCCATAGGGAGTTCGACCATCGCTTCATTCACCCGTTCTCTGAATCGCTCAATCTGTAACGGATTCAGTGCAAGACCTGCAGCCGAAGCGTGTCCGCCGTATCGTTCAAGGGTATCGGACACCTCTTCCAATAATCGCACCAAGTGAACGCCAGGTACGGATCGAGCCGAGCCCTTTGCCTGACCGTTCAGCTGACTCAGTAAGAATACCGGGCGCTGATACTCCTCAACCAATCGAGAGGCCACAATACCCAGCACCCCGAGATGCCAATTTTCACCAAAAAGCACAAGCGTTGGATCGTGTTGCATGCCACGCTCAGCGACTTGATCCATGGCTTGTTGAAGGGTTGTTTTATCAGCGAGTTTTCGCTCCTTGTTGATTTGTTCCAAGGTTGTGGCTCGCGACATAGCCTCCTCATCCGTTCGAGCCATCAACAACTCCAAGGCAGGAAATGCATTCCCCATTCGGCCAGCTGCATTAATTCGAGGGCCCATCGAAAACGCAATGGTTGACGAGCGAATAAAACCTGGGGTAGCTTTGCACGTCTTCATCAGCGCCTGAAAGCCTGGACGGGGTCGTTCATTGAGACGTGTGAGCCCTTTGTGCATCATCCATCGGTTCTCATCACGCAGGGAGACGATGTCTGCAGAAATCGAGACCGCAAGCAAATCAAGCAACGATTCGGTGACATCTTCTGGCTCTCCAAGGCGCTGCCGTGTCGCTTCAATTAATTTATAGGTAACCCCCGCACCAGAGAGCTCATTAAACGGATAAGGACAATCTGCTCGTTTTGGATCAAGCACAGCTACAGCAGGAGGAAGCTGTTCGCCAGGCTCATGATGATCACAAATAATCACATCCACACCCGCCTCTTGGAGTTGCTTCACCTCTTCAACTGCGGTAATACCGCAATCTACGGTTATCATTAGCTGAATCTCTTGTTCAATCGCTTGATCCATTCCTTCCGGAGTGAGACCATAACCCTCCTTGAATCGGGACGGCAAGAAGTGTGTCACCGGGACTTGATGGCGAGCCAAATAGGCATCCATCATGGTAACAGATGTCGTCCCATCTACATCATAATCCCCATAAACCATCACCTTCTCCTTTTTTTTGATCGCACGAAGCAACCGCCCCACGGCAGGCTCCATATCTTTCATCAAAAAGGGGTCATGCCAGGTCGATTCATCAGGACGAAAATAGGTTCGTGCCTCCTCAAACGTTGAAATACCACGATGGAGCAAGAGTATTGCAACCTCAGCTGGAATGCGTAGCTCCTGGACTAGGTGCTCAATCTGTGTGGCTTTGGGCGCTGACTTGGCAACCCATTTTATGGCGGTCGGTGTGCTATTCATACTCTGGCCACAAGGTACGATTTTCTGAGGCTGGGTTCAGAAGAATGGTTGTGAGCGTCGCATGATACTAGCTGTGACTGTCCACTTGGATGAAGAATCCCGTAACTTTTGTTTGTCACTCATGACATACCTACTGAACAACCTCACTCAAAAGATTCACTGAACCACCTACTGAACAGACCCATCCAAAAGCCCCTATGACTCCGAAAGACGCACCGCTCGACATTGAAACCTTTAAATTCAAAGATCGACTCATCAAAGGGGTCTCTCCCGAAGGAGATTTCAAAATTAGTGTGGTCAAAACCAGCGACACGGTTCGAGAGGCTATCCAGCGGCATGAATGTGGTCCATTGGCTGCCATTATCCTGGCCAAAACACTCACTGGGGCGAGTTTGTTGGCTTCTGAACTCAAAGGTGAAGAGCGTGTGCAGTTGCAGCTTGAAGGGGATGGTCCTCTAGGCTCGGTCATTGCGGAAGCCAATCGCGTGGGTGAAGTGCGTGGCTATGTGAAGCATCCTCAAGCTCAACTTCCCGATCATGGTGGCGAGCCTAGATTGGAAGATGGGCTGGGTCTTGGGATCCTCACGGTCATCAAGACATTATACAATGAGGCAGAGCCCCGAATGAGTACGATTGAGCTCGTTGTTGGGGACGTGACGACCGATATTGCGTACTACATGGTGCAGTCAGAGCAGGTTCACACGGCCATTCGCCTCGATGTGAAGATGGCGGATGATGGGTCTATTGCTCATGCAGGGGGGCTTATGATTCAAAAACTTCCTGGTGCGGACCAAAAGGTGATCGATCATCTCCAAGAACACCTTAAAACACTCCATCCCGTGTCAGACAGCCTAGAGGCAGGGCACTACATCGATGATATTATGGTGCAGGCACTCGATGGAGCGCCTGTCAAGGAGTTGGATCGTCAGCCTGTTGACTTCTTTTGTCGTTGCAGCCGTGATCGATTCCGTAATGGACTGGCCATGTTGCCTGTGGAGGAACTCGAATCTCTCAAAGGTGAGTCCCAAGAGCTGGTTTGCCACTTCTGCAACCAAAAAGAGATTTTTACGAAGGAAGAGATTGATCGACTCGTGCTTGAGGCGAAGGCGACGCTGAATTAGAATGGGTGCGCGTTGGCCTCAGGGTTTTCTAGAAGCCTACACAGCAAAAGACTCCCCACAACCGCAAGACTCCGACGCATTGGGATTGTTAAAAACAAACCCTCGAGCTTGCAATCCTTCTGGATAATCGACCTCACACTCGTGTAGATAAGGTGCGTGCTCTGGGTCAAGCAAAATCGCCACACCTTGCGATTCGAGTCTGATGTCGTTTTCTGACGGATAATCATACCCAAGTTTGTAACTCAAGCCTGAGCAACCACCACTTTCGACTGCTACGCGCAGAATTAGATTTTCGTCAAGCCCTTCAGACGCGCGGATGCGGGTAACTTCCTTGGCCGCTCGCTCCGTTAACGAAACTGTGGCTTTGGTAGGATCCGTGAGCGTTGGATGCTTTTGTAGGTCACCGTCTGCTGTGGTGCCGACTCCATCAGCGGCTTCCGCACCTGTTTCCGAGGTAGATTCCGTGCCCCCCCCATCCGACTCGTCGTCGACATCCAAAAGGGAGGCAATCACGTCATCTAATTCGTCGTCTTTCATGTCCCTGACACCGTGTGGGGTTCTTTATTATCGGATACGGTGAAACAAAAATACTCTTGTTTCTCCCTGAAAAATACGGACAATGTGCCGGTTTTTACCAATGCTGCTAAGGTTCTACTTGCAACCGTTGCGCTAATGCCAGCAATGTTGGCAAATCCTTCTGCCGAAATCTCCCCATACTCCCTCAAATACTGGAATAAACGCTGCTCCTTGGCGCCATATTCAAATGTGATCTCTGTATCGCGCGTTTCCATCGCCATCAAGCGCAATCGCTCAGGGCTTGCCACAACGTTTTCTTCATGCTGCCTAATAAAAGCCACTCGTTTCTTTTTGTGCTTCAAAAACACCGGCTTACGCTCCGATTCCGAGACATGTACCAGCAAAATATCCCGCTTTTTGACCTCAATCACCTCAAAACGAACCTCTACAGCGGGCATGCATAAATCTTCTGCCCCTTGACGTATCCAAAACTCTTCTTCAAAGTAATCACGTATTCCTACGAGCTCTCCGTGATCAGAAACTCCTACAAAAATAATCCCTCCTCGGGTATTGGCTAACGCACAAATCTCACGCGCAATCTTATCCGGAGACGGGACAGTCTGCTTAAACTCAATCGAGTCATTTTCCCCACGTTCAATCAGCACCTTGATATCGCTGAGATGCATATTGGAGTAGGGTATGTGGCCTGTGAGATCCATAATACCCTTAACGTCCTACATGTTGATTTCGTTTTTGGGCTCACGCGTCATGAGTGAGTCCATGGCCGCTCGCGGGTCGAGTTCTTCAAAAAGCATGCCGTAAACGACTGCTGTAATAGGCATCTCAAGTCCATTTTGTTGGGCCCATTGATGCACAGCCCGTGTTGTTTTGACCCCTTCAGCCACCATGTTCATGGACTCGATGATCTCGTCAAGACGTTCGCCATGGGCAATCCTCCATCCGACGCGACGATTGCGGCTGTGCTCACTCGAGCAGGTGACAATTAAGTCACCCATTCCAGCAAGCCCTGCAAAGGTGTCCTGCTGGGCACCCATCGCCATCCCCATCCGAGTTATTTCATGCAGACCGCGAGTCATAAGAGCCGCCATCGCATTATCGCCCAAGCCTAAACCTACAGACACACCCCCAGCAATCGCCATAATATTTTTGACCGCGCCCGCGATTTCCACCCCAACCACATCAGGATTTACATACAATCGAAATCGCTCATTCGTGAATGTATGCTGAACACGGGTGGCCACCTCATTGGAGCGGCAAGAGACAACAACGGTGGTTGGCAACCCCTCGGCAACATCTTCAGCGTGGCTAGGGCCTGACAACACCACAAGATGATCGTTTGGAATCACCCCCTTCAAGGTCTCCTCCAACACTTGCGTCATTCTCAAAAATGTCCCCTCTTCTAACCCCTTGGCTACATGAACCACCACCTCATCCCCTCGCAATATGGGCGCAATGTCGCTTGAGATTTCACGCATCGCATGGGAAGGGACCGCAATTAGGATAAACTCAGCTCCCTCCAGTGCTTTGGACAGTTCTGCTTGAGCAACCACAGAGGAGGGCAATTCCAGCGTTGGGATATAGACAGGATTGCGCCGATTCGATTGGATCCCTTCGATAATCTCAGGCTCACGGACCCACAACGTCACCTCCACCCCATTGCTTGCCAAAACCGCGCTCAGCGCTGTGCCAAAGCTTCCTGCACCCAGCACAGCTCCTTTATTATACTTTTTTTTGGTCGAGTTCATCCCGAAAGATGCGAAAGATTACTTCGCCTTCCCAAATTCAGGGTCTTGGTTGGCAAGACCTGAAGAGGGCCGAAACGACTTCACACGATTCTCGTTGCCTGCAAGAAGCCGTTCGATATTGGATTTGTGCTTATAGAGGATAAAAGCCGCTGCAATTGAAGAAAGAATAATGACGCTAGGGTCAATATCCCATCCAATCACATGTTTAAAAAAGACCTGAATTAACGGGTAAGCAAATACCGAAAGAATCGTCGAAAGTGAGACATAACGAGTGGAGAACAAAACGACCAAAAAGATGACCACTGCAATGCTAATGGAAATCGGCTCAATACCATAGAGCATCCCCGCAGCGGTTGCACCCCCTTTGCCCCCTTTGAACTGTGCAAGAAGTGAAAATGCATGCCCTAAAACAGCAAAGAACCCACATGCGATAGGGACGAATGCAGTCACATCCCATGCAGGGGGAGAGATGGGCCCGGATCCAAGCTGAAATGCCAGTCGGCTTAGCCAAAAACTTGCCGTAAACCCCTTCATAAAGTCGACTACGAGGACCGTCACACCACATTGCCAGCCCAAAATCCGAAACGTGTTGGTTGCCCCAGCATTACCGCTCCCATGTTGTCGAATATCAATCCCGCGAGTCAGTCGACCCATCCATAAAGACGTTGGGATAGAACCCAACACAAAACTACCCAGCAAAACGATGCTCAATGCGAACATGTGAATCCTCCCGATTCAATCATCGACTAGCTCCATAACACATCACGTTGGGCGGTGCGAACGTCGCACTGCTTTATACGTGACGCTCTGCATGATACGAAGAGCGCACCAATGGGCCACTCTCTACATGCTCAAGGCCCAATGCCTCTCCAATCTCTTTGTACTCTGCAAATTCATCTGGATGCACCCAGCGTGTCACGGGGTGATGCAGCTTGGTAGGCTGCATGTATTGGCCAATCGTCAACACATCCACATTGTGATTCACGCAGTCTTGCATCAGCTCAATTACTTCTTCTCGCGTCTCTCCAAGACCTACCATAATCCCAGTTTTGGTGCGCAAACCTTGGTCTTTACAACGCTGCAACAACTCCAATGAACGCTCATAAATGGCTTGTGGACGAACATCTCGATACTTTCTAGGAACCGTCTCAAGATTGTGTGATAACACATCTGGAGGTGTGTCAATAATCGTTTGAAGCGCCTCCCAATCCCCTTTAAAATCAGGCGTCAGGGACTCAATGGTCACCCCTTCGATGACCTCTCGAAGCAATCGATGTGTCTCAGCAAAAATGGGGGCACCACCATCTTTTCGATCATCCCGGTTAATGGATGTCAATACGACGTGCTTGAGTTTCATTTTAGCTGCAGCATCCGTGACCCGCGCTGGCTCATCCCAATCCAATTCTTTGGGTGGTCGTCCTGTTTTGACCGCACAAAACGCACATGATCGGGTACAAACATCTCCAAGCAGCATAAATGTTGCCGTTCCTGCACTCCAACACTCACCCATATTGGGGCATCTCGCTTCGGAGCAGACCGTATTCAACTTATACTTACGAATCGTATCCGAAACTTCCTTAAAGGTCTCCCCAGAGGGAAGCTTGACTCGAAGCCAATCGGGGCGTCGTTCTTGGGAGACGGGGGTATCTAAAATATTTAACTCATGTATCATAGGGCAATCTGTCCGTGAGCTAATGTTACTTGGACAAGGTCTACTTGGACATTAAAAACGGCTTTCATGGACTCAACAAGTGGCTCAATGACCTCGTTCATTGCCACGGGTCGACCTAATTCTTGACTCAAACTTGTGACATGTTTGTCCTTGATTCCGCAGGGAACAATGTAATCAAAATACGACAGATCTGTGTGGACGTTGAGCGCAAATCCATGCATGGTCACCCAGCGAGAACACTTCACCCCAAACGCACATAGTTTACGATCCTCCACCCACGTGCCAGTGAGCCCTTCAATTCGGGTAGATTCTACATCAAAGTGTTGTGCGGTACGGATCATCCACTGCTCAAGATTGCGGAGGTAGAGATGGATATCGGTCCCATAATGGTCAAGGTCCAAAATCGGATACCCTGTCCATTGCCCCGGACCATGGAAGGTGATATCACCGCCACGATCGCTTTTGACCCACTCAGCGTTGATGGCAGCAAGTCTTTCTTCCGATAACAACAAATGAGCTGCGTCACCACTTTTACCCAGAGTGTAGACAGGGCGGTGTTGCGTGAGAAGGACCACATCGTGCTCAACAGGTAACTCCTGGGCCAGGGTAGCAAATTTTGCATTCTCACGTTGGAGTCTTTGACGAACCTCCTCGAGCTCTACCTCCTTCATGGCGCGGCTTTTTTGAGAGAGCTTTGGCAGTATTTTTGCCCCTTGAAGGAGTCTTTGGAGATCCCATGCCTCATGGTAAGATGAGGCTCCCAGATCAACCCATGTGACGAGCCGCTGGCTCATAGGCCTCCACCTCTCGGAGAGCCCGTTCGCGCACTAGGCGTGAACAGGTTTTGGTTTGGAGCCAAGATGAACCCCTTCGCCATAGGCCTCTGCTACAGCTTCCATGATGGCTTCACTCATGGTTGGATGTGGGTGAACCGCTTGGATAATTTCTTGACCCGTCGTTTCTAGATCACGAGCCACCACTGCTTCAGCAATAAGTTCTGTCACATGTGCTCCAATCATATGGCAGCCTAACCACTCACCATATTTTTTATCGAACACGACTTTCACAAAACCCTCTTCATGACCAAGGCCTGTCGCTTTTCCACTGGCAGAGAACGGAAACTTCCCAACAAGCACGTCGTATCCTTGTTCTTTTGCCTGTGCCTCAGTTAGTCCTACCGACGCCACTTGCGGCTCACAATAGGTACATCCAGGGATATTATCTGGACGCATCGGTTTTGGGTGATGTCCTGCTAAACGCTCAACGCATGCAGTCGCTTCGTGGGACGCTTTGTGAGCAAGCCATGGTGCTCCAGTGACATCGCCAATGGCAAAGATATTCTTCACGTTCGTTTCGTAGGTGAGTGGATCGACTTGTATCGCCCCTTTATCACTCGCAACACCCGCTTTGTCAAGCCCAATATGCTCAATGTTACCCGTCACACCCACAGCCGAGAGCACTTTGTCCGCAGTAATCACTTCTTCCCCTTTGGGAGTCTCTACAACGACCTCCACGCCACGACCTTTGGCTTTCACACTGCTAACCTTACTACCCGTGAGAATGTTGATCCCTTTCTTCTTGTAAATTTTACCCAACTCCTTACCAATGTCTTGGTCCTCCACAGGCACAATCGTAGGCTTCATTTCGATGAGTGTCACTTCGGTTCCAATCGAATTATAGAAATAGGCAAACTCCACACCAATCGCCCCTGCACCCATAATCACAAGCTTTTTGGGTTGCGTTGGTAATTGCATGGCAATCTCCGAGTCGATCACATTTTTCCCATCAATCGGGATATGAGGCAGCTCGCGCGGACGAGCACCCGTCGCAATAATGAAGTGCTTGGCTTGAATGGTTTCGACCTCTTTACCCGCTTCATCGGTCACAGAAAGTTCTGTAGGAGACTTGAACGCTCCAGCGCCCATCACAACCTCAATTTTGTTGGCCTTCATCAAGAACTGAACGCCTTTGCTCATCTTGTCGGCAACACCACGGCTTCGTTTCACCATCCCTTTGAAATCGGCTTCCACGCCTTCAACTTTAACACCATAATCAGCGGCCTGCTGCACCGACTCAAATACTTCTGCGGAGCGAAGTAGAGCCTTCGTTGGAATACATCCAATATTGAGGCAAACACCTCCTAAAAATCGTTTCTCAACGACTGCTGTTTTGAATCCCAATTGAGACGCACGGATGGCTGCAACATATCCACCAGGTCCTGTTCCGATTACACATACATCAACTTGCTTCGCCATAACGAGTCTTTTGGTTTGAAAGGAGTGCTAAAATACGATTTTTTAGGCTCCAATGTGTTCTTGTTTGAACTTGAATAGGTTCTCTGCGCCCACTTTTTCCTCTGCTTGGGATAAGGCGTATGCACTCTCAAACAACACGATCGGGTGGTCATCAATATCACGAGTCACGTGCGTGGAGTAGGAGGACTCCAGTTTTGAAATCACCTCGTCATTAGAAGGGAGCCATCGCGCCGTATGATAGGAGACTGCTTGGGTTACAAGCTCTACGCCATACTCTGACTGCATGCGATGTTTGACCACATCAAACTGAAGCACACCAACGGTGCCAAGCAGGAGCTCATTTCCCACACCTCCAGGCACCTCAAATACATGGACCACCCCTTCCTCAGAAAGTTGCTGAAGCCCTTCACGCAGCTGCTTTCTTTTGAATGGATCTTTGGTCATCACCTTCATAAAATGCTCCGGCGTAAACAAAGGAATCACATTAAACGTCAACGGATCCGCCTCGTACAACGTAGAGCCAATCTTAAGGTGCCCTGGGTTAAAAATGCTCACAATATCCCCTGGGTAGGCTTCCTCCATAATCGATCGGGTATCTCCCATGAGTGTATGAGGCGTCGATAGTTTCATCTTTTTACCCGTACCTGCATGAATGGCATCCACCCCCCGACGAAAGTGGCCTGAGGTTACGCGAACAAAGGCAGCGCAGTCACGATGTTCAGGGTTCATATTAGCCTGAAGCTTAAACACGAACCCGCTAAATGGTGCGTCCAGTGAACGGTGAACCCCCGTTTCATCAGGGTAACTTTGGGGGGCAGGGGCTAGATTCTTGAAGTAAGACAAAAACAGGTCGAGACCGAAATTGTTCAGCGCCGATCCAAAAAAGACTGGGGTCACCTTCCCGATGGCATAAGCCTCTGGGTCCATGGTTTCAAACATGTCAGCGATAAGCTCAATCTCCTCAAGGACCGCCGCTTTGTCTGCATCCGATAATGTGGTGGCAGCAATCCCTTCTTCAAGGTCAAATTGTTGGCTTTCTGCCATTTTGGATCCGTGATCCTGTTTTTCGTAAAGTGTGAGCTTCTGTGTGCGCAAATCGTAAATCCCCTGGAAGTTCTGTCCATATCCAACGGGCCACGTGACAGGTAGCGCTTCAATGCCCAGCTTAGACTCAATATTGCTCAACACCTCAAGAGGGCTTAATCCAGGCCGATCACATTTATTCACAAACGTGATGACAGGAACCTCGCGAAGTTTACACACTTCAAATAGTTTCTCGGTCTGCTCCTCAACCCCCTTGGCGACGTCAATCACCATGAGGCCGCAATCGGCCGCGACCAGGGTGCGTAGCGTGTCTTCTGAGAAGTCCTTGTGGCCAGGGGTGTCGAGTAGATTATACTTAATGCCATCCTTCTCAAAACGGAGCACAGATGAGGTCACCGAAATCCCACGCTCTTTCTCAATCGCCATCCAGTCGGAAGTGGCATGTCTAGCGGCTTTACGCTGTCGAATCGATCCCGCTTCGTGAATCGCACCTCCATACAGGAGCAATTTCTCCGTTAATGTCGTCTTTCCAGCATCTGGGTGAGAGATGATGGCAAACGTTCGCCTGTGTTGGGATTCTTCTACAATCGATGACATACTGTTTGTGACGTCTTAAGCCACTTTTGAAGCCGTCTTAGAACGAAAGCGATGCATCTACAGCGCTTAAGAGATGTTGCAGTCTTTCGACCCGCTGTACATCGTCCGCCTTTTCGTAACTGTTGACAAGGTTTCGTAAGAAACGGCGCAAGATATCCATTTCATCGCATGGCTGAAAGTACTCAGGGCGAACCGGAATGTCATTATGCTTCAAAAACATGGCACATTGATCCAAGGAAACCACCGAACAATCATCAAATGGGTCGAGATAGACCTTTTTGGATCCCGATGTATACATCAACAAAAAGTGGACCGGCATATTGACACCCACAAGGGGAAGATCAAGGCGTCGCGCCAAAAACAACATGATCAAACTGAGCGTTAATGGCATCCCTTTTCGTCGAACCAACACTTTGTGAAGGTATCCATTAACGGGAGCATGATAAAATTCTCGATCGCCAGAAAAGTTTAACTCTTTAAATACATAGCCAATCAGTTGCTTCATTTGTCGGTCTGGCGTGTACAGGTCCGTTAATCGGTCTCTCACCACGTTTGCGAAACCATTAAGCTTGTCGCTCACCCAATCTAGTCGTAGGGTTGGATCTTCGAGGCGCGAGACCATCAGAACCGCTTTCTCCAGTGACTCCAAGGAATGGAGACCATCTGTTGCTAGGAGTGTAAAATCTTCATACAAGCCAGGGTAGGTTACATCTAGGAGAATACGGTCTAATCGTGCTTTTTCCTCAGGGACACGTGTCGTGGATCGTACTTGATCTATAAAGGGTACGACCTGCTCCCCACGCTCCAAGATGTGTTTTTCAACCGCTTCGTGGACCTTCGGATCGGGATCCAAGTAGAGCGTGACCAGTGATGCTATGTCGTGTTTCATAAGGGGATGTCTCACCAAAAGTCGATTTTGGGTTTCGTATATTGCGATGAAATTGAGCCGAACGCAAGAGATTTCGTTCGAAAAATGGTTTTTTTTAAAAACACAGTATGGAGCTAGATATTCAATCGGAGATTGGGTTTTTGAACCGGGTCGTTGTCCACACACCTGGGCATGAAATGTCTATGGTCAACCCAGACGATCGTGAGTCGATGTTGTTCGATGATATTGTTTATGAAGAAGATGCGCGCGAAGAACACCTCGATATGATTCAGGTATTTCGGGCCGTCATGGGCCCTGAAGGCCATATTCACGAAATTTTAGATCTCTTGGGTGAATCCTTAACGGTGGATGGATCTTTAGACGCCTTCAAAAAAGGGCTTGTCTCATTCACGCATATGGAGGACGCCTCCTCTTGGGTGTCTTGGCTTGCAGGTTTATCCCTTGAAGAAACGGTTCGATTAAGTCTTGAAGGACACCATCCCGCGCTAAAGCACCCTTGTTTTGCACCGATACCAAACCTGCTATTCACACGTGATTTAGCCTCCGTTTCTCGCAATACACTAGTGTTATCGTCCATGAGCAAGGATGCTCGTCGTCGTGAGTCGTATATCATGCGTCACATTGCCACCTGGCATCCTTTGTTTGCTCCTTTGCAAAGCAATTTTGTCTACTTGAATGAGGATAATCTTGTCGAAGGGGGTGACATCCTTACTGTATCTGATCGTGTGGTTTTGATTGGATTAAGTGAGCGAACAAGTATTAGCGGGGTTATGCAAGTAGCACAAGAGCTTTTGGGTCGGGGGGTGGAAACGGTTTTGGCCATAGATATCCCAAAGCGAAGATCTAGCATGCATTTAGACACGATCTTTACCTTTGTGAGTCAGGATGAATGTGTCGCCTACTCCCCGGTCATCGAGCACAAAGCGAGCCAAGTGATTGGCTTTCGGATGGATGGCTCAAAGCTTTGCTCCTCATCATTTGCATCACTCGCAGAGGCTTTAAAGCATTCAACAGGGACGCACTATCGGTTGATCCCTTGTGGTGGAGACGATCCCATTAACCAGTCTCGTGAACAATGGACCGACGGCGCCAATCTGTTTGCCCTAGCTCCAGGTGTTGTGCTGGGGTATGCACGTAATCAACATACATTTGCGGCGCTCCAGAGAGCTGGTTACAAAACGATGACGCAAGAGGAGTGTTTGGAGCAGGCGAGAAGCGATGGGGGGCAGCTCCATATCGGCACCGATAAATTGGCTATTAGTTTTCAGGGGCACGAGTTATGTCGTGGGAGAGGTGGGGCAAGATGTATGACCCTACCCTTGAGTCGTCGCCCCGTCGAAACAGTGTAATCAACACTATTAGGCGAGCCTTCAAAGGTTCATTATCTTGCAAAACATACTTATTAAGCCTTCATTCCATTTACCATGACCCGACTGATTCCCTTACTCGCCCTTCTACTGCTCACCCAATGTCAACAAGGTGAAAACGGTGCTGATTCTGACTCCACTATGGGAAGTGCAGAGTCTGTTGACATGGCTGCCCCATCAGGCACAATGGAGGAAAAAGTGGATACGTGGATTGCAAACAATGATTATGATGCAGCACTGGAGTGGCTTGGTACGCAAGATGTGGCCGATCCTGATGTGAAACGTCAGCTCGAAAAAGTATGGCTCAATTACGGCTATCATAGTATGAGTGTATTTGATCCTGCCGAAATGCGAACTCAAATGAATTGGGCCTTAACTTGCTTTGCCGAGGTGCTGACACTTAATGAGCAAAATGAAGCGGCAAGAGGTCAGATTGACCAGATTCTTGGGGTTTATGCCACCATGCCAGATCGTGGACCAGATCCAGATGTAATGGACCGACTCGCTCCATTTGGGTATTAACCTTGGCTGAGAAGTCTACATCGTCGGTGGTGATACAGAATCGCAAAGCTCGATTCAACTACCAAATAGAGGACACGATGGAGGCTGGTTTGGTACTCAAAGGGACCGAAGTGAAGTCCATTCGTGCCGGTGAAGCGGCGCTAACCGATGGGTATATTACCTTGCGAGACGATGAGGCATGGCTCGTGGGGATGTATGTGAAAGCCTATGCACAAGGCTCCTATTTAAATCATGATGAACGCCGAGATCGAAAACTGCTATTGCATAAACGTGAGCTGCGTGAGCTCGACAAAGCTATCGATCGAAAAGGGATGACGATCGTGCCTCTCAAGCTCTATTTCAAAGGGGGAGTTGCAAAGCTCCAGATTGGCATTGCCCGCGGGAAAAAAGTGGCCGATAAACGCTCCACCATTAAAGAGCGCGATGATCAACGGGATACAGATCGATCCATCAAAAAGATGTTGGGTAATTAAGCCAGGTCTAAAAAAACAGGGTGCATTGGATTCAGGGTGCATAAAAAAAGAAAGGGCCGCCGTTTCCGACCGCCCTTTCATGGAGTTCTTGGGAATTCTATAAGCCGAATTCTGTCCCTTTGCAGGGGGTAATCATTGATCTAGGCCATGCGTCACCACATGGCTCGAGCACTCTACCCGATCCCGTTGTGTCAGGCAACACAGGATCTGCTTGAGCTTGCACCGCGTGAGGTTTACCATGCCCCAACTGTCACCAGTTGAGCGGTGGGCTCTTACCCCACCTTTTCACCTTGACCGGGCACGGCGAACCATGCTCGGACGTCTATTTTCTGTGGCACTTTCTATCATCTTTCGATGCCTTCCCGTTAGGAAGCACGCCGCCTGAGGGTGTTCGGACTTTCCTCCCCTACGTCGATCGAGACAAGCTCGAATCGCATGGAGGCGATTACCCGAATTCCCAGCTTATAAGATAACGTTTTTTACAGATTGAACGTTTTTCGGGCTTCGTCAAAGAAACTTTGATCTATGACCATGCGCCCCGTGTTCTCGTCAATGACCACTTTGTTCTTTTTGCGCACTTCAACCTGCTTTTGGGGAGGTAATGACATCCCTAGGGCTGCCCCATCTTTCATGGCTACAACAGCAATACCGTTGTTGAGTCCATTACGAAGGCGATTATATGAGCGTAAGTATCGCTCGTCCACCTCTTTTTCTAGAGCGACGCGCTTATCCCTGAGCACATCTTCCTCTTTTTTGGTCAAATCTACCACACGGTCAAGGTTCGACTTCTTCTCCTCAAAACGCTCTTTTTCTTTTGCCAGTTGAGCTTCGGCAACACCTAACTCTTCCGTTGCCTCCTCAACACGCAAAGCAATCGCCTCAATGCGCTCGTGGGATTCCTTGATGACGACTTTTTTGTTTTCCAGCTCTTTGGTCAATGCATCGTACTCGCGATTGTTTCGAACTGCAAGTTGTTGCTCCTCATATTTGGCCATTTTTTCAGTAGAGGACTCAATTTCTAGCTCCAATGAACGCGTTTCCACCTCAAGGTCCTTGAGTTCGTCATTGAGGCGCTGCACTTTTCCCTCTTGACGAGCGATTTCGGTTTCGATATCTAAGATCTCATCGGGTAAATCACCTTGAAGCTGCGTGATT
>JAQCBZ010000042.1 GCA_027621355.1 Bacteroidota bacterium | reverse complement strand
AGACATGAAAACAATTCAAGGACCGGCCGTTTTTTTGGCCCAATTTGTGGGAGATCAAGAACCATTTAATTCACTGGAAGGACTCTGTCAATGGGCAGCTGACTTAGGATACAAAGGGATCCAAATCCCAACCTGGGAATCAAGACTTATTAATCTCGAAAAGGTTGCAACAAGTAAAGACTATGCCGACGAATACCGTGGAAAAATCGAGTCTTACGGATTACAAATCACGGAGTTATCCACGCATCTTCAGGGTCAGTTAGTTGCTCTTCATCCTGCATATGACAGAATGTTCGACTCATTTGCACCCAAACAGCTTCATGGCAATCGAAAAGGAAAAATGGAGTGGGCTGCAGAGCAAGTGAAACTAGGTGCTCGCGCGAGCGGAAACCTGGGTTTGAAAGCTCAAGCAACGTTCCCAGGCGCATTAATGTGGCACACCGTTTATCCATGGCCTCAACGACCTGCTGGACTTGTAGAAGATGGATTTAAAGAGCTCGCAAGGTTATGGGAGCCTATTCTACGTGTATTTGATGAGCAAGACGTCCATGCTTGTTTTGAACTTCATGCTGGTGAAGATGTCCATGATGGAGTTACATTTGAGCGGTTTTTAGATGCAACAGGTCATCATTCTCGAGTGAAAATGTTATTTGATCCATCTCACTTTATTCTTCAACATCTCGATTACCTCGAACTTATAGATATCTATCACCCCTATATCAAAGCGATGCATGTTAAAGATGCCGAATTTATCAAATCGGGTAGAAGCGGAGCATGGGGTGGATTCCAAGATTGGATTGATCGACCAGGTCGATTCCGATCCATAGGTGATGGGCAAGTTGATTTCCGCGGAATCTTTAGTCGCCTATCCAAATACAATTTTGAGGGATGGGCTGTTCTAGAATGGGAGTGTTGCATTAAATCTCCAGAACAAGGTGCTAAAGAAGGAGCGCAGCGCATTAACGAGTATATCATCGAAGTCACAGAAAAAGCGTTTGATGATTTTGCTGGCACAGAAGCAGACCCCGCCTTAAACCGACGCATTCTAGGATTAGATGAGGATTAAATCGATGAGTCAAAACCCAATAGGTCAAACTGATAATGCAACTGTGAAATCGCAAACCACTCCTTCATCAACGCCGATCAACGATTACGTCAATCTTGTAAATCCGAGTTCTCAATGGATTACCAACATGAGTGTAGAAGAGGCTCAGGCATTGATTCGATCCGGGGATCCAAAAGCGGTGGAGTCGATTCAAGGTTCGTATGTACTTGCAGAAAAAGTGGGTCAAACTGTTTGGTTAGCACGTTCCCTGAGCAGGCCCTTGCGATATTTTATGGCCAAACAAGAGGCAGGACCTTTATTGGTGATTGCAGAGCGAATTGATGAAATATACGAGTACCTAAAAACACTGGGTCTTCATGAGCAATTCAATCCAGTCTATACTCGCATGGTTCCAGCGCATTATGTAGTTCGCTTGGACGTGGTCGGTTGTCCTGATCCCAACCCTCAGTATGATCGATATTACACTCCTTCTGAGGCTAAATTGCCCGTTAATATTGAAGAGATTGGAAAGGCCTACGTTGGAGCGATGGCCAATGAAGTGTCAATATGGCTTCAATCCATCGATGAAAAGGAGCCTGTAGGGGTACTACTCTCAGGGGGAATCGATAGTGGATCGGTATTTTTGGTCACGCTTCATGAGATGCTCAAATTAGGTATGACACCCACTCGATTGAAGGCATTTACGTTGAATGTAGAGGGAGGTAGTGACTCACAGCAAACAAGGGAATTCCTCGAAAGGCTCGATATGAGTATTTACTTAGAGGAAATTGAAGCAACCGTTGAGGATGTTGATATTCATGAGACGATTCGAGTCATCGAAGACTACAAACAACGTGATGTTGAAGCGGCGAGCATGGTCTTGACTCTCGTGAAAAAAATTCGTGAGCGGTATCCTGAATGGAATTGGCTGCTTGACGGAGACGGGGGTGATGAAAATCTAAGGTCGTATCCAATTGAGGAAAATCCTGAGCTCACCATTCGCAGCGTTCTTAATAATCACCTTCTGTACCATGAAGGCTGGGGAGTCGATAAAATTAAGCACTCCCTAACCTACAGCGGTGGTTTGAGTCGTGGAGTTGTGCGTACACACGCCCCATTGGCATCGTATCAGTTTCGTGGCTTTAGCCCCTTTACCATGCCCTCTGTTGTAGATATGGCAGAGCGTATTCCCTTTATTGAGCTTACTCAATGGTCCCATGAAGCATTGTATGCACTCAAAGGCCAAGTCGTCCATGCGGGGGTAAAGGCAATCACAGGGTACGATTTGCCGGTGTTCCCAAAGCGTCGCATGCAAGAAGGGGCTGTGTCCAAAAAAGGATATGAGGAGTTGTTTAAGGGGGGCGAACTAGCCTGGAGACAATATTTTACTTCTCTGTATTTGTGACAAGATGGTTGCTGGAATTCCGTAAATCAGGTTGAAAAGCTGGATATACTAATTGCCCCAATGAATGGTCCATGTAAACCAAACGATTCCCAGGAGTGAAAGACCACTCTATAAATCAGTCTCTAATGCCCGCAAGCCAATTGCGGCGATCCGAGAAGAGGAGCTAGGTCCGGATGGCCAGCTAAAAAAAGTGGACACGCTTTTTTTGAATAACAAAGAATGTCCATTTCAGTGCGTGATGTGTGACCTCTGGAAACACACTCTTGACGAAGCAACACCACTTGGAGCGATTCCTCATCAGATTGATATAGCCTTGTCAACATTGCCGTCGGATGGCCAGGTTATCAAACTCTATAACAGTGGTAACTTTTTTGATGCAAAGGCAATTCCACCAAAGGATTATGAAGAAATCGCTAAACGAATTGCCAAATATGAACGGGTAATCCTGGAGAATCATCCAAAGTTGTGTGATAATCGTGTGCTTACCTTCACAAGATATTTACCAGATTCAATGGCAGTAGAGCTTGCACTTGGGGTAGAAACGATTCACCCGATCTGGTTGGAAGGTCTCAATAAATCAATGACGCTCGATGATGTAGAGCAAGCAACCCACTGGGCACATGGACATGGTTATGATGTGAGGGCATTTTTACTGTTGCATGCACCTACTATTTCGAAAGAGAGTGATGACCAAGCCAAGGTGTCGTTGGAAACGATGCGAAGCTGGACGCTTCGGTCCGTAGAGTGGGTTCAAAAAATGGGCTTCACCGCTGCGACATTAATTCCACTCAGACCAGAATTACTGCCAGAGGGAACAGGGACCGCCCCATCCGTAGTTGAAATTGAATGGACTGTGTCGCAAGCAAAAAAGATCGCGGATCGTATGCGCCTTTTTGTAGATTGTTGGGACCTAGAACCGTCGGAAAGTCTCTCACGACTGAATGCAGAACCACCTAGAAATTTGACACGTTGAATCATCCACAAACCTTTGATATTGTAATTATTGGTGGTGGTTTTGCTGGCTCGCTATGTGCTGCGGCACTTCAAAAGCAAGGGTTATCTGTGTTAATGGTGGAAAAGGGAAGTCATCCACGATTTACTGTGGGTGAGTCATCTACTCCATTGGCTGACATGTCGCTACGTCGCATTGCATCACGATTTGATCTACCTTGGTTAAGCCCTCTTTCTCGATTTGGTTCCTGGCAGAAGAAATATCCCACACTGCTTTGCGGTAGAAAGCGTGGCTTTACCTATGTGTGGCACGGTCAACATCAACAAGAGAATCCATTTTTGGTAGCAGCGAGTTCGACCAACGACTCTTCGGACACACAATGGCTTCGCCAAGATGTAGACCGATTTTTGTGTGATAGGGCAACGGATGAAGGGGTTACCTATTGGGATTCTACGGAAGTTCTCTTTTGCGAACACTTGCACGTATCTGACTCTTTAAAAGAACCAAGCCCCTCACAAGCTCCCACTGCCAATACCTCTCAAAAAAGATGGCAAGTGACCCTCATGAATAAGATGGGAATCCAACCCATTTACACGGATTGGATTGTAGATGCCACAGGGAGCGGTGAGTTTTCAAGTCATCATTTAGGAGTGACTCATACTTCAAATGGTTTTAACACGCACACATCTGCGATTTACACTCATTTTGAAGAGATGCCATTGTGGTTTCATCAACCTAATGACTATCTATATCCACCAGATTTCTCAGCCCTCCACCATCTACTTGATGAAGGGTGGATGTGGATGCTTCGATTTGAAAATCAACGTCTAAGTGTCGGTTTGGTTCTAGAGGGGGAGTCCAATCCAGAAAAAGAGCGCTGGGATGACGTGTTATCTCGCTATCCAGAACTAGATATTTTTCTTTCACAACGCGTTCAACCCTCTGACTTACCTGCACAATGGATGACAACAGGGCGCATCCAACGTCGAGCAGATTCTGCAGTAGGGGATGGCTGGGTCCTTCTTCCGCATAGTTATGGATTTGTTGATCCCATGCATAGCACGGGGTTAGCTCACACTTTGCATGGTGTAGAACGTGTTATAGAGGGAATTTTGATGGAGTCAAAACATGACCAACACACCTATTTCCAATCATATCAAACATCCTTAAAGGAAGAGATCGCGCTTATCGATTATCTGGTTGCAATTTCATTACGATGTCGCCATCATCCAGAGTTATTTAAAGCCGCTACGATGGCATACTTTGTTTGTACCGTAAGTGCCGAAAAAGATATGGTAACGAAGGCCACCCAGCACCAGGAGTATATCCCGTTGGGAAAAAACTCATCTTCAAGGGCGTCTTTTCTGTGTGCTCATCGTCCAGAATTTCATACCATGGCTTCTGACATATGGGAAAGGATAGCAAAGGAAGATGCAGTCATTGACATGTTGACCAGTGAACAAAAAACGAATGAGTTTATCCAAGAAATCATTGAGTCAATTAGACCCTTTGATTCTATTGGGTTGTTTGACTTTGTCGATGACCAAACCAGCTGGAAAGTGAAATCTCAAATTCCTCATACGGCTGTCTCATTTTAGGTTGGTTGGGATGATTGAGCAGTTCGCTTATCCTCTGCATCTCGCCAATGAATCAACAAACTGAACAAACTCACACAGAGAAGAAATGCAATTCCCAAAGCTAGCATAATCGCTGGCGTCAAGGGTAATAGTACAAAGGTGCTGATGACCTCAACTGCGATTAGAAAAAGTAAAAATCCAAGTAATTGATCCCTCTTCAATTTACTGCAGACCCACGCTCCAAACGGCGCACCAAAAATCACAACTGGAACTGCACTTAACCAGTAATTCAAGACTTGGGGTTCGATGGATCCAGCAACAATGTGCCATCCAAATCCAAACACTGACAATAACCCCATTAGCACTACAGTAGTAGGTGTGCTCACCTTCTCATCTAAACCAACGCGAAGAGTTAGGTAGATAAAAACGATCATATCAACGCCCACACCCACGGTTGAAGTAATGGCGCCCCCGAGGAATCCTGCAAGTAGTACTTGAATGTGTTGCCTGCCGGTGAGTTCATTCAAAGCACTTCGACGAGCATGGGGAGCCCCCCATCGATTCCACACCAAAAACAACCCAAATAGTCCAGTAACAAACGTGAACAACCACTTTGGAAATGGATCAGGGATATTTAGTCCAAAGGAGCCAATACTAAATCCTAACACACCACCCAGTAATCCAGTCCTTATAACTGGCCATGCTATAGGGATTTTACGTAGCCAAATGACAAGCCCAGCCATCGTCATTCCCACAGATTGGATCATGAGTGAAAACACCCTAGCATCAGCAGATGGAATTCCAAGAACTTTGGTAAAGATGGGGAAAGCGACAGCACCACCACCTTCAGAGGTGGCTCCAGCAACAAATGACCCAAAAATCATGGTCAGTGTGACTCGCCATTGAGCGAAGACCGAAGACCAATCACTCATTTGAGTCACTAAGACGACCCAGCTCACCAAAACAGTCATCACAGCAATAGGATACCCCCAGACAGTAATGGATCGACTTTGTCGTTTAGAATCGGTATGAAGTGGACCAGAGTTCATGATTCAAAAGTAGAACTATTCATCTTTTGAAAGGAGTAAACGTTTTATCTATCAAGCCTCATTATGATTTAAATAGATTACTGCTTGAAGGAAGCGCTTTTTTTTTGCACATTAACAAACTATTAAGTCACTGTAAACGTTCGCCCTATGGATCGCAAGAAATTCCTAAAAATATCAGCTTCAGGAGCTGCCGGAGTTGCAGCAATGCCACTATGGATGCAAGCATGTACACCAGCGAGTGAATCTTCCTCCTCAGAATTGTTTTTTAAGCTTTCACTCGCACAATGGTCGTTGCACAAGTCATTTTTTGGATCCTCACTTTCTCAGGATTGGGATGGTATGATGGAGTTGATGCAGAAAGATCCATCAAACCTCTTTCAAGGGCTCAATCCTATGGAATTTGCTTCCATTGCTCGTAATGAGTTTGGAATAGACGCCATTGAATATGTTACTCAATTTTATCCCAACACCTCGGGAGCGAATGATGCTCACATCAAAGAATTGAAACAACGATCTGATGATGAGGGGGTTCGTAATGTGTTGCTAATGGTAGATTTGGAAGGGGCACTTGGTGACCCAGATGAAGCAGCACGTCTGCAAGCTGTTGAGAATCATTATAAGTGGGTAGATGTGGGTGCGTTTCTGGGATGCCATTCCATACGTGTGAATGCGGAAAGTGCCGGTAGTTGGGATGAACAAAAAGAGCTCGCAATGGATGGACTCTCTCGACTTTGTGAATATGCCGCTAAACAGGACATCAATGTAATCGTTGAAAATCATGGTGGGCTGTCGTCCAATGGTGAGTGGCTCAGTTCTGTTATAGCAGGAGTAAACTTGGATAATTGCGGAACTCTACCTGATTTTGGCAATTTCAGAATTAGCCCATATGGCTCTGAAGAGGAAGTATTATACGATCCATATAAGGGAATTGAAGAGTTGATGCCATTTGCCAAAGGGGTTAGCGCTAAAAGCAATGACTTTGATGAGCAGGGAAATGAGGTTGCGCTGGACTATGAGCGAATCCTTAAGATCGTCAAAGATGCTGGATACACAGGCTATATAGGAGTCGAGTATGAAGGATC
This sequence comes from Bacteroidota bacterium, assembly GCA_027621355.1. Taxonomy (GTDB): domain Bacteria; phylum Bacteroidota; class Rhodothermia; order Balneolales; family Balneolaceae; genus UBA8296. Next base: position 348 of record JAQCBZ010000042.1, on the reverse strand, counting down.
CCGTCTCAGTGAGCCAGAGGGCATACGTGCTACTGTTGATCTTCTCAAACGTGCAGGAAAAGTTGTCACAGAAGCAGCCTAGAAGCCTCTCATTTCTCCTACAGTATCATTTTTGAATTATGAGCCATAAAAACCAAAAAGGATCTTCCAGGAAAGACTTTCTTCGCAAAGTAGGATATGGAGTTGCAGGAGCAGCATCCTTCCCATTTGTTGTTACCGCGAAACGAACCTCAGGTGATAGCCCTGTTGAACATCTTTCAAACAGGCAATGGGGATCCTCAAAAGAGATGGTTCGATTTGGATTAATTGGTGCTGGATGCATCGATACCAATGATTTCTTCGATCTCT
>JAQCBZ010000001.1 GCA_027621355.1 Bacteroidota bacterium | reverse complement strand
TTAGAAACCTCTTTTGAAGGTGTTCCTACTTGGTACCCAATGTTATCGTAGTCTAATTTTGCTTGCGGCGGTGCCCAGGTCTCGAGAGTAGTTTTTAGATCTGCGACGGTGGGCTTTTTCATTAGAGGCCGCCTCCTTGCACGATCATCGATCGGGTTTTTAGGCCTCGTTTCCCTTTGTAAGGGAGGAACGATTCAGTTGAATCTTTCAAAAGCATAAAGAGGGGGAGCAGCACAAGCATCCTTTTAGTTGAAGCATTAAAGTTACTACATTTGATGGTTATCAGAAAGTAAAGCAACCTTCGTTTTTTTGAATTCACCCGATTATACCGCCAATCTTCAAAGAGTCCAGACTTGGATTCAAGATGCCTGCCTTGAAGCAGGCCGTTCGCCAGAGGACGTAGAGCTGATTGCAGTGAGTAAAACAAAGCCTGTGGAGGCTATTCGAGAAGTGTATGCAGCAGGTCAACGCGCCTTTGGGGAGAACCGAATGCAAGAGCTCCAACAAAAAATGGATGAGCTTGCCGATCTTGAGATTAAATGGCATTTCCTAGGCAACATTCAGACCAACAAGCTCAGGACGATTTGTCATCGAGTAGATGTAATTCAATCGGTCGACAAAGTGAAATACCTCCACGAAATCGAAAAACGGGCGGGGGCAGCCAATCGGACGATTGGTGTCTATCTACAAGTGAACATTAGTGATGAGCCTCAGAAGGGTGGATTCGAGCCCGACACATTCCTTGAGATGGCTTCAGAGCTGCCTACCTTTGAGCACGTCCGGATTGAAGGTGTTATGGCCATGGCAAGCTTAACCCATGATCAAGATGTATTGAAAGGGCAATTTCAGCTGCTTCACTCCCTCTTTAGCTCTCTAAAAGAGATCGATCATCCAAACTTTTCCATCAAGACATGCTCCATGGGGATGTCTGGAGATCTTGATCTGGCGATTGCGGAGGGATCGACACAATGTCGTGTTGGTTCCTCGATTTTTGGACCCCGAAACACAATTACATTTGACTCGCCAACGACATGAATCTCCAATTTGACTTCACTCGATACCGACTCTTGCTTCTCACTGACCCTCACTCGATACCAAAGACTTTTCTCTCATGATTTCTGACCCCACGACACTCGATACCGTTGAGCAATTCCGAGCCAAACGGGATGATGCGGTAGCCGATATTCGATCACATTCTACTCTGCAGCCCGAAGTGCTCATTATCCTTGGAACCGGTCTTGGAAAACTGGTTGAAGAACTCGAGATCGAAACAACCATTCCGTACGAGTCGATTCGTCATTTCCCACAATCAACGGTTGAATCACATGCAGGGAAACTTCACATGGCGACTCTTGGGGGAAAGCGAGTGATGGTGATGCAAGGGCGGTTCCATTATTATGAAGGGTACACGATGCAACAAATCGCATTTCCAGTACGTGTTGCCTCGGCACTTGGAGCAAACAAGATGATTGTGAGTAATGCTTGTGGGTGTTTGAATCCGGAATACAGACGTGGTGAGTTAATGCTCATTTCTGACCACATCAACCTACTTGGCGATAACCCACTGATTGGGGCCAATGATCCTGACCTCGGCCCTCGATTTCCCGATATGAGCGATCCCTACAACAAACAGGTACGGTCCCTAGTCAAAGAAGTAGCTGCCACTGAAGGGATTGAATTGCATGAAGGGGTGTATGCTGCGATGAGTGGCCCTATGCTAGAGACCCGTGCTGAGTACCGCATGCTTCGGACGATGGGTGCGGATGTGATAGGGATGAGTACGATTCCCGAAGTCATTGCTGCTGTTCACCTTAGCATGGATGTCATGGGGTTCTCTGTGATCACAGATGAGTGCTTCCCTGACACCTTGGAGCCACTTAATATCGAGCATGTATTGGCGGCTGCTTCCTCTGCGGAACCTTCGCTCACAAAACTCGTAAAATCAACCTTAGAAAGGTGGTGATTCACTCCCCTTTTGTTTATAATAAGTTAATTGCATCTAACGTTGAAAGGTCGTTATATGTAATAACTGGCAATCTAACATAGGTTCAATCGAAATCGATGAATCACGGTGATCACAACCACGACTCCCGTTGGAATGAACATCAATGGGAAGCCCATCTAAACGACATCGAAGAGAAGAGCGCACAGCTCCGCCAATTTATCACGTCAGATCCTGTTGGAAGTGACCCACGCTGGCTCCATCTTATTAATGAAAGCGACACCGTCTCTGAGGCTGTAGATACGTTTATCGAAGAGGAAATGCTCCTCGACGAAGCGTACTTCCCAGACGAAGATGAAGACGAGCTTGACGATTTAGATGATGAGCTCGATGAGGACGATTTCCTATTTGACGCCCCACTCGATGAGGAGGAGTTGGACGAAGACGAGCATGCTGGGGAAGAATGGAAAGCGCTATCTGACGACTATTCTGTAGGTCCCTCTGGATCGATGGATCAGCTGCTAGTGTACAGCGATGCACGAGACATGACGATTCGTGCGATGACCTGGGCCAAAACACTGCCAAAACACATGCCGATCATCCCTGCGCATGAGTTTATCGATCAATGTTTAATGATGAGTGCCAAACTAGCCGGTGGTTACACGTTTGGGTACGAAGAGTCCTTCATTGGTGCCAATATTGCCTACACAAAAAAAGGCCTTGAAGCCGCCAATGACGCCTTGCGTAATCTTCAAATCTTGAAAAAGTCTGGATTGTTTGACCCACAAGAGTATGCCTCCATGCATGCTCAGCTGTTTGAAGTACGCAACACCATTGGAATATTTGTCCAGGAGCTTCGCGACAATAGCCATTTCGGGATAGAGTAAGATTGGCGTATCTTTTTCTAGATGCGCCCGTAGCTCAGCTGGATAGAGCGTTGGCCTCCGGAGCCAAAGGTCGTGAGTTCGAATCTCGCCGGGCGTACAACCCTCCGCACATTTATGCTCCGAGTACAGCTTCAACAATTTGAAGGGCCCCTCGATTTGCTGCTGTTTTTTATACAGCGAGATGAAATCGAGATAGAGGATATTCCCATCGCCCACATTACCTCGCAATTCCTTGAGACTCTCTCGCTCATGGAAGAGCTTGACCTAGATATCGCGGGCGAATTTATGTACATGGCAAGCATGTTGATGTCCATTAAGGCCAAGATGTTGTTGCCAAAAGCTGAATCGGATGATCCTGACGAAGAGATTGAGGACCCACGTCAACAACTGATTGAGCAATTGCTTGAATACAAACGTTACAAAGAGCTTGGGGTCAAGCTCTCAGATTTCGAGCAAGACGCAGCCACCTACCACCCTCGCGGCGACACAGATGAGGGAATTAGTCCACCCGAAGAGACGGGGGAAATTCTCAAAGATGTGACATTATTCCATTTAATGTCTGCTTACAAACGGGTACTCATGAATATATCGCAACGTCGGATTGTTCATGAGGTGGAGGTCATATCCTACACCGTGGAATCACAAGGAGCCTATTTGCTGGACACCTTGCAAAAAAAAGGGAAAACATCTTTTGTGGATCTTTGTCATCAGATGGGAGATCGACTTGAAGTCGTGGTCACTTTTTTAGCTACATTAGAGCTCATCAAAGAGCAACAAATCAAGCTCCTTGTCGATGACGGGGATGATCCAACGGATTTCTGGCTTGAGCTCCCTGCCATTGAAGATTTAGTCGGGATGGAAACCACTGGCTAAGTTGCTCGTACGCCTTTGATATTAAACATAACTCAAAAAGTAACTCCTCATGAAATCCTCACCCTTTTCCACATTTGGTCTGTCAGCGGGTCTATTTCTTAGCCTAAGCATCACGGCTTGCTCCACGCTTGCCCCTTCGGCCCAGCAAACTCCATCTGAACTGGATCAGCTGTACCCCTACACGGAAACGATCACCGTAGATATGCTTGAAGGGCACCTTTACGAACTCGCTGATGATAAATACATGGGGCGAGACACGGGTACGGAAGGTGAGCGGATGGCCGCCGCATATCTGATCTCACAATATGAAGCGATGGGATTACCACCAGTAAATGACGAAATGGGTTACCTACAGCCATTCACGCTCAATGCGAATGTGATCAATAGCCGCCATTTCCATGTCTATCCATCCACGTTGGGTGAAGAGGAATCCCATGACATGTCGCGTGCGACCCATATCACAAAAATTGAGCCCCAATCTGTGGAAGGTGCTGGATTTTCGATGGTTTATGGTGGAGCAGAAAATGCCTCTGGTGATGTTGTCTTTGCCGGCTTTGGGGTCCAGGATTCGGAGCTAGGCTTCGCACAGTTGGATGGCGAGGATCTGGAAGGAAAGTGGGTAATGATATTTAATGACATTCCCTATGAAGTTGACGGGGAGCCTCTGGTAAACACGTCTTATACCTCCAACATTCGCTACGGAAACATCCTTTCTCAACGTGGCGCAGCAGGGATTCTGTTGATTTCTGACCAAGAAACAGCCGCCTTTGAGTCTGAGGTTGAAGAGAGTGCCGAGTTGCTAGACAAACCAAGGAATCTACGCCTTGCGTATCGTGATACCGAGAATTTCACAGGATTCCCCCAAGTGATTGCTTCGGTTCGATCGGATGTGGCAGAACAGATTCTTGGAAGACCTGTCGCAGAGTTGCGAGAGGAGATTTTAGCAGACATGGCAGGGTTTACCCCTTCAGCCACGGGTCAGTCCATGATGTATATGATTGATCGTGAAGACGTGGAGGTGACGTCAAACAACGTCATGGCCTTTTTGGAAGGCTCTGATCCCGAACTCAAGGATGAAGTGGTTGTCATCACGTCTCATTACGACCATATTGGCATCTCTCTGCCAGATTCCACCGGAGATCGCATTAATAATGGAGCCGATGATGATGGAAGTGGCACCGTAGCGGTATTATCAGCTGCGAGCGCCTTTGCTAAAGCTGCGGAAGAGGGCGTCCGTCCACGACGAAGTATTTTATTCATGCATGTTTCAGGGGAGGAAAAAGGGTTGCTTGGGTCTAGGTATTACTCAGATCATCCAGTATTGCCTGTCGAAAATCATGTTGCTAACATAAACGCTGATATGATTGGACGCTCTGATCAGGCGCATCTTTCACAAGGGGTCACAGACTACTTCTACCTCATTGGTGGGCCCATTATTTCATCAGGACTCGATAGTCTTGTGACGGTGGCGAACGAGAAAACGGCCAATTTGTTGATTGATTATGCCTACAACGACTTAGATGACCCCAATCAGTTTTATCGACGAAGCGATCATTGGAATTTTGGACGATTGGGGATTCCTTTCTCCTTCTTCTTTACGGGGGTGCATGAAGATTATCACCAACCTTCAGATGAAGCGGACAAAATCAATTACCCTAAACTCACTGCCATTACTCAGGTGTTGTTTGGTTCTGCTAATGAGCTTGCCAATATCGATGAACGTCCAGTTGTAGATAATCAAGCGTTTATCGAGCGCACGCAGCAGATGCCTCGTAATTAAGGTCGCGCCTGTTCGCAGCCTATTCGCGCTACATCATCTTGGAGATAAACGCCTCGGCATCAAAAGGTGCGAGATCGTCGAGGCCTTCTCCTGTGCCAATATACCTAACAGGTAATTGCAGCTCATGGCTTATTCCGAGTACGATACCCCCTTTTGCTGTGCCATCTAACTTCGTTAAAATGAGGCCTGATACATCGACGACCTCCTGAAATGCTTTGGCTTGGTTAATAGCATTTTGACCGGTAGAGGCATCAAGAACCAACCAAACCTCATGGGGGTACTCTTCAGATACCTTTCCCATCACCCGCTTAATTTTGGCCAATTCCTCCATGAGTGATCCTTTGTTGTGAAGTCGACCTGCTGTATCCACGAGGATGACATCCATCTCTTTGGCAATTCCAGACTCCACGGTATCAAAGGCAACAGCAGCTGGGTCCGCATGTTGACCTTGTTGAACAATGGGTACGCCGGCTCGTTCTGCCCAAATGTTGAGTTGGTCGACAGCCGCGGCTCGAAAGGTATCGGCTGCTCCCAGCATCACTTTTTTTCCCAGATGCTTGTACCGGTGAGCAAGCTTACCAATACTTGTAGTTTTGCCTACGCCATTCACACCCACAATCAACACGACATACGGGGATGGAATCGACGACTCTGTCCATCCTTGAGCCACAGGGTCGTTCATTTTGAGCAAAGAGACTGCCTCTTCACGGATCATCCGCTGTAGTTGCTCTTCACTCGTATACTTTTCTTTGGCCACACGCCCCTCAAGGCGATCGATATAGGCAAGTGTTGTTTTTACGCCCACATCGCTTCGTACCAAAATCTCTTCTAATTCATCTAGTGTCTCTGGATCAACTTTTGATTTGCCAAGTAATGATTTACCGATGGAGGAAAAAAAGCCCATAAGAATAGGATGGTCTATTTACGTTTTAGATAAGGTGCGATAGGCATATCGGCCATAATCTATGGAAGATAAGACCAAAAAGAGTACTGTTGCGATCATGGCGCTCTCATGAAGCAGAGCCTGCGTTGGGGCATAGTAGACAACAATCCAAGTCAGGATGAGCATGATTGCGGTCACTTTGCCAAAGAATCTTGCGGGCGGTGTCACGCCGGTTTTGACCTTAATTCTGAGACCAATTAGCACAATCAAGACATCACGTAACAACATGAGACCCATCAATATCCATGGAATTTTTCCCCAAATGAGCGCCATCCCAAACAAGGAAAGTAGCAATAGTTTATCCGCTACTGGGTCTAAGACTTTGCCCATCTCCGTTGAGAGCCCTTTACTGCGTGCCATCCAACCGTCCAGTGCATCGGTTGCAAGAGCCACAATGATCAGCAAGGTTACCCAATTGTGTGGACGTTCCAGCGATGATCCATGCTCCCAAAGTCCCCATGCAATGGGTACGACTGCAATCATCCGCAGTATCGATAATAGATTTGGAAGGCTCTGTTTCAAAAAAGGATTGCTATTTTGGGTCTGCGTTGAGAGGCTTGATCTGTCATGTGTCTTGCTTGACTCACTAGCTCCATTCCTCGACGCTTAGTCGATTTACACACGAAACAAGCCGATGGAAGATACCAAAATGTGGACATGGGATGATGATCGTCGAGATCATGAGCTTGAGGAGAAGGTGCTTCGCCAAGAGGAGATTTATAAAGGCAAGCTTTTACATGTTGTCAAGGAGACTGCTCACATGCCCAATGGCACTGAGTCCACCCGTGAGTGGATTGTTCACCCAGGCGCGTGTGCCATTATTGCAGTACATCCAGACGGATTGATTGAAATGGTTCGACAGTATAGGATTCCTCTTCGCCAAACCTTTCTTGAAGTACCGGCGGGGAAGATTGATGCCGGTGAAGATCCACAGGTGACAGCAAAAAGAGAGTTAAAAGAGGAGACGGGATACACTGCTGCATCTTGGGGCTATTGTGGGTCCTTTCATCCTGGGATAGGATACTCAGACGAAGTCATTCATGTCTATTGCGCCTGGGAGCTAACGCGGCATCAACAATCGTTGGATGGGGATGAATTTTTACTGCACGCAAAAGCACCCTTTCATGAAGCCGTACAAGCGGTACGCGAGGGGCACTTAACCGATGCGAAGACGATGTCAACACTCACGCTCGCATGGCAGTGGTGGCAAAAGAATGAGCCCTTTACGCTCCCCCATATCGATCCATAAACTCCTTGGCTTTGAGAATCTCAAGCCTTTTGCCTGTATCAGCATCGAGTATGGTCACTTGAAAGAGTGATAAAATGGGCTGTGCATCAAGGCATTCAAGAGTTTCGTCAATAGAATCACACGTTTCCTGCTCTGCGACCAGGTCATTCAACCCTTGGACAACATACTGTCGGCGCTTGACATTCTGTGAGCCTTTTTTTGAGGATGAACGCGTCGTCGATTGAGCTTCTTTAGAGGACGGTGCATCGTTTTGCTGACCCTCCCATTCACTGAATCCTGTTTCTTCAAAAAAGTCACGTAGAGCTCCTTCTGTTACATACCAACTGACTCCTAGTTTTCGTCCTTTTAGTTTTCCTGATCGGAGATAATGGCGTAGCGTCACTTTACTCACACCTAGTGAAGTGTGAAGATCATCGATAGAAAAGAGTGTTAATTGACCAATTTTCTTTGGCATAGGTAGTGCTTATGATCGCTATTATGCTTCTATTACCCTACTATTATAATGCTATAATGCACATAATACTAACATAATATATTATGAATAGAAGTTACTTTTTTTTCCCGAGGCAAACCCTCCTATATTGGTAGTAATTGATTGCTCAAAGAGGCTTACAAGTCTTTCCCTTCTTGGCAATTCCGCCTTCGATTTTCTTCCGAATGGCTCCTGTTTCAGTTATTTTGAGATTTCGTTAGACAATTCTAGACTGATTATATCTATGACCCGAAAGCTTGCGCTTGGTGTGCTATTAAGTTTTTTGTTGATCGCTGGTTGGTTTGCCATTCAAGAGGCTGCCCCAACGAACACTGAGGGACTTACCGATTGGGTATCCTTTGAAGAGGCTTTTGAGCTTGCCCAGCAAGACAACAAGCTGCTTCTACTCGATATTTATGAGGTTGGGTGTAAGTTTTGTCGTGAAATGGAAGAGACGGTATATCCATCTCCTGCGGTGAAGGCCATTATTGAGCAATCCTATGTGCCTGTACGTATTGACGGAAACAGCGATACACCTCTTGTTTGGAAAGGCGAGACCATTCCATCAAGCCAGTTCGCCCAAGAAATGGGTGTAAGTGCCTACCCCTATACTGTGATCATGACACCGGAAGGTCAGATCTTGGATCGTAAACGTGGGTTTTTGTCCGCCTTAGAATTCAGTCAATTACTTCGTCAATACAGGTTGAGCCAAAGCTCTTAGCCTTTTATAAAGGCGTTTGAACTGACTCAGGATTGATTATTTTACAAAGTCAGTTTACCTGAGCTCGTGATTATCACAACACCCTAAGGCCTTTATCATGAAGACTATACTAAACGTTATTGTATTCTCCGCCCTATTAACGCTCACAGCCAATGCTCAAGATGCATTTGAGCGTTTCCAATTTGATCCAAATGTCGAATACAATGAGTCAATTCCTTCTCCAGAAGAATTTCTTGGATACGCGTTAGGGGAGGAATATAGCTTCCATTATCAAGTGATGGACTACTTTCATGCACTTGACGAAGCTTCTGACAAACTCACCTTTCATCCGTATGGAACCACCTACGAAGGACGCACACTGTATTATGCGGTGATAACTTCTGAGGAGAATCAGGGCTCGATCGATCAGATCAAAGCAAATGCACAAGCTATCGCACATCATCCAGAAAATGCCTCTATTGAAGATCACCCTGTTGTCGTGTGGCTCAGTTATAATGTGCACGGAAACGAACCCTCGAGCTCTGAAGCAGCGATGCAGACCGCCTATCGTTTGATTGCAGCTGAAGATGAGTCGACCGCTAGCTGGCTGGAAAACGCCGTTGTGATTATTGATCCGATGCTTAACCCTGATGGAAGAGATCGATATGTCTATTGGTATAAATCTTCTCAGGCAAACATATTGAATACTGACCCATTAGACTTAGAGCATGATGAACCTTGGCCAGGAGGGCGCACCAATCATTATTGGTTTGATCTAAATCGCGATTGGGTATGGCTTGTCCACCCAGAATCACAAGGCCGCATTAAGGTGTATCAAGAGTGGATGCCTCAGGCCCACAACGATTATCACGAGCAAGGATTCAACAGTAACTACTTCACGATGCCAGGAACAACGCCTCGAAATCATGAACTACCTACAGAGTATGAAGCGTGGGCAGATATTTTTGGGCGTGGGGCTGTTGAAGCCTTTGATGAAGCCAATGTGAATTATGCGACACGAGAAGCCTTTGATTTCTTTTACCCAGGCTATGGGTCTTCGTATCCTAGCATTATGGGAGGCATTGGGATGCTGGCGGAACAAGGAGGACACAGCCTTGGAGGTCGTTCGGTAGAAACCGAAGACGGTTACCTCCTTACACTTCGCCAGAGGATCTTTGACCACTACAAAAATAGTGTGTCGAATGTGCAAGTAGCCGCTGAAAACCGCCAAGCCTTGCTGGAGTATTTCGTCTTTGCACGCTCTCAGGCTGCTCAAAAAGGAGATACAAAGGCTTATATCTTGCCCAACAATCCCTCTGATTACACCGCAAAAGTTGTCAACATGATGTTGCAGCATGGCGTCCAAGTGGAGCAAGCGTCTGAGTCATTTTCTCAGCGTAATAGCTACTCCTACTGGGACGGCCAACGCAGTACTGCGACCTTTGACGAGGGCGATTTCATTATAAAAACCGATCAACCTGCACATCTATTTATCAACACGCTCATGCGTCGACAGCTTGAGATCAGGGACTCGGTGATGTATGATATGAGCACCTGGTCGGTCCCCTTGGCATACAATTTGGATGCGGCTTGGACAACATCGGATATCAGTGTGGAGACAACACCCGTTAATGAACCGATCGAGCATGAATCCGTTGTCATACAACCTGATGCGGACTATGCGTTTGTTGTAGATTGGGCTCAACCTCATGCCCCAAAAGCCCTAGCTAAGATTTGGGACCTTGGGTATCGTGTGCGAGCAGCTGAGGAGTCTTTTACACTGGATGGAGTGACCTACTCGCCTGGAAGCTTGGTTGTTCTCGTAGGGCGTAATTATGAGAAAAGAGACCAACTTGCAGAGGATATGGCTCTCGTGGCTGAGCATGCAGGTGTCACAATTCACGGGCTAAATACGGGTCGAATGGATGATGGCATCGATCTTGGATCACGAGGCATGAACCCAATCCATGAGCCGAATGTAGCGCTGATGGTAGATAGTCCTTTTAGCTCCTACACCGCTGGACAGCTTTGGTTTTTATTTGATCAATGGACAGAATTTGGCATCTCCAGAATACGTGCTGGCTCCTTTTCTGCCTCTGCTCTAGATGATCTAGACGTGATTTTAATGCCAGGCGCCTGGGGTGGTCTTGAGTCCCTTTTCTCTGATGCCCAAAAAGAGGCCTTGAAGCAGTGGGTTCAAAAAGGTGGCGTATTAATAGGCACAGAGGGCTCCGCAGCTTGGTTGACAAGTGATCAGTCGGGCATGACATCCGTTGCTATGGTTAAGGATGACGAAGAGGATAAAGGTGACACCGTAGATCCCGTGGCCTATACTCGTTACGAAGATCGAGAAGATGTCTTTGGACTCCGACGCATCCCTGGGGCAGCGTTCAAAGGGGTTGTTGATAACTCTCATCCCCTTGCATTCGGCTTGCCAGAGTCTCTGTATAGTCTCAAGTTTGGCGATGCTGCATTGGTGCCCAATGAATCATTCCATACCGTAGGCTATTACCACAAAGATCCTACACAAGTACTTGCCTCAGGCTATGCTTCCCAAGAGAGCAAAGAGCTGGCTGCTGGAATGGCTTTTGCTGGTGTAGCAAACGTTGGACAAGGAAAAGTGGTCTTCCTCGTCGACAATACACAATATCGAATGTTCTGGGTAGGCCCTTCGCGCATGGTGCAAAATGCCGTGATGTTGCTTCCAGGAATGTAAAATAAAGATAAGCCCAACATCCTAGGCTGACTTCGCCATCGCGCGTACACCTGCCATGTCGACCATCAGGTCAAACAGCTCTGTGTTGCGCGTGAAGCTATCCATACGATCCATTCCTGGACCAAGCACGGTGAGTTCAACATAATCACCCGTGTGGACATCCCCAATAAAGTTGACGCTGACGTAGTTTGCGAGCACTTTACCCAAGACCGAAGATGCTGTACGTTCTGCGCGGTACGGTGTTGCAAGCTCCCCTTTCATCGCCTTCATCACCATCTCAATATCCATTTCAGCAAGATCGAGCTGCGTGGCTTCTGTCAAAAGCTCGCGCACTTGACTCGCCGATGGATCTTCTGGCATGTTGCTGAATACCCACTCGTTGGTATGGCGGAACGTATGGAGTTGATCAAGCATCAAGGGTGCATTGTTGTATCCTGGACCCGCGCCATTTAGCCCTGGATTCGCATTACCGTGATCCGTGGTGATAATGACCAATGTATCATCGCGGTTTTCTGTAAAGGATAGCACTTCTCCCACGGCATCGTCAAAGGCGATCATATCATACACCAATCCCGATACATCATTATCATGGGCTGCATGATCCACTCGTCCCCCCTCGATTTGAAGAATAAAGCCATCGGGATGGCTGTCAAGTCGCTCAAGCGCTGATGCAGTCATCTCTGCCAATGTGGGTACATGTTTGGCAAGCTCAGCATCCGTTTTGTGATCTGTAGTGTATGGAAGGTGGCTGTCACTATAAATCCCTAGAATAGGCTGATCTGATGGCGCAGCATTCATCTCTGCTTTGTTGCGAGCCACGGTGTAGCCTGCCTGGCGAAATTCACCATATAAATCCTTCCCGTCATCACGTTTGTCCCCAGCAAAATGGCAATGGCCACCCCCCATCAGGACATCCACTTTTGCCTCGAGGTATTGCTCAGCAATTTGATCTTCATAATCCCGACTCGGAACCGCCGTAGCAAATGCAGCTGGAGTTGCATGCGTCATGCGAGTAGTCGTGACGAGGCCCGTTTTCTTACCCGCATCACGGAAAATGTGGTGAATCGAGCGTAACGGCTTCCCTTCAGTAGACCAGTTAATGCCACTATTATTAATCCGCTGGCCCGATCCCCACGATGAAGCCGCTGCCGCAGAATCCGTCACGATGGAGTTCGCTGATGCCATGTCCATCAAGCCACGGTGATAGGGGCGCTCCGTTTGATTATAAAGTTGTGTCCAGTGAAGATGCTCTCCATACTGGCGCGACTTGACTAAATCACCGAGCGCAAAGGTTCCATGGCTCATGCCGTCGACAACCAAAAAGATGACATTCTTGGCATCCCCCTCATAGGAACGCTTCATGGATGCAGCTTGAGTGGCCCGAGGAAGACCCATAGCTGGGATCGTAAGTGCAGAAAGGGCGCCGGTCTTGAGAAAATCTTTTCTAGAAATCATGGAAACGGGGTGTTGAATTGATTACGTTTGGTTCTTATACAACGCAGAAGTCTTCGAAAAACCTCCATTAATTAAAAAACGGAGATTTATCGACAAAGGTATTAAGGAATTGTTTTGATATGGAACATACTAGCTACAAACTTGGTCCGGTTTCTGTCACCATTACCCCGACAAAAACAGCAGGGCGATATGAGGTGCGATGTCAAGAGGGGGAAACCGTCTCTACCTTTACCGCAAGCGAATACGAGCTTACGTATTACCGCCGCCATATGAATACCAAAATTACACAGGCGTTCAAGGCACATCGTGAATCCGCTACCGATAGCGATTCAAATGAGTCTCCAAAAGAGAGCTAGAGAACCAGCATTGCATCCCCAAAAGAATAAAACCGATAACGCTCTTGGATGGCTGCTTCATAAATCCGCTTCCATTCTTCCACACCTACCAATGCAGCGAGAAGCATTAACAACGTACTTTTTGGCAGGTGAAAATTAGTCAGCAACGCATTGGTCCGTTTCCATGTGTATCCCGGATAGATAAAAATGCCCGTTTCTCGAGATACAGTTTGATAAGGGGGGAGAAGGTCTGCAGCAGCCAATGATTCAAGGGTACGGCACGACGTAGTGCCCACCGCTGTGATGTGTTTGGCACTGGCAATCGACTCAAGCGCACTTGGGCTTACAGAGAAAAACTCTTCATGCATTTTGTGGGATAAGATATCCTCCGATTTGACCGGTGCAAATGTGCCTAAGCCAACATTCAGGGTCACTTCAGTTCGTCGAATCCCTTGGTTCTGGAGCCCCTGGAGAAGCTCAGGGGTAAAGTGCAGCCCTGCCGTAGGAGCCGCTTTGGAGCCAGGAGTGCGCGAATAAACCGTTTGATACCTATCGGCAAGCTCCTCATTGGGCTTGATGTAGGGGGGGAAAGGGGTGTGAAAAAAGGGAAGCCATGCTGGATCGCTGGGGTCAGGGTCCAAGCGACAACGTCGTAATCCATCTTCTAGCACTTCTTCTACCTCTAAACGACATGTCTCGGAGAGTTGGTGCTGCGCGCCCTTTTTGAACTGTCGACCCGGGCGAACCATTGCCGTGACCGGGTTATCCGCCATTGAGCTCACAATAAACACCTCTTTTTTGCCTTCTTCCCACTGTAATCGGCACTCATCCACTTTGGTGTTATTCATCACCAAGGTAGTATTCGAAGGCAGATGCTTACCTATGTGGTGAAACTGCGTGTGCTCAATCGATTGGTCAGACCGATCATAAACGAGTAACCTAGAATGATCCCTTTTGATCGACGGTTCTTGTGCAATGAGCTCCTCAGGCAGGTGGTAGTCAAAATCAGAAAGGGTGGGTTTGTCCACAGTTCACCTATTTGACGTAGAGACAGGGTAATGCGAGGCTAATCATAAAATCAGATTCCAGGCCCTTATGGTAACCTGATGGGCTCCTTTACAGATTCAAGGAGTGTTGCGTAAATACCCTCTGGGCCCATAGAAAGTTCATCATGAAGCTCGCGTTGGGTACCATGCTCAACAATGCGATCTTCAACACCGATTCGTTTCACGATGGGGCGGCGTTCTTTATCAGCATAATATTCTGCCACAGCCGAGCCAAATCCACCCACGACCGTGCCATCTTCCACGGTAATAACCGTATGATGTGTGGCGGCTATCTCATCGAGAAGCTCAGTATCTAGTGGTTTTACAAATCTCATATCCACATGAGTCGCATAGATATCGGATTCTTCTGCACGGTTGAGTGCTTCCTCTGCATATGAGGCAATCGGGCCCAATGTCAATACGGCAAGTTCCTCACCTTTGCGGAGAGTTACACCTTTTCCAATCTCCATGGGCTTGAATCCTTGCTCTATAGGCTCTCCAGGGCCAGTACCTCTTGGATAACGAATCGCCCAGGCTTCTTTCTCATACGTGCTGGCAGTAAACATCATATCTCGTAGATCTTGTTCAGATCTAGGCGCAGAAACAATCATGTTTGGAATCGCTCTTAAGTAAGCAAGGTCATAGAGTCCGTGATGTGTTGGTCCATCGGCGCCCACGAGCCCTGCACGATCTATACAAAATACAACAGGGAGTTTTTGAATGGCCACATCATGTACGAGTTGGTCATATCCGCGCTGTAAAAACGTTGAGTAAATGGCCACAAACGCTTTTTTCCCTTGTGTCGCAAGCCCCGCACCAAAGGTCACAGCATGTTGCTCAGCAATGCCCACATCAAATGCGCGATTAGGGAAGGCCTCCATCATAGGCAACAGAGACGATCCACTTGGCATAGCAGGGGTAATGCCTACAATTCGGTCATCTTTTTCCGCAAGTTGGACTATCGCCTCACCAAAAACATCTTGGAATTTGGGTGATACACCACTGCACTTGGCTTTGAGCGCCTTACCCGTGATTTTGTCGAATGGGGAGCTCGAGGCATGCCACTTGGTTTGTTCTCGCTCTGCAGGGGCAAATCCTTTTCCTTTGACGGTCACAATATGAAGAAGCTTTGGCCCTCTTACCTCTTTGAGATCCTCAAGATGTCGACGTAATCCATCCACATCATGACCATCTACGGGGCCGTAATAACGAAATCCAAAGGAGCGGAAAAGTGCTCCAGGGGTTGTGGCAGCAACGACCGCTCCCTCAAGCCGAGATGCAAACTTACGCATCCCTTCACCCGCCTTTTTGAAATGACCTAGTGCTTCATAAAGCTCATCACGAAATTTATTGTACGTCTTACTCGTGGTTATCTCAGCAAGGTACTCTTTGAGTGCGCCCACATTGGGGTCAATGGACATGTTATTATCATTGAGAATCACCAACATGTCGCTCTTGGAGGCTCCAGCATGATTCAACGCCTCAAAAGCCATTCCACCCGTGAGGGCGCCATCACCGATCACTGCAACAACTTGCTCGTCGCTTCCCGATAGGTCTCGGGCTGTCGCCATGCCAAGCGCTGCCGAAATCGACGTGCTACTGTGGCCTACACCAAAGGCATCATACTCACTTTCTGAGCGCTTCGGGAACCCTGATAATCCTTGATATTTTCGATTGCTATGAAACTGATCTTTGCGTCCCGTCAAAATTTTGTGACCATAGGCCTGGTGTCCTACGTCCCATACAATTTGATCTTTGGGGGTGTTGTACACATAGTGAAGCGCCACCGTGAGCTCCACAACGCCTAGACTTGCACCAAAGTGTCCTCCGTACTCCGAAACAAACTCGATAATTTTTTTGCGCAGATCATCGCTAACCGCTTCCAATTGAGACGGGTCAAGCTTTCGTAAATCCTTAGGCAGCGTAATACTGTCTAATAGCGTGCCAATCGGTTCGTTTGAGGACTGTTTAGGACTCATAAAAAGGGTTTCTTCAACTTATCTTATGCTGACTCAGACGAATCCGGCATCCCTTGAGCCTTTTGCTGAATTTGCTCAATGGTTAAGGTTGCTTTGTCCAAGGTCTTTGTGCAGTAGGTAGATAACTCCAAACCTTCCTTGTATAGTTTCATCGACTCCTCAAGGCTTACGGAGGGGTCGTCCATTTTTTTGACAATATCCTCAAGCTTTGCGAGGGCTTCTTCGAAGGGGATCTCGTTTGACATACTCACTTTGACACAGTTTTGGGCTTGTGATTCAATGCCACAAAGCCTTGTTTATTCTAGAAGTATACGGATTTTTTGCCCATCTGTCTGTAGGTGGACGGTCCCGTGCAACGAGGTTGTTAGGTGTGTCACATTTATGGAATCGAACCTTGCGGCTACCTCTTGATTCGGCAATCGATAGCGATTCCGAAGTCCTACCGACGTCATCGCTATGGATGGACGTACTTGCTCAAGGTAAGATGGCGAGGTGCTTGTTCGGCTTCCATGGTGACCTGTTTTGAGGATCGTAGAAGGCAAAAGAGGGGTTGCCCATGAAACCTGAGTTTGCTCTGACTCTTTTTCTGCATCTCCCGTCCACAAGATGGACTGATCGCCCACATACGTTTTAAAAACCAATGATTGGTTGTTAATATTGGATGATGGAGGCTCAAGTATACCTTCAGACCCATAGAAAGGCGCTAACACTATCGATGGGCAACACGCCCCCAACCAAAAGATCTCTCCAGCGGCTAAGGTGCGAACAGTCTGCCTTGGAGCAGACGTCATCTTATGAATCTCTTGTGCCATGTTGGAGGATGCTGACTCAAACCCTCGCCCCACATACACCGTATCGACAGGAATACGTTGAAGAATGGTTTTGGCCCCACCTATATGATCTGCATGTGCATGCGATAATATGAGACCCTCTATATGATGTATCCCTTGATGGGCTAAAAAGGGGAGAATGACTCGCTCTGCACTATCCATGCCCCACCCACCAAGACCTGCATCTAGGATGTATACCTGCTCGGATGGTGTTTGAATCACAAAGGCGTCGCCCTGTCCTACATCAAGCATCCAAACCTGAAAAGGGGCTGGCTGAGCTTTTTCGATGGTTTTGAGCACACCCGCGCCTGCAAGGATCGTGCAGAGGACTAGTATGCCGCGCCATCGTGTGTGAGGGGATACTTGTGGGCGGAGTGTGGTGGCGCCAATCGCCCAGCAAGCCACGGCCCAAGCGGGCCAAGCCTGTGTCGAAACGGTCCACTGAGAAGTGCCAAATATGGAAGAAATCCTCAAGACGTATTTAAAGAATATCGTCAACAACTGATGAATAGGAAGCCAAGCTAAGACCGTTTCTGGCGCCAATAGTGTCAAAATCGTGGCTGGCATGGCAATGCCCAGAAAGGGAATTACAGCAAGATTTGCAATGGGCGAAATCCACGAAACAGAGCCAAACCATGAGGCTAGTATTGGAAAGTTCACAAATTGAGCAATCACCGATACACTCATCAATTGAATAACCCAGCGCAAAGGAGGTGTTGGAATCGTTCGGTAAACGCCTTGTTGAATGGCTTGCATCCATGTCAACAGACCAAATACAGCCCCAAAAGAGAGTTGAAAGCCAGCTTGAAAGACTTCCTGAGGGTTTTTGAGTAGCAAAAACAGCGCCGCTACAGCCAATGTTTGTACGGCAATTCGCTGCATCATAAAACAACGGGTCGTGGCCATGATCAGGGTCATCATACTTGCCCGCTGGACCGACACGCTCCAACCAGTCAAAGCGCAATATCCCAACAGAAGAATCAGCAGCGTCATCCAAAG
This sequence comes from Bacteroidota bacterium, assembly GCA_027621355.1. Taxonomy (GTDB): domain Bacteria; phylum Bacteroidota; class Rhodothermia; order Balneolales; family Balneolaceae; genus UBA8296. The sequence continues at coordinate 116,248 of JAQCBZ010000001.1, read as the reverse complement.
TGTCGCAGCCAGGTGCTTTTTTGGAGCTACAAGAGGGAAAAGGACCCAAAACGGCGCAACGAGGAGGCCAACATGAAGGCCCGATACTGCCATGATGTGGGATAAACCTGAATTGGAGAACGCCTGTTTTTGATCTTGATCCATGCGGCTACGGTCACCCAAAACAAACGCATGGACAAACTCACTCGCCTGTTCACTAAATCGTTGATCGATAGATTGTCGGATAGATTCGCGAACCCTCAACATCATCGGTTTAGCATCATCTATGGATTCCATGTGCTGCAACTCATCCCAATCGACAGACCACTCTAGTACCGTGCCGGTTAGCACCACTCCTTGTTGTTTGAGCCAGGTTGGATAATGAAATGTCCCAGGAACTCGCGGTGAGTGACTTTGACGCACCTCAATACTCCATGCAATTGTTTGCCCCTCATGGGCCATAAAGCAGCGATTAACGCGCTCATTACATTCATCTAACGCTTGTCGATGGCTTAGCCTAGCTCGAACAGGACGCACGAAATTTACCGTGTCCATCGCGTGCACTCGCGTCCAGAGAATCCACTCTACCTCTTGATCGGTTAAGCGCCTTTCTACACGCTCTAAGGTCCCTTCTATTTCGAGAGTAGCCTTATCAACCACATCAAGTATCTGGAAGCGATCACTCTCCGCGGTATCCATTGATTGTTGAACGGCAGCGCACAAGACCCCAGAAATCAGTACATAAAGCAGGATTGAAACGGTCCAAATCCTGGGGTGTGTAAAGGGAGCTAACGAGGCAAAGCCTAGAGTAGACCAAAGGAGGAGCGCCCAAGGAATGCAGGCCCACCAAGAGATGGACAGGTCAACCTCTTCTAGCCCAAAAACAATGGCTAATCCAATTCCATAAAAAACGAGCGTTCGAACAGCTGGAAGGTGCAAGGCAATGAAGAAATAGAGAGTCCAACAGGGTGGTTCCTCTATTAGACACCTTTAAACCATGTTCCTTACAACGATGCTTCTATGATTCTCTTGCGGCAAGAATCGCAAACTTACGCTTCCCTGCTTTTAGAACCACCTCTTGGCCTTTTTCTAAAGTGACACTTGCTTGGACATCGGTCACCTTCACGTCGTCTAAAGAGACCCCTCCTTGTTGAATGAGGCGCCGGGCCTCTCCGTTTGAACTTGCAAACCCAAGCCCCGTGATGATGGAAATAAGGCTTTCATCCACACCGGCCATTACGTGGTGAACTGGGGCATCGTCTGGGACTGTTTTTTGGATCACCGTGGTCTCAAAATGGTGACGCCCACTTGCGGCCCCCTCTTCCCCATGGAAAAGACTTGTGATGTGCCACGAGAGGTCGTGTTTTGCGTTTCTTGGATCTGCGTTGACCTGTTCGCGAAGGGCGGATAATTCTTCTTCTGAATACTCTGAAAGAAGTTCGGCCCACGGCATAATCTGTTCATCTGAGATGCTCAGCACCTTCCCGTACATCTCTTCGGCCGTATCGTTCAACGCAATCGTATTCTCATACGATTTAGACATTTTTTGGACTCCATCGGTTCCCACAAGCAAAGGCATCATGATGCAAACTTGAGGATCTTGACCTTCACTCCGCTGCATGTCACGACCCATGAGTAGATTAAACTTTTGATCTGTCCCTCCAAGCTCTACATCGCTATGCAGATGAACCGAATCCAAGGCTTGCGCAAGCGGATACAAGAACTCGTGTAACGAAATAGGCTCATTCGCCTGGAATCGTTTCGAAAAGTCATCCCTTTCAATCATTCGTGCCACGGTAATTTTAGCCGATTCACGAATGATGTCCATAAAGGATAGCCCCCCAAGCCATTCTGAGTTGTAGACTAATTCTGTTTTCTCCGGATCGAGGATTTGGTAGACCTGTTCAAGGTAGGTCTTGGCATTCTCCTTTACCTCTTGCTCAGTCAAGGGAGGTCTTGTTTTGTTCTGACCTGTGGGATCACCGATCAACGCTGTGAAATCCCCAATAATGAGCACCGCTTCATGGCCTAAATCCTGGAACTGTCGAAGCTTTCGCAAAATGACCGAATGGCCAAGATGCAGATCGGGTCGCGTTGGATCGCATCCAAGCTTCACCTTAAGGGGTGTATTCGTTTGGGCGCTTTTTTTTAGCTTTTCAAGAAGTTCTTCCTCTGGAATTAGCTCAGACACTCCCCGCTTAATTAACGATAATTGCTCTTCAACCGGTGCCCAGTGCATAAGTCGGATGGTTTAAATAAATGGAGATTCGGACTCACGAGAGTCGGATGGTTTGGACTCTTTCCCTTTGGAGGGATCTTCGCGTTGAAGCGCATCTTCCGTATTGGGTATAAAACGGGCCAAAATAGAAAATGTGACGGGAGCTATAGGGCGCACATAAGAATAGGTCAATGAGCTCTGCGTCTCCGTTTGCTCGGGATAATCAACAAAAGAAAGGGCCCATAACAATAGACTTACCATAAACGCTGCTTTTGCCAATCCAAAAATACCCCCTAGAGCACGATTGATAAAAGACAACTGAGCCGCTTTGATCGTCTTCTCCAGAATCCATGCAATGAGTTGTACGGTCAGGATGACAAACACAAATAAGACCACGCCTGTGGCTAATTTCGCCCACGATTCACTCATGCCCAACATCTCCATCGCAAAAATAGAGAGAGGTCCTGTGAACCAAAGTGAAATCACTACCGCAAGGAATAAACCCAAGAGGCCAAAGACTTCTTTAATAATGCCGTTTTTTAGCCCTAAAAGAAGGGCTACAAGAAGGGGGAACAGTATAAATCCGTCGAGGACGTTCATGGGATCGCCCCCCGTGAGTTATTTATTGGCGTTCAGATACTCTTTGACAGACTCCTGGTCCATCATCGCCGTTTTGTACGAAATCTTTCCCGACTCATTTTTGTACGGTACAATGACCTTGGCCATCTTACGATGAGACTCTTTGAGCTTTGCTGCGTCTGCGCCAAATGCTTGTTTCTTTGCCATGATTACTTAATCTCTTTGTGAAGCGTGTGCTTTTTCAACACGGGATTGTACTTCTTTAATTCGATGCGGTCGGTTGTTGTACGACGATTTTTCATCGTCACATAACGGGAGGTGCCTGGCTTCTCTGTGCACTCTAGAATAACTTGTATACGATTACCTTTTGCCATGCTTACACCTTAGGACTTAAGACGCCTTGCTTCTTAGCCTCTTTGAGGACTTCAGAAATGCCGTTTTTATTAATGGTGCGAAGAGTTTTCGCCGTTATTTTGAGTGTTACCCAACGATCCTCTTCTGGAATATAAAACCTTCTCTTGTGAAGATTTAAATGGAAGGTATGCTTTGTCTTATTATTCGCTTTTGAGGAGCGGAATCCCGACAGTGGCGTACGTCCTGTAATATCGTCTTTACGTGACATGAGAGTCCAAACTGGTTTATCCTACTGTGTTACTGACACAATTACTGAAAGACAGATAAATTATCGTTTAATCGCCTGATAATCAACCTAAAGTTGATGATCCCCTCACAAGTCCTTCTGCAAGATGAAATGAAGCAAAAAACAGGCGGTCTTTCTTCGTCAATTCGTTGTTTTTTGACGCCTCAAACGCTATTTTAAGCAAGTTAAAATGACGGGTGGAAACCCCGCTAGCATTCCCAAAAAAAAGAGACCTGCACACGCATGAGCAAGACATCAAGTTCTGAATACCAAGCATCCAATATCCAAGTACTTGAAGGTCTCGAAGCAGTACGAAAACGCCCCGCCATGTATATCGGCGATATTGGCTCACGAGGATTGCACCACCTAATTAATGAGGTTGTCGATAATTCCATTGATGAATCGCTTGCAGGGCATTGCGATCACATTATTGTGACGATTCATGAAGACGGATCTCTCTCTGTTTCTGATAATGGCCGGGGGATTCCTGTCGATATACATCCCAAAATGGGGATACCTGCGATTGAGGTTGTGCTCACCAAGTTACATGCTGGGGGTAAATTTGATAAAGATTCATACAAGGTTTCAGGGGGGCTTCACGGTGTGGGTGTTAGCTGTGTGAATGCCTTGTCAACCCTATTCAAAGCAGAGGTTTGGAGAGGTGGCAAAAAGCATGAGATTACCTTTGAGCGCGGCATTACCAAAACCCAATTGGAAGTCACAGGAAAAACCGACTTACAAGGCACATTGATTACTTTCAAGCCTGATCCTGAAATTTTCACACAAACCGTCGAATTCAAGTTTGATATTATTGCCGATCGTCTACGCGAGCTTGCGTTTCTGAATTCACAAATTACAATCGAGCTCATAGATGAGCGTGATACCCATCCAGATACAGGTGAACTGCTCAAAGAGACGTTTCATTACTTAGGGGGAACCCGTGATTTTGTGAAATACCTTGATGAAGCCCGTGAAAGCTTTATGGATGAGCCCATTCACATCGAGGGCGAGCAAGAGAATGTCCCTGTTGAATTGGCTATGGCCTACAACAACTCCTTTAGTGAAAATGTGAGTTCGTATGTGAACAACATCAACACGCGCGAGGGAGGGACCCATATTTCTGGATTCCGTCGTGCGCTTACTCGGGCATTTAAAACCTACGCCGAGAAAAACGGGATCATTAAATCAGGATCTAAAATCACCATTTCAGGTGAAGATTTTCGTGAAGGTCTCACAGCGGTGCTCAGTGTTAAGGTGGCTGAACCGCAGTTTGAGGGGCAAACCAAAACAAAACTGGGAAATTCTGAGGTTCAGAGTGTTGTAGAAGTGATTATCTACGAAAAATTGATGGAGTTCCTCGAGCAAAACCCAAAAGTAGCACGCAAAATCTTAGATAAAGTGGTGCTTGCTGCTGAAGCCCGAGAGGCGGCACGGAAAGCCCGTCAACTCATTCAACGCAAGAGTGTGATGAGTGGTGGTGGGTTGCCAGGGAAATTGGCTGATTGCTCCATTAATGAACCCGAACACTGCGAAGTATACCTAGTGGAGGGTGACTCAGCCGGCGGGTCGGCAAAAATGGGACGGAACCGTAGTTTCCAAGCTATTTTGCCACTTCGAGGCAAGATTTTGAATGTTGAGAAAGCAAACCTGAACAAAATTCTCGAGAACAAAGAGATTCAAGCCATGATTACGGCTCTTGGGACGAGCGTAGGGCATGGCGACGAAGACTTTGAAATCGAAAAGCTACGTTATCACAAAATCATCATTATGACCGATGCCGATGTGGATGGCTCTCACATTCGCACCCTGCTTCTCACGTTCTTCTACCGATATATGCGTCCTTTGGTAGAATTGGGTCATATTTATATTGCAACGCCTCCTTTGTACAAAATCACAGCGGGCAAAAATGTAGATTATGCGTGGGATGATGAGACTAGATCAAGCATTGTTGCCAAGTACAAGAAAAACAAAAGCAAGGTTGATGTCTCGCGTTACAAGGGTCTTGGAGAGATGAATCCAGAACAGCTGTGGGAGACAACCATGGATCCTGAGACAAGAACGCTACAACAAGTGACTGTAGAATCAGCTGCCACTGCCGATAAGGTGTTTTCCACATTAATGGGAGACCTTGTAGAGCCTCGGAGAGAGTTCATTGAGCGCAACGCGAAATACGCAAACCTCGATATCTAAACACATTGACACCCATCGTCAAGGAATCAACCTACGGTCGATTCCTTGACCAAACACAATCGTATGTCTAGAGAAAAGATTATTCCTATCACCATTGAAGATGAAATGCAATCATCCTACATCGATTATTCGATGTCGGTCATTGTTTCCAGAGCCTTACCAGACGTGCGTGATGGGTTAAAACCTGTTCACCGCCGAGCGTTGTATGGGATGAGTGAGCTGGGAATGCTTCACAATCGTCCATACAAAAAGTCTGCACGTATTGTTGGGGAAGTGTTGGGTAAATATCACCCGCACGGGGATAGCGCCGTTTATGATACCATCGTGCGGATGGTTCAGGACTTCTCACTTCGATACCCACTGGTCGATGGCCAAGGGAACTTTGGATCTGTGGATGGAGATGGCGCGGCGGCGATGCGTTACACCGAAGTACGAATGAAGCAAATCGCCGAAGAGTTGCTGACAGATCTCAACAAAGAGACGGTCGATTTTCAGTACAACTTTGACGATACCCTCACAGAGCCAACCGTCCTGCCATCCATGTTCCCAAATTTGATTGTTAATGGATCATCAGGGATTGCCGTGGGAATGGCTACCAATATGGCACCCCACAACCTAACTGAAGCTATAGGCGCGGTCGTGGCGGTAATGGATGAACCTGAGATTGACACTGCTGGGATAATGAAGCACTTGGTAGCACCCGATTTCCCAACAGGTGGAATCATCTATGGGTATGAAGGGGTGAAGGAGGCCTATGAGACTGGTCGTGGACGCGTCGTTATGCGTGCTCGGGCCAATACAGAAGAGCTACGTGGAGGGCGTGAACAACTTGTTGTGACCGAAATCCCTTATCAAGTAAATAAGGCGGTCTTGATCCAAAAAATTGTAGAGCAGGTTAACTCTGATAAGATCACCGAGATCTCAGAGATACGCGATGAATCGGATCGTGATGGAATGCGTATTGTCATCATGCTAAAGCGTGGGGCCAACTCTGGCGTGGTCTTGAATCAGCTTTATAAGTATACGCAGATGCAGAGTACGTTTGGGATTATCAACCTTGCCCTTGTCAAGGGTCGTCCTAAGGTGATGCCAATCAAAGAGATCATCGGTCACTTTATTGAGCACCGTATTGAGGTTGTGATTCGTCGTACGATTTATGACCTGGATCAAGCCGAAGCACGTGCTCACATTTTAGAAGGGTTGAAAATTGCCTTAGACAATCTAGATGAGGTGATCAAAACCATTCGTGCAGCCAAGAATCCAGCGATTGCAAATACGGAGCTTCGCAAGAAATTTGCACTCACTGATATCCAAGCAAAAGCGATCCTGGAAATGCGTTTGCAGAAACTCACAGGCCTTGAACGAGACAAGGTAGACCTTGAATACCGTGAGATTGTTGATAAAATTGCAGACTTCCGACGCATTTTATCGAGTCGTGACGCTCAAACGGCCATTATTAAGGAAGAGCTTCAGGAATTGAAGAAAAAGTATGGCGACGAAAGACGTACGCAAATTGTGTACTCGGCTGAGGACTTCAATGTTGAGGACATGATTGCTGACGAAGATGTCGTAGTGACGATCTCCAATATGGGCTTTATTAAGCGGATGCCTGTAAGTGGATATCGACGACAACGACGTGGTGGCAAAGGGATGAAAGGGACGACGACTAAGGATGAAGAGTATGTAGAGCATCTATTCGTGGCCACCAACCACAACTTCTTGCTGTTTTTCACCAAAAATGGTCGTTGTTACTGGCTCAAAGTGTATGAAATTCCTGAGGGAACTCGTCTCTCCAGAGGGCGTGCCATTGTGAATCTGATCGAGATTGAGAAAGAAGATTCAGTCATGGCCATTGTTCCTGTCAAATCACTTGATGATGCAGAGTACATTAAAGACCGATCCATTTTGATGGCAACAGAAAAAGGTGTGATTAAAAAGACTGCTCTTGAATTGTACTCGAGACCGCGTCGTAATGGGATTATTGCCATAAATGTACGTGAAGGGGATCGTCTGTTGGGCGCGGGTCTAGCCGATGGGGATAGTACCATTTTGTTGGCAGCCGATAATGGACGTGCCATTCGCTTCCACGAATCGCAAGCACGACAAATGGGACGAAATACATCAGGGGTGCGAGGCATGAACCTTGGGCCTAATGATCACTTAGTAGATCTGGTGATAGTGAAGAATACTCACGAATCGACTGTTTTAGCCATCGCAGAGCAGGGTTACGGAAAACGCTCATTGGTTGATGACTATCGCGAACAAAGTCGTGGTGGAAAAGGAGTCATTACCATGAAGATTACAGGCAAGACTGGAAAATTGATTGCGCTAAAAGAAGTTTCTGATCAAGATGATCTAATGGTGATTACAGAGCGTGGAAAAGTGATTCGCATGCAATGTAAAGGAATCCGTACGATGGGTCGCAACACTCAGGGTGTAAGAATCATGAGGCTAGACGACTCCGGCAAAATTGGAGCTGTAACACGCGTTGCGAATGATGATGAGGATAGTGCACAAGTGATCGAAACGACTGAGGAAGAATCCTAAAGTTGGCGGTGACTTTTCCGTGATTTATTGCTGATCTATGAAATCATCTTGTGAAGAAGTTCTTGGCGTTTGGTCACTAGCTCTTTGGGACTGATCACCTTTATATCTGCTCCGAATTGGAGAAGCCATTCATTAAGATAGTCCAGATTATCGAAGCCAAAAGTCACCTTAATCATTTTGGGGTTTTCCGGTTTAGACTTAATTATTTTCGTGGGTAAATTTGCGCTAAACCGCTTAAATGCTTTCGAGTCGACGTGCACATCAACCATGGTTTCTGCGCTCTCAGAATCAAATATCAGGGCCCTGGCGTCAAGTTTGACTTTGGGCGCATAGCTTTCATCTGTAACAACAAGATTTGTTACTTTTTCTAGTATATAATTGCGTATCGATTCACGTTCATGTGAATATCCAATAAGGTTCCAATGATCTGTATAAAAAACGAGTAAGTATGGGTCTACTTTTCTGTCCTCAGTGATGCCTTTTTTATTTCGGTACGAAAATGTGATTGTTTTCTGACTAGCAATAGCACCTGAAAGTGTGTACCAATCTCCTCCTTTTTGTTTTTCAGACTGGAAGGTCATGCTTGGATCGATGATCATTCTCTCAGCCATTAGATCCATAAACGCCCGCAGTTCTGGGTTAATAACCTGGCGTATTTTACTTTCAACCATGGTCGCATCTTCACTTAACGATTGATTGACTTGAGCTTTCACAAACTGAATGCCAACCATGAGGGTTGAGAGCTCTTTGGGATTAAACTGGATGGGGGGGATTCTAAACTCTTTCATTACGCCATACCCCTCCACTGGATCGTGGGTAATAGGAAGGCCGATTGCCTCTAGTTTATTAAGATCTCGAAAGATGGTTCGTCTAGATACGCCAAATAATGTGGCTAGCTCATTGATAGTGAGGCGTTTTGTTGAAGATTGCATCAACGAGAACATTTTCATCACACGCTCTGTAGAGTTAAGATCTTTCATTAGCGTGGTGTCCACCTCACAATAGCCTTTCCCTTATAGAATGGGTCTTCCCCGCTGTCTAGGCTGAGAATTTCAAAAGATGCTTGTTCGGATTGGCTCTCAATGTCTTGAACGGCTTCCTCAAACCCTTTTAGCCATAAGATTGCACCTGGTTGAGACGACTGCCCTCCAATCAAGTTTAGAAGCTGTGGTATTTTGAATGCATGTTTGGTGCAAATACCAGTCTTAGGGTCAAGCTGAACATCGGCAACGGACCCTTCTTGCACTTGCGCATTAGGCAACCCCAACTCCCTCACAATCGATTTCAAGACTGTACATTTCTTCTGGACAATGTCATTCAAGGTAAACGATAGGCTTGGATTCACAATGGCTAAAGGTATGCCAGGCAACCCTCCACCCGTGCCTGCATCCACCCAATGAGATATGGGGCTAAGCCACGCATTCAGTGTTAATGAGTGCTCAATGTGACTCATGATTGTTTCACGTGAAACATCCCTGCTGACGAGATTCACTTTCTCATTCCACCAGAGCAGTCTGTCTGCATAGTGATTTAGAGCCATGCTATGCTCTGCGGCCAGCTTCTTGCAAGCACGCAGCGTGTCTGATTGTTTCACGTGAAACATTATCCTTTTAAATAGACCAAGAGCACCGCAAGGTCGCTTTGCGATACGCCAGAGATTCGACTTGCCTGTCCTAGGGTTTCTGGGCGCACATGCTCAAGTTTAGATTTTCCTTCTGAGCTCAAACTTTTGATCTTATTGTAATGGATGGACTCAGGGATAGTGAGCTCTTCTTGTTTTTTTAGCTCCTCAACCATTTCAAATTCCTTTTCAATATACCCTGCATACTTAAACTGTGTTTCAATCGTATGCATGATCTCTGGATGAGTTGCCCCTATAGCGTCTAATCTTTCGCGATCGCTTGCCGCATCGATGAGCATCTCGAGTGACACCTCAGGTCTACCAATAATCGCTGTTGCCTTTACAGACTGTTTAATGGGGGACTTTCCCATGGATTCAAGCAGCGGGTTTATTTGCTCAGGCTTGATCGATGTAGACTCAACCCACTGCTCTAATGCAAGGCATTTTTCCATTTTTTGTTGGAAACGGGCATACCGCTCTTCGGTCACAAGGCCAAGCGCATGTCCAATTTCCGTCAATCGTTGATCGGCATTGTCCTGCCTCAATAATATTCTGTGTTCTGCCCTTGAAGTAAACATTCTATAAGGCTCTTCTGTCCCCTTGCTAATCAAGTCGTCAATCAGCACCCCGATATACCCTTGTGATCGTAACAAAACAAATGGATCCTTGCCTTGAACCGATAAAGAAGCGTTTACTCCTGCCATTAGTCCTTGGCAAGCGGCTTCCTCATAACCTGTGGTTCCATTAATCTGCCCAGCAAAAAACAGACCTGAGATGATTTTCGTCTCCATGGTCCGTTTAATTTGATGTGGGGGCACATAATCATACTCTATCGCGTAGCCGGGTCTCATCATACGAGCCTTTTCAAAGCCTTCGATTTTGTTCAGCGCTTCAATTTGAACCTCTTCTGGTAGTGACGTTGAAAAACCATTTAAATACATCTCATAGGTATTCCATCCCTCTGGCTCTAGGAAGAGCTGGTGTCGATCTCGTTCTGCAAATCGATGAATTTTGTCCTCAATACTTGGGCAATACCGCGGTCCAACCGATTTTATGCGTCCATTAAACATCGGGCTTCGATCAAAGCCCCCTCTCAAAGCCTCATGTACTGTGGGGTCCGTGTATCCAATCCAGCACGTAAGCTGCTCTTGTTGCGAAGGCAGCTTGTCTGTCATAAAAGAAAATGGCACTGGGTCATCATCCCCATATTGAATTTCTAGAGCATCAAGATTCACACTACGGCCGTCAATACGTGGCGGTGTCCCCGTTTTGAGTCGACTCAATTCGAAACCCATAGATTCCAGGCTAGCCGAGATTCCCTTGGAGGCTCGTTCGCCTGAGCGCCCCCCGCCATATTGTTTCTCCCCAATATGAATTAACCCATTTAAAAATGTGCCACTTGTCACTACGACAGCCTTCGCATGGACTTCATAGTCTGTTAGGGTCCGAACCCCTTTGATAGCGCTCCCGTCGTCAGTAAAAATGAGCTCAGTGACATCATCTTGTCGAAAATCTAAATTATCTATCGATTCCAGTTCCTCTCTCATGATCTGAGAATAGAATTGTCGATCACTTTGACAGCGTGGGGACCACATTGCAGGCCCCTTGCTTCGATTTAAGAGTCGAAACTGGACACCACTCCTATCGCTGACAATGCCACTCAGGCCACCAAGCGCATCGATTTCTCGCACCAATTGACCCTTTGCAACACCACCCATAGCAGGATTACAAGACATCCTGGCAATGGCTTCGAGACTCATCGTGATGAGCAGTGTCCTTGATCCTGTTTTTGCGGCTGCAGCTGCGGCTTCGGAACCAGCATGCCCAGCCCCTATGACCACAACATCGTAAGCGTTCATAAATGACTGTTTTTTAATGTCTTACGATGCCTCTTCATGAGATTTAGAAGAGGGTTGCCAACGTGAGCGATCCGGACGAGACTCGAACTCGCGACCTCCTGCGTGACAGGCAGGCGTTCTAACCAACTGAACTACCGGACCAAGTATATACCATTGATTTTCAATAACTTATGGATTTGTCAGTTCCATTTGTAATCATTCTTGTAATCATTCTTGTAATCATTTCGGGTTTTCCTTTTCTTCCTTGTATGATTACGATTACAGAGTTATGAAAGAACAATTCGGTTTCTCAAACGAACTTCAAAGATACTTACAAGACACAGAAAAAACAATTCCCAAGGGTTCGTTTGTAATCATCAAACGAGGGGACAAACACTATTGGTATTTCAATAAATCAAAGGGTTCCAATCGTCTAATCTATCTTTGTCCAGTTGATAAGAAAGGAGAAGAAATCAACTCATTCATCTACTCAACCAAAATACTCAAAGAGAAAACAAGAGAAGGGGTTGGGACTTATACCAAAAAGGGAACCTCTCTTCTAAAAGTCATAGATGATTACATACTCAAACTACGGAGTGAAGGTTCAGACAATAAACGAGGAGTAGAAAGAACAAAGAAAACTATTCAGGACATCATATCCCACATTAGAAAGTTCAGGGAATTTGTTGGTTTGAACCCAATTTCAGTAAAAGATTTACAAAGAGAGAGTTTCAAGGAGTATGTAAATGACTACATATCATGGTTGGTTGATAAAGGACTAAAACCATCAACGATAAGAGTGACTCTCGTTCATTTCCGTCAGTTCCTTGATGAGTTGGTAGAACCAAGAAGTGGGAAAAAGGTTATTCCTTACCACCCCATAACTTCTATATACATCAAGAATCAGTATTCAGTCAATATAAGGGACAAAGTTCGTCCTGATTTCTACACAGAAGAGAAATACATAAACCTATTGAAGATTTGTAGTAAGGAAATGAGGGATACTTGGAGAGAGTATATCAAAACAGGTATAGTCCAAAAAGAGAAGATCATATTCTTCACCTCTTTCCTCCAACTTGTATATGGATTTCGTATCGGAGAACTAACAACCACATATAAGTCAAAGACAATAAAAGATGACAAACACACTACGAAAGGTGGTTTTTCATATTTGGAGGAAACTGATGATAATGGATATATCTTCAACATTTATTGGAAGAGAAAATGGGGTTCAGTAAATGTGGATTTTGATGTGTTTTCGTGGGTGAAACCACCTGAACATATCCCATATAAAGAAACCTACCTTGAAATACACCACCTAAAACCTACCTATCAAACCAATATAGTTGATACAATTCTATATATGTTCTCAAACGAGATACTCCTTATACCAACATATGTTGATACACTACGGAAGTATTTCACAAAGTTCTTGATTGAAGGAAATGGACTTTCCGATTATGGTATAAGTTCAACTCACGATTTGAGGGATATGATGATAAACTATGAACTACACTCAAAAAACTCCTCATTTGTGGTCCTTTCACAGATGACCAGAAACAAAATACAGACGATAGAGAAATACTACTTACACACCAGTAAAGAACTATCTATATCACAATCAAGGAAACTGAATACCAAGAACAGATTGAAGGAAATAAACTCTGTATTACAGGGGGAGTGAATTATCACAACTCCAAGAAGTGAAGATGTTTCTTCACCTTCATCACACTTGTGGTTGTTACTCACTCTTTTCATCCTCTACGATCTTCTTCAAATCTTCACTACATGAAACGTAGTAATAGAAGTTTTTATCTACTTGGAATTTGATCATTTCCTTCAGAAAACTAAAAATGAATATCTGAATCAGTATTGCAACAAAAACTCCTCCTACCCAAAGACCAAATATCCCACTTAATAATCCACCATCAGTAAAACTAATAATAGTTCCAACAAACAAAAGAATACCTATGATGATGAATAAGAATGTTATGAAGTTTAAGATATTGTATAGTGTTTTAGAAGAGGGATAGTATCTAAACCAGTATTTATCTCTTATATCCCTGTATTTAACATATTCCATAAAATATTAATTAAGTTAGTAATTAAGACATACTACGTAATATAACAGAAATAGATAGAATACTATTACCTGTAAATCATACATGGTGAGTGGTTCTGATATCCCACCAGTCTTCCACATTTCCATTCTAACAACCGATCTATGATGATGAGAAAAGAACTCTTCTATTCTGGTTCTTACTTGAACTGATTACAGATGATGAATACTTGTAATCATCTTGTAATCATTGGTCCCTCAAACAGACAATAAACAACGATTTGTAATCATCTTGTAATCATATATGAGAGTTCGTTAGTTGTTGTTTTTATATAACTTATGACTGATCTGTGTATTACCAACTGAACTACCGGACCATAGAGAATCTGAAATATAGGGACCTTACAAGCAAGTTCCAATACTCCAGATTCTCCGCTATTGCTCTTCGCAGATCCTAAAACTGAACCGACACTTTCGCCTCAAACGATATTCCAGGTGCCGTTAATCGGTCTTGAGTTTAACTCATCACTAGTCCAAAAAAGAGGAGGGCCGTAATCTTAACAACTACGGCCCTCTATCGGGATGGAGATCGGTATAAAATGTTGCCGTGCACAGCGCGCGGCCGAGGCAACTACTCTTTCTCTAATTCAGCCTCGAGTAGTGCAATAAGGTCTTTGTCCATTGGCTTCGTGCGGCTTCTATAACGCTTTATCAACTCACCGTCCTTGGACACGATGAACTTTTCAAAGTTCCATTTCACATTACCCATGGACTCTTTGTCGTGTTCACCAGTCAAAAAACTAAAGAGTGGGTGTTGTTCGTTCCCGCGAACATCTACTTTTGAAAACATGGGAAATGTAACGCTGTACTGAGTATCACAGAACTCGGCGATATCTTCGTCAGAGCTTAATTCTTGTTTGAAGGAACCTGAAGGAAATCCTAAAACCTCAAATCCTTGTTCTCTATATGTTTCGTACAATTCTTGTAGCCCCTCGTATTGTGGGGTATATCCACACTTTGATGCGGTGTTTACAATGAGAAGTACTTTTCCTTTGTACTCTGCTAATGAGACCTCTTTACCCGTGATCGTCTTTACTTCAAACTCGTGAACAGAAGTAGCGATTTTCACAGCAGGGTCGTGACTGACATTTGAGCCAAAAAGACCGAAAAGGAATGGAATCATTAATGCAACTATTTTCATGGTACAGTTTCAATAGGTTAGTCTGCAATACGATAGTCTTGTATTTTGTAAAAACCATCAACACTCCCTCTTCGTTCCAAACCATGCTACATCCAAGAAATGCGTTATCCGCTAAGCTCCTTTTAATGTGCATCCTCTTCGTTGCGCCACAACATGTGTCGGCTCAAATGTTTACAGAGTCTTTAGACTCAAGCCCACGAACCTTCTTGAACAATGTCACGGTGTCAACAGGCCTTACCTTTGTACATTTTGAGTCGTCGGGTAATCTTACCCAAGGAGAGGCTGATTTTGGGTTTGAACACCCGATGGTTACGCTAGAGGCACAATTACCTTCCCTAAAATTGGGATTTAGGCTTGCGAATGGCCTCGTTGGCTTAGAAGATCCTGCAGCAAGGTCTATTTATGCAGAGCTAGGGCGTCGCTTACTCATTGCCGGAGAGAATCCATCCTTTCAACTCTTGGCTCCCGTTGCGATTCGTACTGAGTTTATGAAAGTCTCTCTCGACAAAAGCCCCTCGATCTTTTCACAAAGCTCTTTCCAAGCTCGAGGAGGATTCGATGTCGTGGCTCGATCTGCTGGAAATGGGCTTTCCTTCTTAATGGGCGGCGGTGGCGCATTTGGCTTTAGCAACTCACAAGGCTCCATCTTTGGAGGCACCTTTCAGGGCCTATACGCTCATGGGGAGCTTCGGGCTCGACCTAAGGCCCTTAATGCGGGATTGTTTATTCGGATAACTGCAGAAACATCGAGCTATGAAATTGATGGCGAGTTGTATGATTACGATCTTTCGGGATGGGGTGCGATGGTTGGCGTCTCATTTTAATGTTGCGAGTAACCGTAGTCTTTCACCCTCTCTATCATGAAGCCCGAAAAAGTTGTCTTAGAGCTTGAAGCCCTCGCAGAAGCGATCGGGTATTCTATTCGCAAAGAAAAAGGGAGCTTTGTGAGTGATCACTGTGTGATTTCGGGTGAAAAATGCATTGTGTTAAACACAAGACGCACTGTAGAGTCTCAAATTGGCGCCTTAGCACGAGTCCTCCAGCGCGATCCTGCCACGGAGCAAACCTTCATCAAACCTTCTGTTCGGAAGCTCCTAGATGAGTTTTGGGCAAAGGAGGCGCAAAGGCAGTCTATTGATCACTCCCCTGATGAGCAGGAAGATCATCGCTCCCCCGGTGAACAAGATGTGTCCCAAGCCTCCGATTCATCATGAGAGTCATCTTTCTCGGAACAGGAACCTCCATGGGCGTGCCTGTTGCTGGCGGCTTTGGGGCTGAGTCTATCTCCTCCGACCCTCGTGATCAGCGAACACGGTGCTCTCTTTGGGTGCAAACCGAGGAGGCCTCTATCCTCATTGATGCAGGCCCAGAATTTAGACTCCAAACTCTTGCCAGCGGATTATCCTCGATCGACGCACTTCTTGTGACTCATGAGCACATGGATCATGTCACAGGCATCGATGACTTACGCTCGTTTAATTATGATGCCGGTAAATCCATCCCCTGCTACTCATCTGAGCGTATTTTGAGCTCGATTCAGCACAGATTTGACTATTTGTTTGGCTCGGATCGATACCCTGGATCAACACATATAGATTGCATTCCTGTTGAGGGGCCTTTTGAGGTTGGGGATGCGACGATTACCCCCATCCCCATTCTCCATGGCTCACTTCCAATTTTAGGGTATCGCATCAATGAGCTTGTATACCTGACCGATATATCAGGCCTACCCGACACGTCCCGACCTCTTGTAGAGGGGGCCGACATACTAATCCTCGGAGCTCTTCGATGGGGTCATGGGCATCCAAGCCACTTCACGATTGAGCAAGCCGTTGAGCTAGTGGAGACTCTAGATGTCTCCCAAACCTACTTTATTCATATGAATGGTAGTGTGGATACACAGCAAACTCATGATGGCTTACCACCAAACATTCGTTTGGCCCATGATCAGCAAGTGCTCTGGATTTGAAGCTCCGTTAGGCAGGCACAGCTTCTCGCGCGCGGTTTCACTGGCGATTCTTCAGTTCATCCACGATTTTTTTTACCTCTTGCGCCTGATCGATAGGGCATACCAACAATCGATCCCCGGATTGAACCACAGCCAGCCCCTCAACCCCCACAATCCCAACCACTGTCCCTTCGTCGACATCAATATAATTATTCATGGCGCCCACAGAAACAAGCGCTTCGGCGTTGGATGCATTGCCATCAGAATCTTTGGCGGCTAAATCATAGGCAGCCGTCCAACTACCCACATCATTCCAGCCAAATTCACCTGGAACCACCCGGACGTTTGTAGCCTTTTCCATGAGCCCATAGTCAATAGAAATCGATTCTGCTTCCTCAAAAAAGAGACGAATGGCTTCTTCAGACATCCCTTTTGAGGCAAGCGATTCACACTGCTCATACAGGTCTGGCATGGTCTCTTTGAGCGCCTCCAAAAAGGAAGAGAGTCGCCAAACAAACAATCCGCTATTCCAGACATAATTTCCCTTCTCTAGGTACAGTTCAGCCGTTTGGCGGTCTGGTTTCTCGCGAAACGCCTTGACCTCATAATCCTGAACTCTCTCATTTAATGATGCCGCAAGGGGTGAGCTGTTTTGGGCGCTGGATGGGCTTTCAAATTGAATGTATCCATAGCCTGTTTCTGGATGCGTCGGCGAAATGCCTATCGTTACAAGCGCATCGCTTTGAATGGCAACCTCTACAGCGTGGTCTAACACCGCTTGAAACGCCTTGGGGTCCTGAATCACATGATCTGAGGGCATCACGACCATCACTGGGTCTTCCTGCGCTCCCTCGGCATCCGCCCTAATTCCTGACGACACACTAGCCGCAGCTGCCGCGATACACGGGGCTGTATTCTTAGCAACAGGCTCGCCCAGTATTTGTTCCGTCGACATCCAGGGCAGCTGGCGCTGAACCAGTTCACGGTACGCTGCATTGGTTACGACCCGCCAATCTTCGCGCTCTATCCACCCGTCAAGCCGGCTCACGGTGTTTTGAAGCATGGTTCGGTTGCCAAAAAGCGATAAAAATTGTTTCGGCTTGCTCGGCATGCTTTTAGGCCAAAAACGAGTCCCCGACCCACCAGCCATGAGAACTCCGATAATTCTAGGGGATTTTGACATGAGAACTTAGGTTGTGGTGCGTTCGGTGTTTGCTGTTACGCCTCTGCCATTTCTGGGTTTAATACCACTCCGGAGGGGCGCGCAATGGTTACGCTAAATGTAGACCCCCCTCCAGGTTCACTTTCAAGATAGAGATTTTCCCCGTGGGCCATGACAATATGCTTGACGATCGATAGACCAAGCCCTGTACCCCCTTTATCGCGAGATCTCGATTTATCTACTCGATAAAAACGCTCCGTGACCCGATTTAGGTCCTCTTGAGCGATCCCAATGCCGGTATCTTTTATGTATAAAAGGATTTTTTCACTCCGTTTAGGAAACGGCTTCAGGCCAACATCTACCCTTCCGCCTGGTTTATTATATTTAATTCCATTTTCCATCAAGTTCACAAAGACCTGGCGCATTTGCCCGCGGTCCGCCACAACCTTGAGGTGTTTATCAAAGTCTTGCACGTGGATCTCCACCCCCTCTTTTTGAGCCCGAACCTGCAGCTCGTCAACAACATCTAGCAAGCACTCTTTGAGGTAAAAATCCTCCATATTGGCGCGCATTTCACCCGTTTCAAGCTTTGAGATCTCCATTAGGTCCTGGATCAAGACAATGAGTCGGTCCACATTCTTCATGGTCCTACTCAAAAATTGCTTGTTCACCTTTGGATCATTCATCGCCCCATTCAAAAGCGTTTCAACAAATCCTTGAATCGCAAAAATGGGTGTTTTGAGCTCATGGGACATATCCCCAATAAATTCTTTGCGATAATTTTCAATCCGATTTAATCGGGCGATTTCTCGCTCCATGGTCTCGCTTGCTCGCATGGCTTGCATGAGCAGGCTATCTAACTCATCTCGATGGATTTGGCGTGCAGTATACTCCCCAAAATCCTTTTTGGTGATATTTCGAAGAATAGAGTGGAGCTGACGAAGCCGGTCAAAATGGTATAAATGGATAATGGCATAGCTACACACCATCATAAAAATCCCAGAGCTTAAAGAGGCTGCGATGATCCAGTACCAAAAGAGGTCTGATAGCCATACCAAAAGGATGCCCACCAGCGCCGCCACAATGCCTGATAATGGCAAAGAAAGCCTAAATGCTGCCCTAGAAAATGCTCGCCGTAACGATTGAAAGCTCATTCACGAAAGCGGTAGCCCACCCCTTTGATCGTCTCTATATATCCTTCGCCAAGTTTTTCTCGGATTTTTCGGACATGAACATCGACGGTGCGGTCAACAACATAAATATTATCGCCCCACACCTTATTTAATAACGTTTGGCGATCTAAAACCTTGCCTTGTCGGCTCATTAAAAAGTACAGTAGCTCAAATTCCTTGCGTGGGAGCTGAAACTCTTCTGCTCCACGAACCACGATGTATCGATCTCGGTCAATCACCAAGTCAAGAGCTCGAAGCTGATCCTCAAACTCTTCGGTCTCCTCATAACGCCGCAGTAAGGCCTTGATTCGCGTCACGAGCTTTACCGTGCTGATGGGTTTGGTAATGTAATCGTCTGCGCCAATGGT
The DNA here is from genome assembly GCA_027621355.1 of Bacteroidota bacterium. Taxonomy (GTDB): domain Bacteria; phylum Bacteroidota; class Rhodothermia; order Balneolales; family Balneolaceae; genus UBA8296. The sequence goes on along the minus strand of JAQCBZ010000001.1, from coordinate 96,726 downwards.
AAGCCCTTCTACTTCTGAGGCTTCGTCATCTTTTGCTGTCAAAAAGATAATGGGCAGTCTCTTGATGTCTGCATCTTGACGAAGGGCTTCACACACCTCAAACCCACTCATTTTAGGCATCATCACATCCAGGAGCACCAGATCGGGCTGGTGTTTTTGGGCAAGGTTGATTCCCTTCTCGCCGTTGTCTGCTAGATAGACTTTAAATCCTTCTTTTTTAAGATTGTATTCCAGCAGATCGAGTAGATCATGCTCGTCATCTACAACTAATATGCTCTTCTTTGCCACGGTTCCCCTTTGATTTATAGTGAATATGCTGTGCCACAACACTCAACTCTATCGTTTGGCTTGGCGGTTTTGATAAAGAATCATCCATCAAATCAAGCACCTTTAACCAAAAGATAGACATGAATTTACAAAACTTATCGATTCAAAATCACCAGGGCCTGTTTTATCCAGTTTGCTGTTTCGGTGGGTGGGTTTGCAGAGCCAGCCAGCTCATGCAGCGCCCCGGCTACTGTCTTCTTTGGATATCCTAAGGCTTCAAGGGCCGAAAGAACCTCATCATTTGGAGAGTCGGTACTCCCCAGCCCCCTCGAGTGGGTAATGTCTACCTGTCCAAGCTTATCCCTAAGCTCCAATACTATTCTCTCTGCTGTTTTCGCCCCAATCCCTGGAACCGAAGAGAGCCGAGTCGTTTGACCCGACACGATGATTTCCAATAAATCTGGGTATGGGTGTCCCGAAAGAATGGTTAATGCTCCTTTTGGCCCAATCCCTTTGACTGTGATTAGTTTCTCAAAAAGTCGTTTTTCTAACGGCTCTAGAAACCCAAAAAGTCGTTGATCATTATCTGTAATGTGGTGGTATATCTTCAAGCTAACCTCTGAACCTGCTGAAGGGAGCTGATGCAATGTCGTCTGTGATGCCTCAACCCCATACCCAACCCCACCAACATCAATGACAACCATTCCCTCTTCAAGCTCAAGGATTTTGCCCGATAACGATACAATCATGATGGCCTCACTCGACTTGGATTGTCTTTGACAAACTGAGACCAGTTTCCTTTGGTTCGAGTCGACTGGCTCGCCGCGCCTTGTGCCATGGAGTCCCCATGGAAGATGCCACAAAGGGCGATAGCGATGGCATCCGTAGCATCTTTAGACGTGGGCAGCTCCTGCCCGGGAAGATAGGTTTGAACCATGCCTGCCACTTGCTCCTTGGATGCATTCCCATTTCCGGTGATTGCCTTTTTCACCGCTTTTGGATAAATCTCTCTCACCTCAAGCTCATGACGTGTTGCCGCTAGAATCGCGCTTGCTTGCGCTCTACCAAGCTTAAGCATCGCCAAAGGATCTAAGCCGTAGACTGGGGTTTCAATGGTCATTAAGTTAGGCTTGTGAAGCCGAATCGCCTCTTCAACAGAATCATGAATTAACAGCAATCGCTCTGTATGATGTTTTAGCGATTCTAAGCGCAAGGTTTCAGCCATAAGCATCGTCATGGGGCCGCCTGGTGATTTTTGCTCGATCACCGCGATTCCTGTTCTTCTTGACCCTGGGTCGATGCCGAGCACGATCATCCGCCTTTACCTGTCCCTTCGTTTGTGCCGGTCTCTTCGTTGAACGCTTTCTCTAACGCCTCCACTAGCTCCTCTGAAATTCCCGATGTAGCAAATCCACCATCATGATAGAGGTTTTGCATCGTGACCATTCGTGTGTAGTCCGAAAAAAGCGTCATACAATAATCTGCACATTCGTCTGCGGTAGGGTTTCCAAGGGGGGCCATTTTTTCGGCAAAGGTGAACATTCCATCAAATCCCTTAATTCCAGTTCCAGCGGATGTTTTTGTAGGGCCTTGCGAGACTGTGTTCACACGAATGCCTCTTTTGCCCAATCTACTACCAAAATTCCTTGCGATGCTTTCCAGTAACGCTTTTGCGTCGTTCATGTCTGAGTACTTTGAGAAAATACGCTGAGCCCCGATGTAGCTGAGCGCCACGACGCTTGCCCCATCATTAAGCATTTCATCTTGAGTGGCTTGTTGGAGCACTCGGTGAAGAGACATTGCCGAGATGTCCAGTGTTTGATGAACCCACGTATAGTTTAAATCTGTGTAAGCCTTCCCCTTTCGAACATTCGGGCTCATCCCAACAGCATGCAGTATGAAATCAACGGTGCCAAAATGCTCTTTTGTTTGGGCAAATAAATCTGCAATGGCCTCTTGATCCGTCACGTCACATGGGATAATGGGAGCGCTGATTTCTTCAGATAATGCGTTAAGCGTGCCCAGCCGTAGCGCAATCGGTGCATTTGTGAGCACGCACTGCGCCCCCTCACGATGAGCCGCTAGCGCAACCCTCCAGGCTATGGATCGCTCGTCCAGTGCTCCAAAAATGATTCCTTTTTTTCCTTTTAATAATCCCTCAGCCATCATTCCTCTGTATTTGTTGTGCTGTACATTTAAGCCAAAATACCGCGCCAAACGGTAAGGTGGTAACGATAAATCATTTTTTTATCCCCATAAACTGCCTTACCTTTTAAGACTTTGCTTTTTGCGAGTGTGCAATGACACGAACGTCATCGCCGTAATCGCTCAATCCAAGGAACGCATTCGTGCGTAGAAAGTTATGTTTGAAGATTTATCCTCCAAATTAGACCGAGCTCTGCAGTCGCTGAAAGGCGAGGGACGCATTAGTGAGCTAAATGTTGCTGAAACGGTCCGCGAAATTCGTCGAGCTCTTCTCGACGCTGATGTCAATTTTGATGTCGCAAAGTCCTTTACTCAAAACGTTCAAGAGAAAGCCCTTGGCCAAGATGTCCTTACGAGCGTTAATCCTGGACAACAGTTTACAAAAATCGTCTATGACGAGCTTGTGTTTACGCTCGGCGAAGAACACAAGGAGTTAGATTTATCTGGAAAGTCCCCCGTAGTCATTCTTGTCGCGGGGCTCCAGGGTTCTGGAAAAACCACTTTCTCTGGCAAACTTGCTCGACATCTCAAACAAGACAAAGGGAGAAAGCCTCTTTTGGTGGCTGCGGATGTCTACAGGCCAGCCGCTGTGGATCAGTTAAAAACACTGGCAAGTCAAATTGACGTCCCCGTTCATTCTGTAGATGTACAAGACGCACGTCGTGCGGCCAAAGAGGGGGTAGAAGTGGCTAAGTCATTGGGATACGACACGGTCATTATTGATACGGCTGGTCGGATGCATGTCGATGAAGCGTTGATGGAGGAGGTGTCTGACATTCATCGTCAGGTTAATGCGTCACAGACCCTGTTTGTCGTCGACTCCATGACCGGTCAAGATGCAGTCAACACCGCGAAACAGTTTCATGATACCCTCGATTTTGATGGGGTCGTCATGACCAAAATGGATGGTGATACTCGCGGGGGTGCGGCATTATCCATTCGCTCTGTGGTGAATAAGCCTATTCTTTTCCTGAGTGATGGCGAAAAGCTTGATGCCCTCACTCCGTTTTTCCCTGATCGCCTTGCCAAGCGGATCCTGGGCATGGGCGACGTTGTCTCTTTTGTGGAGAGGGCTCAGCAGCAGTATGATGAGAAGCAGGCTCGCGCACTCTCCAAAAAAATTAAGTCGGACAGTTTCGACCTCAACGATTTCTTAGATCAGATCCAAAAGATCAAAAAGATGGGAAACTTGAATGAGCTAGTGGGGATGATACCCGGGGCAGGAAAGGCGCTTGCCGGGCAAGAAATTGATGACTCTGCATTCAAAAAAACAGAATCTATTATACAGTCTATGACTTTTGCAGAGCGTGCAAATCCAGACTTGTTGAATGCCGCGCGTCGAAAGCGGATCGCTTCTGGCTCAGGTAACACAGTAAAAGACGTGAATGACCTGGTGAAGCAATTTGAGCAGATGAAGAAAATGATGAAGTCCATGAACAAACTTGGCGGCATGGGGCGTGGGATTCCCGGAATGCCAAGTCTTCCAGGAATGGGGAAACAAGGACTTCCAAACATGTTTCAGTAAACAACCACATAACCCTAAATAAACGTAAAGGAGTCAACTTTTGATTAAGCTTCGATTACAACGAAAAGGACGGAAAAAACGTCCATACTATCATATCGTCGTTGCGGACAGCCGTTCGCCGCGTGATGGTCGCATTATTGAACAAATCGGCCGGTATGATAATGTCAGTGAGAATAAACATGTCCTCATCGATGAGTCTCGCGCTATGCATTGGCTCAGTGTAGGCGCCCAACCAACCGACAAGGTTAGGAACTTGCTCAAAGGAGAAGGTATTCTCCTAAAAATGCACCTTCAGCGTTGGGGTAAAACCGACGAAGAGATTGAGGCAGCTCTCGCTGAATGGAAACAAGGGCGAGATGAGCGTATGGCCCAGGTCATGACGCGTAAGGAACAACTTGCTAAAATTCTTGAGGATGAAGAGAAGGCCTTTAAGGACAAACTTGTGAAAAAAGCAAAAGAGGCGAAGGAAGCTGCTGAAGCGCCTAAGGAAGAGGCTCCGGCTGAGGCGGAGGCCGCTGCGGAGGATGCACCTGCTGAGGAAGGCGCTGTAGTGGAGGCCACGGCCGAAGAGCCAAAAGCTGAAGACGCACCTGCTGAGGAAGCACCTGCTGAAGAGCCAAAAGCTGAAGACGCACCTGCTGAGGAAGCGCCTGCTGAAGAGCCAAAAGCTGAAGACGCACCTGCTGAGGAAGCGCCTGCTGAAGAAGAGTCTAAAAAAGACGCGCCTGAAGCATGACAGTCAGTCCGCTAAAGCCGGGAGGAGACACATCCCCCTATCTTGAAGTGGGACACTTTGGAAAGAGCCATTCGCTTCATGGTGAATGTCGTTTTTTCCCCAGACCCGGTGCTGAACAAAATTTAGCAACGGGCTTAACTGGGTATCTTCGATCAAGTCGAGGGGAGTTTGTTCCTCACAGGATCGAAAAACTCACGCTCCAGAAGGGTGCTTCGGCCTCTAAAGGAGCAATGTTCTTTCTCAAACTGGATCGGATTCAAAGTAGAGATCAAGCAGACGCTCTTAGAGATCAATCTCTATGGGTAGATGCAACCGACGAGTGGAGTCTAGCATTGGATCAATCCGCAGAAGAAGAATCGTTAATCGGCCTAAGGGTCTACAATGATGGTGCCTTTTTTGGACTTGTTCTGCGCCAAGACGAAACGCCCGCTCACCCTATTGTTCTCATAGAGCATATTTCTGGTGAGGAGATCTCGGTCCCCTTCATTGAAGAGTTTTTGCAGCTAGACAGCTCGGAGGTGTTGCAGGGCACGAACCTTGAAATGTTTCTGGAGGAGGCGCCATGAGAATAGATTTGCTCTCCGCGGTACCCTCTTTGCTCCAAAGCCCTCTTACTCATAGTATCGTAGGTCGGGCACAAGAGCGCAGCCTCGTGGACATTCAAACACACGATTTGCATGAGTACTCCACGGACAAACATAATAAGGTTGATGACATTCCTTACGGAGGTGGCGCGGGTATGGTTCTTACGCCACAGCCAATTTTTGATGCCGTGGAACACATACAGAAGGAGTCTGGGCAAACAAAGCCCCTTGTGATTTATACAAGCCCACAGGGTGCTCCCTTTGATCAAGAAGAGGCAACAAAGCTTTCTTTGGAATCACACCTCATCCTCCTTTGTGGTCATTATAAGGGGGTAGATCAACGAGTTAGAGATCACTTAATCACCAAAGAGTACTCTTTTGGTGATGTTGTCTACTCTGGAGGAGAACTTCCCGCATTATGCATTGTGGATGCCGTTGTTCGGCTGTTGCCCAATGCTCTCAACGATGTGGATAGTGCTATGACAGATTCCTTTCAAGATGGTTTGCTGGAGGGGCCTGTCTACACGCGACCATCCTCCTTTAGAGGGCACGAAGTACCAGATGTATTGCGTTCTGGTGATCACGAACGAATCCGCCAGTGGAAACAAGAACAAGCAGAAGAGCTTACAAAGCGGGTCCGACCCGATTTGTTTGAAAAGTATCAATCAAAACCATAATCCTTTGACAAGGAGAACCGTATGAACAAAGTAGATATCGTCGAAAAGACGGTGATTAACAACGAAAATATCCCTGACTTTAACTCAGGTGACACGGTAAATGTACATTATCGTGTTAGAGAGGGTGATAAAGAGAGGATTCAGCAATACCAAGGTGTCGTTTTGAACCGTAAGGGGAGCGGATCTAATCAGGCATTTACCGTTCGCAAAATGTCAGGAAGCATTGGAGTAGAGCGTGTTTTCCCACTTTACAGCCCTTTTATTGCGAAAATTGAAGTGAAGAAATACGGAAAGGTGCGTCGTAGCAAACTTTTCTACTTACGCAACTTAACGGGTAAAGCGGCCCGTATCGCTGAGCGCGATCCAAACAAGGAGTCCTAAGTATGAACCTGGTATTATTTGGACCACCAGGTGCTGGAAAGGGTACACAAGCTCAGTCTGTATGTTTCGAGTACGGCCTGGGCCACCTTTCCACTGGAAACTTGTTTCGTGCTCACATAAGCAACGAAACGTCTCTTGGCAAGCAAGTGAAATCCATCCTTGATGCTGGTGAGCTTGTCCCTGACTCCATTGTATTGGATATGGTGAAAGAAGAACTCCAAAAACCAGCGTTTGAAAAGGGTGTGGTTTTTGATGGCTTTCCCAGGACAGTTGCTCAGGCTGAAGGGTTACAAGATGTGATGAAGGAGGTCAATGCCAGCATCGATGCCTTCATTATGCTTGATGTTCCTAATGACGTGCTTTTGCAGCGATTACTCTCAAGAGGGGAGGGAAGAAGCGATGATACAGAGGAAAAAATTCAACATCGCTTAGATGTGTATCAGAAAGAGACAACACCCGTTAAAGGATACTACGAATCTAAAGGGACGGTATACTCTATTCTTGGAATTGGGACTGTAGAAGAGGTCTTTTCTCGCATTCAGTCGGTGATAGACTCCCTATAAGCAACTGGGAAAATCTATCTCATAGAACGCCCTATCTCTATCGTTCTATGAGTAAGGTTACCGGTCCATCGTTTATGGAGTCTATTTCCATATGTGCCCCAAACGTTCCAGATTCGACGCGTAGGCCGCTTTCTTTACAAAGCTGTATAAACTGTTGATACCAGATTTTGGATTTGTCTGGAGGACCAGCCTGTATAAAGCTTGGTCGAGTTCCTTTCTTTGTTTCTCCATAAAGTGTGAATTGAGAAATAATCATTAAATCCCCTTTCACATCTTCCACAGAAAGGTTCATCTTATCCTCTTGATCTGAAAAAACCCTGAGCTTACATATTTTTTGGCACATCCACTGGAGGGTTTCCGCAGTTTCATGATGTCCAAACCCAACATATAAAAGAAGGCCTTGGTCAATGCTTCTTTGCGTTTCACCTTCAGGAGAAACCGTTGCTTTTTTAACTCTTTGTAGGACTACTTTCATCGTTTAATTGGGGTTTTTGACGTGTGAATGACCTGTGAACAAGTAGGTTCTCTGTGTGGAGAAGTTGTGGGAAATTTGAAAGCAAGATGCACAATACCAAACTATCCACATTATTGGTTCGTTGTCCACACCCTCAAACCCTTTTATCATCAACACTAGAATTGTAAAGCTTTATAAATGTATAAATTATGTGTAAGCGTGTGAAATCTATTGTTTTTGAATAATAGACAACAATAAGGGGTTCTTTTATCCACCCATTTATCCACCTGTTGTTCAGATATTAAATTGTGTTTGTGAATAACATGCTTATCCACCGAAATGAACCTCCCTACTATTACAAAGGTTTTTTTTAATACCTTTTAAACAACATTAAAGCCTGTGGATAAGTGTATATGAAGAAACCTCTCACCTATAAAGATGCTGGTGTCAATATTGAAAAAGGAGATGAACTTGTCTCTTCCATTAAAGCTTCTATTGAGGAAACTCATACCCCTGGCGTGATTTCATCCATTGGTGGTTTTGGTGGCCTCTTTCAGCCACCCTTTGATCAATACGATGAGCCAGTTTTGGTAAGTAGTGTAGATGGTGTTGGAACAAAACTCTTGGTGGCATTCAAAATGGGAATCTATGATACAGTAGGTCAAGATTTAGTGAATCATTGTATCAATGATATTGCCGTTTGTGGAGCAAAACCTCTTTTCTTTTTAGACTATTTCTCAACGGGTCATCTTGAAACAGCTGTAGCAACAGATGTGATACGCGGTTTTACCGTCGCATGCAAAGAAAATGGTGTTGCACTTATTGGAGGTGAAACTGCTGAAATGCCAGATTTATATCAGGCGGGTGAGTTTGATTTAGCGGGTACGATTGTTGGCATTGTTGACAAATCAAAAATACTGAATGGATCTAAGGTTCAAGTAGGAGATGTTTGTGTTGGCTTTGAATCTACAGGATTGCATACGAATGGATATTCACTAGCTCGTAAAGTTCTATTTGAAAAATATGATGTAGCCGATAGAGTGGTTGAGCTAGGGGAAAGTGTTGGTGAAGCACTTCTTCACATTCATAAATCCTATTTGGGGATTATTCATGAGTGTTTAGAATCGACAGAAGTGCATGCTTTTTCTCATATTACAGGAGGTGGAATTGAAGGGAATACCTCACGTGTGCTATCCAAAGAACAAAAACTTGTGATGGACTGGCAAAGCTGGCAGTGGAATCCCATTTTTTCACTCATACAAAAGACGGGAAATATTGAAGAAGCCGAGATGAGAAAAGCATTTAATCTAGGTCTTGGTTGTATGGCTATCGTCCCGGAAACATCGGTAGATGCAGTGTTATCAATTGCCAAAAAGAATGAAACCAATGCATGGGTTTGTGGGTCCATTGAATCCCACGATTAAATCAATTATGGACACCAAAGAAGACGTTCTACTCCAACCATTATTCATTATGAAAAAGTACTCAAAAACATCCCTTTTTATCTATTCAGGACTATGGATCGTCCTACTGTTCGGAATTCAAAGCGTGTCAGCACAAACGTTACCCTTTTCAAAGCCTTGGTCTTTCTCGTCTGTTGAGCTTGCAAAAGAAGGTGCGGCTGTGGAAGCGTATCTACCCGAGATAGCGTATGATCCTGATGTGGTAAAACCTGAAGAGGTGATGGGACATCCAATTGGGAAATGGCATGTAACTCATGACAAGCTTGTGATGGTCATGAAAGAGCTTGCTGAAACGAGCGACAGAGTCACTTTTCAAGAGATTGGGAAAACACATGAGGATAGACCGATTGTTCAACTAACCATTACATCGCCAGAAAATCATGCTCGATTAGATCAGATCAAGCAGAATCAACGAAATCTTCGAGATCCAGAACTTTCCTCGAGTCTATCTTTGGAAGAGATGCCCGTGGTGATAAATATGAATTACTCCATACATGGTAATGAGCCCAGTGGGTCGAATGCAGCGTTGGCAGTTGCCTACTTTCTGGCCGCAGCCCAAGGGCCAACAGTGGAAAGAATGTTAGATCAATCCATAATTATTCTAGATCCATCACTCAATCCAGATGGATTGAATCGATTTGCAACCTGGGCAAATATGCACAAATCAATGCATCCTAATGGGGATTCAAATCATCGGGAATATGATGAAATTTGGCCTGGAGGACGGACTAATCACTACTGGTTTGATATGAATCGCGATTGGCTACCTGTAACGCAACCTGAGAGTAGAGCCAGAATTCGTGCATTTCAGTCGTTTCCACCAAATATTTTGACTGACCACCATGAAATGGGAACAAATAGCACGTTTTTCTTTCAACCTGGGATACCGTCTAGAACAAATCCAGGGACTCGTTCTCTAAATCAGACGCTGACGGGCAAGATTGCGGAGTTTCATGCAAAACGCCTCGACGATATAGGCTCACTCTATTATAGTAAAGAGAGCTTTGATGATTTCTATTATGGGAAGGGCTCTACATTTCCCGACGTGCAAGGGACCATTGGGATATTATTTGAGCAGGCGAGTTCTCGTGGCCACCTTCAAGACTCACAAAACGGATTGCTTTCGTTCCCAGAAACCATCCGAAATCAAGTGGAGACATCGCTAAGCACCTGGGAAGCAGGGGTGTCCATGCGTATTGAGTTATTGGATTTTATGAGAACTACAGCGGCATTCAATGTAGATCGTGCAAAAAGCCAAGAGGTGAAAGCCTATATCGTAGGGTCATCCAAAGATGGCTCGAAAAATGCGCACATAGCCGATATTTTTGATCACCAGAGAATAGAGTTCTTTGAGCTGGCCCAACAAGTGACCGTAGATGGAGCAACGTTTGAAGCAGGTGAGGCGTGGGTCATCCCAACAGAACAGCCTCAGGCGGGATTAATTTTCTCTTTATTTGATGAATCGACACAGTTTTCAGACTCTCTATTTTATGATGTTTCCGCCTGGACACTTCCTTATTCAATGGATGTGCCTTTTGGGAAGCTGGACCGCAGAGCCTATGAGTCTTTAAGCCTCCGCTCTGTTGAATGGTCTGGAGATTGGCTAGACCTTGAAGGTGAGTTTAAAAAAGTTCTACCATCGTCAGATGCTGTAGGTGCTGTGTTTGCTTGGGACGATTACTATGCCCCCGCACTATTATTCCATCTTCAGGGAGAAGGCATTCACACCAAAGCCTTAATGAAAGGATCCACAGTGCGGCATGGAAATGAAACGTTATCTCTAGACCCAGGCTCCATTTGGATTCCATATGGACTGCAAAGTCATGAAAAGGAGAAAGTTCAAGAGGTGATTGATGAGGCAGCAAAAGAATTTCATGTGTCTGTGCATGAGGTAAGCAGTGGATTGGCATTCGATGGAATTGACCTTGGAAGCCCCTCTATCGCTACGCTTGAGGCACCAAAAGTTGCGATTCTTGGCGGGGAAGGAACGAGCAGTAACGAAGCGGGTGAGATATGGTTTTTGTTTGATCAGCGGATGGAACTTCCTGTCACGGTTCTAGATAATACATCGCTGAATGGTTCGTCTTTTGACTCCTATACCCACGTGTTTCTACCAACAGCCTATTTAGGCTCTGTTGATGCTCCTTGGGTAGATGGTTTGAAATCATGGGTGCGCAGCGGTGGCACTTTGATTGTGCAGCGGGGAGCTGTCTCTTGGGCAAGACGTGCTGGGCTTCATTCTACGGAAACAACCCAGTCAGAGTCAACTACGGACACCCCAGAAAGAGGAGTATATGCCAACGCTTCGAATGACCGCGGGGCGAAGGCGCTAGGGGGAGCGATTTTTAAAGCCGACGCGGACTTCACCCACCCGCTGTTGTATGGCGTCGACACACAAGACGGCTGGATGCCATTATTTAAGAATTCTAATGGAGCGCTCGTCGTCCCAGACAATCCTTATACATCCCCGCTAGTCTATACAGACAATCCACTCGCGGCTGGATACATGCACCCTGACTCGAAAGAAACCATTACAGGACATGCAGCCCTTGTGGTGGAAAATAGCGGCAGAGGACAAGTGATCTTGTTTGCTGATAATCCGAATTTCCGAGCGTTTTGGATGGGGACTCAAAGACTCACCGTCAATGCGGTGGTGTTTGGCCCGTCTTTATAATGCGTTATGGAGCTCGTCTGCTTTTGTGACCTTCTCCCATGGAAATTCATCACGGCCGAAGTGCCCATACGCCGCGGTTTGTCGGTAGATTGGGCGCTTTAAGTCGTATGCCCGAATAATCCCCGAAGGGGTTAGGTCGTAGACTTTTGGAATGGCATTTGATAATGCGATATCGGAAGCTTTGCCTGTCCCATACGTGTGGACATGGATGGAAATAGGCTCTACCACACCAATAGCATAGGATAATTGAACCAAGCACTCGTCGGCGAGGTCTGCAGCGACGATCGTTTTGGCTACATTACGAGCAGCATAGGCTGCGGATCGGTCTACTTTGGAAGGATCTTTCCCTGAAAAAGCCCCGCCGCCATGAGCGCCACGACCCCCATAAGTATCCACGATGATTTTACGACCCGTGAGCCCCGTGTCCCCATGAGGGCCACCAATGACAAATTTACCGGTCGGATTAATGTGCAGTATGAGCTCGTCATCCATAAGGTGAGAGGGGATAACCTCCGAAAAGACGTGCTTCCTAATATCTTCCTGAATCTGGGCTTGCTCTACACCATCATCATGCTGAGTGGATACGACAAGGGTGTGAACTCGCTTGGGCGACCCATCTTCATTGTATTCTACAGTGACTTGGCTTTTGCTATCTGGCCCCAAGTAAGGCATCAAAGAGGTCTCTTTACGGATGTGCGCTAATTTTTTGAGGATGTCATGAGAGTATTGAAGTGTCATGGGCATTAACTCGGGAGTCTCACGAGTCGCATACCCAAACATAATTCCTTGGTCACCGGCACCCTCGCGGTCGACACCCATGGCAATGTCAGGGCTTTGCTTGTGAATAGTCGTAATCACCCCACAGCTCTCACTATCAAAACGGTATGAAGCCTTTGTATAGCCAATCTCTTTGATCACATCCCTTGTCACGTCCTGAACGTCGACATATCCATTGGTGGTGACCTCTCCAGACACAACGGCAAGCCCTGTAGTGACGAGCGTTTCTACAGCCACACGAGAGTTAGGGTCTTGCTCTAACAGTGCGTCTAGTATGGCGTCGGAGATTTGATCGGAAACTTTATCTGGGTGCCCTTCGGAAACGGACTCAGAGGTAAAAAGAGACGTGGTAGACATGGATTTGAAATAGGTTCTTAGGGTTGATGAATAAAATTACGCAAAAAATGAACACGGTGGATTAACACAATGAATGATTCAATACCAGTGCTGGAGGGTTCAAACACTGAACCTCGCCAAGCATTATGTATCAAACAACGAAGGCCCTGAAGAAGGTTCATTTGCCCCAGGCGCCGGTGGTGGGGGTATCCCAAGCAAGGTGTATGCTTTATCTGTTGCAACCCGACCCTTTGGAGTGCGCTGCAAATAGCCCTGTTTGATTAAATAGGGCTCGTAGACCTCCTCAAGCGTCCCTTTGTCTTCTCCAGCGGCGACAGCCAAGGTAGAAAGACCAACAGGTCCACCCCGATAATTCTCGATGATCGCCCGCAAAATACGCGCATCCATGTCGTCGAGCCCGTGCATGTCTACATCGAGGGCATTGAGGGCTTTATCGGCTATTTGTGCATCAATTATTTCTTTGTTTTCGACATCGGCAAAATCACGCGTTCGCCGCAAAAGTCTGTTTGCGACCCTTGGGGTGCCACGGCTTCTCCGGGCAATTTCATGCGCCCCTTCATCGGAGGTTTCATAGCCCAAAATAGATGCGGAGCGTAAAACAATGCGCTGTAAGAGCTCTGTTTCGTAATAATCAAGCCTCATGTCGATCCCAAAACGTGCTCTCAAAGGGGCGGTGAGGAGCCCTTTTCTTGTGGTAGCGCCGACGAGGGTGAATGGATTTAGGTCTATTTGAACACTGCGTGCATTAGGGCCAGAATCAATCATAATATCAAGCCGAAAATCTTCCATCGCCGAGTACAAATACTCCTCTATCACCGTATTAAGTCGGTGGATTTCATCAATAAAAAGTATATCACCAGGTTGACACTGTGTAAGAATGCCAGCCAAATCCCCGGGTTTTTCCAACACGGGCCCGGTGGTGGGACGAAACTGCCCGCCCATCTCTTTTGCAATAATGGCCGCAAGGGTCGTTTTTCCAAGTCCTGGTGGCCCAGAAAGCAAGACATGATCAAGCGCTTCCCCTCGCTTATTGGCAGCCTGGATGAATACATTCAGGTTTTCCACCACTTTGTGCTGCCCCATAAATTCATCCATTCTTGAGGGACGAATTGTACTATCGACCTCTTCTAGTGGCGTATCGTCTGGCAGTGATGGGTCGAGGAGTGGGTTGGACATCGTAAGAAGAATTTAACACATAAAGTCGTCGCTTTCTAAGTAACTTTTAGGCTATGGCAACCCATCATGATCACTTTTTTAATTACGAATCAAGCTGGCTCCAGTTTAACTGGCGCGTCCTTTCGCTAGCACAAGATCGTGACAGGCCGCTACTGGAAAGGGTCAAATTTATCTCCATAGTCTGCTCCAATCTTGATGAGTTCTTCCAAAAAAGGGTGGGTGGCCTTAAAAGACAGCTGCTTGCGGGGGTTACAGATTTGTCTGTTGATGGGTTAACGCCTGATCAACAGCTCGATTTGATCCGTGAAGATGTTCAAAAGATGATCGCTGCCTATCGCTCCTGTTATTTTGAAGAACTTCTTCCGCAGATGGCAGAGAAGGGCATTCAAATGAAGTCGTTTGCAGATTTATCCCCGGCCCTACAGGCCAAGGCAGAGGAGTATTTCAAAACACAGATCTATCCCATCATTACGCCGTTGGCGATTGATGAAGCGCACCCTTTCCCAACGATCTCCAATCAAAGTCGCTCCTATATGGTGCGATTGCGACATCCCAAAACAGAGGAGAAGCTCTACGCAAGGATTAAAGTGCCTGCCAACAGGCCTCGTTGGGTTGTGATGGAGGAAACGGACTCATCTCGCATTATGGTGTCGACAAGTGAGCTTATAGGGCTCAACATGAGTGCTTTTTTCCCAGGGATGGAGGTAGAGGCAACACACCTATTCCGAGTGACCAGAAACGCGGATATAGAGCGCAATGAGGAAGAGGCTGAAGACCTTCTCGAGATGATCGCTGATGAATTACGGGAGCGGCGATTTGCTGAAATTGTGCGACTTGAGCTGGATGCGGAGACCCCGGATGATATTACAGAGTTACTAAAGAGGGAATTACGTGTGGAGGAGAGGGACATTTACCGCATGGAGGGGCCCATTGGACTGGTTGACCTCATGTCCATTGCCACCATGAAGGGGTTTGACTCACTCAAAGAGCACCCGTGGCACCCCTTGCCACACCCAGTTTATGAGGAACAAGAAGAACAGGGGTCGTTTTTTGAAACGATGAAGCAGGATTACCTTGTGCATCACCCCTACCATAGCTTTGAGATGTCAACACAACGATTTGTGGAAGAAGCGGCAGCCGACCCACAGGTCCTGGCGATCAAACAAACTCTTTATCGCACATCAAGCGACTCCCCTGTGATGCATGCGTTGATACGGGCGGCCAATGCGGGCAAGCAAGTTGCTGTGTTGGTGGAGTTAAAGGCTCGTTTTGACGAAGAGCAAAATATCTACTGGGCCCAGCAGCTTGAGAAAGCAGGCGTCCATGTGTCCTATGGAGTGGCGGGGCTAAAGATTCACTCCAAACTAACAATTGTCGTTCGTGAAGAGGACGGAGCACCGCGCCGATACGTCCATATTGGTACGGGGAATTATCACCCCAAAACAGCCTATCTCTATGAAGACTTTGGCCTCTTTACGACAGATGAAGTGCTGGCGGACGATGTAACCAAACTATTTAATAGCCTCACTGGCTATGCGTTGACCCAAACGTACGACAAGCTGCTCGTTGCGCCACGCTCTATGCGGTCCCGTTTCGTAGAGATGATTCACAGAGAAATCGACCATGCAAAGCAAGGCAAGCCTGCGGGTATTGTTGCCAAAATGAACAGCTTAGAAGATGCAGAGCTCATCGAACTGCTGTATGAGGCTTCGGAGGCAGGGGTAGAAATGGATTTTATCGTTCGAGGTGTTTGCAGACTCGTCCCAGGAAAGCCGGGACTATCAGAGCGAATTCGAGTAAGGTCCATTTTAGGGCGCTTTTTGGAACATTCACGCTGTTACATCTTTGCCAATGATGGCCAACCAGAGTATTACATAGGGTCTGCAGACTGGATGCACCGAAACCTTGATGCAAGGATTGAAGCCATTACGCCAATTACCTCTCCTGCGCTCCAGCGCTACTTACAATACGTGATGGAGGTCTATCTCAAGGATAATCACCAAAGTTGGGTCTGCAAGCCTGATGGGTCCTATCATAAAGTGAGACCACAAGACGGGGAGCCTACCCTTGCAAGTCACCCCACCTTGATGCACCATACCAAAGAACAGCTTGCACCTTTGCCGATGGGTGCAGCAAGGGATTGAGCAGCCTAGTCCTAGCCCATTACATCGACCCTTCAACACATCGTGCGAGCAATGCCGTAAGCCGGTGTTTTCGAACCCAAATCGTGGTTTCACGACACCCAAACTCCCGAGCCAACGCCTCTGTCGAGGGCGGAGGAGATTGAAGCAAGGCCCTTACAAATCGTTGGCTTTCAACGTTTAGCTTGGCAATGCATTCTTCCAAAACCCCTCGTTCTTCCAATAATATCAGGGTGTCTACTTGCGAGTCATTCACAAAGGGTTCTTGACGCTCATTTGTCATAAACACCAGTTTCTTGGATTGATAGATGGTTCGAAGATAGCGATGCCTTGACGTGAGATAGAGGTATTTAAGGGCAGCTTCAGGCGTGTGAAGTGATTGACTGTGGATTTTCTCTATGACGTAGAGCAAGGCAGACTGAACAGCATCTTGAGCATCCGGAGGATCTGCTTGATAGTGTCGCTGCAGGTATTGTTGGAGTTCAGTGGTGAGTCGTGGCAAAAGTGAATTTAAGGTGTCTTGATCATGGGTCAACACAGCCTTGAAGAAGTCCTTCTTCATGTTCATGGAGTGTAATGATTGAATGAGTAAGGGGTGCGGCAGATAGACGCTTGAAGCAGCCACAGTTATGCTTCAAGGAAAGGCAAGCAGCTCTCGAAGGTTTACGTAAATAGAGAGACTTGATTTACGGTGCTTGCGCGCGAGGGGCTCGATGACGAGGAGTCTGTATCGAGGGTGTCAAAAAGGAGGTCAGGTTGAAAGCGTTTCTCAAAGAGCCTGCGGCTTAGTCCATCCAATGCTTTCTCACCATCTAGGGATAAAGTTAGGACGCTTTGAGGATCTTCGAGCACGAACCCAAACTGCTTTAAGTCGTTGAGTAATAAGTAAGAAAGTTTGGGCGAAACATCAAGCTGAACCTCCAAAAACTCTCTATACACGGGTTCTTGTGAAGTGGCAATTTTTCCCATGGCCAGAAACTCTGTAGGCGTCATGGGAACACCTTTTGCATTTTTGGTAAGCAAGGAGTCCCAAGAGGATTGACTATAATAGAGGCCAAACCACCACTTCCCTTCACGGATAAGCTCTTTGGTTAATGCACAGGCCAACATTTTTCCAGGAGCCGCTTTGCGGGGCTCCCCTCTTGAGCGATACATGGTGACCATCGAGGCCAAATCGAGCTCATGCAGATTGGGAGGATAGACAAACGTCGTTTTCCGAATGAGGTCCGAAGTGTTTGGCATAAGGCCGACAGTTGTGACAAAAAGTTATGTCAAGCGGTCATCAAGTACGCTTTTTCTTTTTAGATCCTTCTTTTGCCTTGATCAACTCAAGGGCTTGTTCTAAGGTTAAATCTAATGGATTTATCGCTTTTGGTATAGAGATATTTTTCGTGCCAGCCTTAATGTAGGGGCCATAACGCCCATCGAGCACCTGAATCGGAGTCTCTTTTTCTGGATGCTTCCCTAAATCGAGCAAAACCGTTTTACCTCCTCCGCGCTGTGGTGCTTGTGATAAGAGCTCAAGGGCACGATCGAGCGAGACATCGAGAACATGATCCTCCTTAGTGAGGGACTTAAAAGTTCCTTGATGCACGACAAAAGGACCGTATCGACCAATTCCTGCCCGTATCTCTTCTCCTGTTTCGGGATGATTCCCCACCAACCGAGGCAAGGATAGGTATCCCAGTGCTGTATCTAAATCAATAGACCCTGGATCGACACCCTTTGGAATTGAGACTCGCTTTGGTTTTGTTTTAGGATCGGCCTGCTCACCAAGTTGAAGATAGGGCCCAAAGCGACCGCTCAGTACAAAAATATCAAGGTCAGTTTCAGGGTCTTTTCCAAGGGAAACGGGCCCATCCTTTTCAGCCTGTATCACTTTATCAAGGGTTGAAGCGTCGATGGATCCAGGGGTGAGGTCATTCGGAATCGATGCGGAGACAGACTCTCCATTCGACGTCGTACGGACATAGGGCCCATATCGACCAATCAAGATCTCTTTCTCATCCAATCCTTCGATAGGCAAGTGAATGCGCCGGGCCACAGCCGCATCTATTTTTGATTCCTGTTTCTCTACCACTTCTTTTAAGCCCCGCTCGCCTAGATAATAATCACGCAGATAGACAGTTGGGTCGACGGTGCCCTGCGCAATGCCGTCAAGCTTTTGTTCTAAGATCGAGGTGAACTCTGTATTGACAATATCTGGGAAATACTCCTCCAGAAGTGTGGTCACAGCAAAGGCAGTGAATGTAGGTGCCAGCGCCTTGCCTTCAGAAACGACATAGCCACGATCCTGAATGGTACTAATAATCGTTGCGTATGTACTTGGCCGGCCGATGCCTTGTTTTTCGAGCTCTTTCACTAGGGTTGCTTCTGTGAACCTAGCCGGCGGCTTGGTTTCGTGGCCTACGGCTTCAAGATCTTGACAATCTAACGACTGACCTTTGTCCAACGCGGGTAATGGGCTGTCCTGTGAATCGAGGGCTGCCTCAGGGTCATCAGATCCTTCTACATAAGCCCTAAAAAAGCCAGGAAAAAGGACTTGCTTGCCACTTGCTTTGAATTCACCAATGTGCTTATCTCCTTTAGCCTCAATCACGACATTGGTAAACTCAAGCTGAGCATCAGCCATTTGGAATGCTACAGTTCGCTTCCATATTAAATCGTAGAGTTTGTATTCCCTGCCCGAAAGGCCTGTTTTATCAGGATCTTTGAAGGAGGATCCAGAAGGGCGAATTGCCTCGTGAGCCTCTTGGGCTGATTTTTGTTTTCCTTTGGCCCGCCGAATAGTTTTGGCTAAATAGGCCTCGCCATATTTCTCAAGGATTCCATCTCGTGCTGCTTGAACCGCTTGATCAGACAAAGCGGGTGAATCGGTCCTCATGTAGGTAATCCACCCCTTTTCATAAAGCTTTTGGGCAACACTCATGGTATCCCGCGCTGACAAACCGAGCTTTCGATTGGCCTCTTGCTGCAGTGTGGAGGTAATAAAAGGGAGAGCAGGCGTCCGTTTTTGTTGGGTTTTTTCCACGCTTGAAACGGTCCATTCACCCTTTTCGAATTCTTCCTTCAAGGCCTCGGTTGTAACCTGGTCTAGAAGGGTTACAGCGGAAGGGTTTTTGAGCCCCCCTGTCTGTTCATCAAAGTCTTTACCCTTGGCAATGGGGGTTCCATCCAGCGCAGAAAGTTGTGATTCAAATGAGGCGCCTGCATGGAGCACTGCCTTAAGGTCAAAGTAGGTTCCTTTTCTGAATGCTAATCGCTCACGTTCTCGTGCAACAATGAGTGCAACGGCAACAGATTGAACACGTCCTGCGGAGAGGCCTGGGGCAATTTTTTTCCACAGAAGCGGAGAGATAGAATATCCCGCAAGCCGATCCAGTAAGCGACGGGTTTCCTGCGCATGCACGAGGTCTAAATCGAGCTCCCGCGTCTCTTCAAGGGCACGTTGGATGGCTTCCTTGGTGATCTCCTTAAACACCATTCGCTTTACAGGCACTTTGGGCTGGAGAACCTCAAGCAAATGCCACGAAATGGCCTCGCCTTCGCGGTCCTCATCCGTTGCAAGAATCAACTCGTCTACCCCTTTGAGATGGTCTTTGAGTTTCTTCACCACCTTTTTTTTGTCAGTGGGAATTACATATAAAGGCTCAAAATCATTCTCTACATTAATGCCTAGTGAGGACCAAGGAAGCTTCTTATACTTTTCAGGAACCTCTTTAGCGGAGGAAGGCAGGTCTCTAATATGCCCCATAGACGCATCCACAATCACATCATCAGGCAAATACTGCTTAATGGTTTTCGTTTTGGTCGGGGATTCTACTATAACAAGTCGTTTCATGGCACTAAATAGTACGTTTTTTTTGCCTACGAAACGAGAGCGAGGATTTCCTCTCCGTGCGAGGCAGGGGTTACCTTCTCAATGACCCCCAAAACGGTCCCATCGGTATCTATGAAAAAGGCACTTCTTGAGGGGCCATGAAACACCTTTCCATACATCTTCTTCTCGACCATGGAATCGGTGGCTTGTGCAAAGGAATGGTCAGGGTCTGATGCCAGGATGTATGGGATGCCGTGCTTCGCAGCATAATTTATGTGAGACTTGCACCCATCTTTGCTAAGGGAGACAATTTGGATCCCTTTTTTTGCAAGTTCCTCAGCGACAGGCACAAGGGAGACATTCTGCAAATCACAGCTTCGGGTATTATTCTTCATGTACACCGTGACCACTGTTGGTTGGGTCAATAGGTCATCAAACCGCACCTCTTTTTCTATTCCATCTTGAACCACATTTAACTGAAAATCGAACGTTATTTTGTCTCCTTTGGATACCATATGAATGCGATGTGTTTAATGCGAAGTGTACTATTAACGTCTTATTGTAACCCGGAACGTCTCAGCGCGCATTCCTTACATATGACAGAAAAGCAAAAAAGCCATGAAAGGAAAACCCAACGAGGTGTTCTGTAGAGCATGGAAAACACGGAAAGGCATACAGATAGACATTCAGAAAAACCTAGGGAAAAAATGGTGCGATATGGGGCAAAATCATTAACAGAAGGAGAGCTTCTGGCCATTTTGCTTCGTACAGGGAGCCGTCAACGCCCTGTCTTAGACTTAGCCAAGGACTTGTTGCGCAAATACGGTGGGATTCGGGAGTTAGTTCGCTGCTCCTATGCTGAACTAGCTACAGAAGAGGGTCTGGGTAGAGTGAAGGCGTTAACGCTCGAAGCCTCATTTGAATTGGCAAGACGTATCGATAGCACACCGATTACAGAAAAACCAAAGATTCGCTCACCTCAGGAAGCAGTCAAGGTTTTTCGCCCCATGCTGCGCGACTTAAAAAAGGAACACTTTCTTGTGGGGTTTTTGAACCACGCAAAAAAGCTGGTGGGCATCCAAACGGTCAGTGAAGGAGGGATGACTGCGACGATTGTTGACCCATCTGAGGTGATGAGACAGGCTATCCTTCATCATGCAGGATCGATTATTGTGGCGCATAATCACCCTTCTGGCACGGCCCAGGAGAGCCATGCAGACCTTAGCCTTACCCAACGAATCGCTGAATCGGGGAGGATTCTTGGCATCCCATTGGATGATCATATTATTATAGCGGGAGATCATTATGTGAGCTTTCGGTCGAAGGGGTTGCTCTAGCACTGGCGCCCTCAGCGCCCATGAAAAATGGCTATATTTGACAAAACAACTCTTTCGAACCTTTAGTTAAGACCTCCGGTCTTTGTGTCCATGAGCCTCAAACCCCTCTTTCACCAAGCGATCCAAAACGCCCTATTAACGCTTGATCTTAAGGAGAGCGATCTGCCAAACTACACCATAGAGGCGCCAAAAGACCCTTCACATGGTGATCTATCGACGAATATTGCCATGGTCTCGGCCAAAGCGGCCAAGGAAGCACCCCAATCGATTGCGGCCAAACTCGCAGACGCACTACGCACACAAAGTGACCTTTTCATCGATATTGGTGTTGCAGGCCCAGGTTTTATCAACATCCGCTTCAAATCATCCGTGTACCATCAAGAGATGAAAGAGCTCGCTGAACATGCGAATGTGTTTGGTCGCAATAAGGCTTTTGATGGCAAAAAAATCATTCTAGAATTCGTCAGTGCGAATCCAACCGGACCTTTGACTGTTGGCCATGGCCGCAATGCAGTCTTGGGTGATACGATGGCGAGACTTTATGAATGGTGTGGTGCCTCGGTCACTCGTGAGTATTATTTTAATAATGCAGGTCGACAGATGCGCATGTTAGGTGAGTCTGTGAAGGCTCGATACGCTCAGCAGCTGGGCAAAGAAGCCGAACTCCCTGAAGGAGGATATGAAGGTGAATATATTTCTGAAATTGCAGCAACCCTTGTAGAGGGGCATGGCAACGCTCTTCTTAGCGAAGAGGGTGAGGGTGTGTTCAAAGAGGCCGCAGAGAAAACCATTTTGGAGGATATCACCCGCACCCTTGACCGGATGCAGGTAAAAATGGACTCTTTTTTTAATGAGCATTCGCTTTATGAGAACAAAGCGATATATGATGTTGTAGAAAAACTCAACGAAAAGGGTTTAGTCTACCAAAAAGATGGAGCCGTTTGGTTTGCGACAAGTCAGCTGGGAAAGGACAAAGACACGGTGTTGATTAAAAAGTCGGGCGAGCCCACATACCGACTTCCAGATATCGCATACCATAGAGACAAACTAGACCGAGGATTTGATCTCTGTATTGATATATTTGGCGCCGATCATATCGATACCTATCCAGATGTCTTGCGAGGAATTGACGTGCTTGGGTATGACGTCAGCAAAATTGATGTCCTCGTCTATCAATTTGTGACTCTTGTAAAAGATGGCAAGCCGTACAAAATGAGCACTCGGAAAGCGAATTTTGTCACACTAGACGAATTGATGAATGAAGTGGGTAGTGACGTGACACGCTTCTTCTTCCTGATGAGGTCTCCATCGACCCATCTCGAGTTTGATGTGGCTCAGGCCAAAGAGGCAAGTGATAAAAACCCGGTTTTTTATCTCCAGTATGCCCACGCTAGAATTCAGAGTGTACTTCGAAAGGTTTCTGAAGAGCTTGGCGAGAATCGATCGGGCGATGTAGAGTGGTCAACCCTCGAGCATGAAGCGGAGCATTCGTTGATGAAAAAACTCTTTTTCTTCCCTGACGTAATTGAAACCGCCGCACGAGCAAAAGAGCCTCACAAAGTGATCACCTATCTTCAAGAGACCGCCCAGGAATTCACGCACTTCTATCACGAATGCCGCATTATGGGTGAGCCAAAGAACGTGATGGCATCGCGCGCCAAGCTAGCCGAGGTGACAGCCACTGTGCTCAAAAATGGCTTGTCATTGCTTGGGGTCGAAGCACCCGAGAGTATGTAATCTAAGCATGTTGGAACACCACGGTAAGTTGGGATCCTTTTGGAACGCCCAGCAACTCCCCAGCGTGGCCTTGATTAATGGCGACTTCTAGCATGCCAGAGCTTCCAATATAAGCGACCTCATCCCCTGCCTCGACCGATCCAAAGGTGGAGTGAAGTGCATCGATAATCGTATTACCCACATAGATCTTAAAAGAGCCCCTTGGCCGGTCTACCATCCAAGCCCCTGGGATGTTGCTAATGAGATTTCCGAACCGATCGATGTGGGCAACCCAGCCTCTAATACCATCAGGGTCCAAAATCGGTTCTACCCAACGCCATGTCAGCAAGGCATGATCAGGCTTACCCATGGCCTCCGGATTGACTCCATTGGCTAAATGGGCCGCTACAGGGGCAAACACGTCTCTTCCGTGAAAGGTTGTCGATACATCCTCTAGCCAGAACGTGGGCTGGTTCAAACGCCACGCCTCCACGCCCTCATGCTCTGTCATCAACGAGAAAAGCCCATTATCAGGACCTACAAACCATTGCTGGTTCCATCGAACAATCACTGCGTCTCGATCGGTTCCGACACCTGGATCAACCACGACAAGGTGAACGGTATCCACAGGAAACGTTCGAATGGCCTCACGAACGGTCCAGGATGCGGCCATGATGTCATTTGCAGGAATGGTATGGGAGATATCTATCAGCTGTAGATCTGAGGGACCCATCGAAAGCAGCACCCCTTTCATCGAAGCCACATAGTGGTCTTCTAATCCAAAATCTGTGGTAAGGGTAATCCTTGCAGGCAACCTAGGCTTAATAGGTATTGAGCATGACCGGCATCACCAGCATAAGTAGTGATCGACCCTCCTCTTCGGTGGCAGGCTTCACAATGCCAGCACGGTTCGGCGTGGAAAACTCGAAGCGGACTTGTTCGTGGTTCATATTTGACAAAACGTCCCCGAGGTAGCGTGCATTAAAGCCAATTTCCATGGTTTCGCCATCATAATCGCATGCTAAACTCTCCTTGGCCTCACTACTCATGTCTAAATCCTCTGCTCTCAAAACGACTGAATTTTCCCCAAGCTGAAGGCGAATCTGCCGCGTTGTGGTGCTTGAGAAGACCGAAACCCGTTTTACCGTTGCTAGGAGCGTTTCACGATCGATAAAGAGGGTCTTGTCATTATCCTTTGGAATCACAGATTCGTAATTGGGATATTGTTCATTAATGAGCCTCGAGATCACCACGGTGTCTCCATGCTCAAAGACGACATGGGAATCAGATACGCTGACCGAGCTCGCATCGGAGTGAATCGACTTTAGCACTTGGTTAAGCGCTTTCTCGGGCACGATAAAGGTGAGCGTCTCGGTGGAGGAGAGCCCATCATCGTGGTATTTTACCAAGCGATGTCCATCGGTTGCAACGAAGGTTGTCCCTTCTGAGGTGACGGTGAAAAAGACCCCCATCATCGCAGGTCGCAAATCGTCATTGGATACAGCAAATAGGGTTTTCTGAATGGCCTTTTTGAGTACATCGCTCTCACAAGTTAATGTGGTGCCGTCGGTAAGATCCGGCACACCGGGGAAGTCTTCCCCACTTTCCCCGACAAGCTTATAGGTTCCTTTGTCGGTACTGAACGTGATGGACTGTTGGTCATCTACAGCAAAGGTGACGGGTGTGTCTGGAAGCTGTCGTAGCGTTTCAAGAAGGCGTTTTGCTGGTACAGATACCGAGCCAGCTTCTTGACCATCCACCTCCACCGTTTGGATCATGGCAATTTCCAGATCGGTGGCAGTCAGCTTGAGTGTATTTCCTTCCAGGCTGAACAATATGGTTTCTAAAATGGGGAGGGTTGCCTTTCCAGGGACAGCACCTACCACGGCGCTTAGACCTGAATTGAGTTGGCTACTATTAACTGTGAATTTCATGCGAATCGGCGGCTCTGAAGCGGTTTTTGTTAGAGGTTGCTAAGCGATGGGTACAGAGAAAAAACGGAATTCCTCAACGCTAAAAATATACACAAATTCGTTGCTTTATCACCATGGCTTCGTACGTGTTGCTGCCAAGATGTGGATTGAGCCGGCTCAGCTCAGTGACCCTAGAAAATGTGTACCTTTACAGCATGAAACGCGCCCTGAATTACCGATACTGGCAGTTCCTCTTTGGAGTGGGTTTTCTGTGGACGATGTGCGTACACCCGGCATCTGCACAATCCTTCCGAAATGCAAAATATGGTGGGGATTTTTTGTCTTTGGGTGCTGGAGCAAGAGGCCTAGCCATGGGGGAGGCTCAAGGGGCTGTCGTGCATGATGGTACATCCCCTTTCTGGAACGTTGCGGGATTGAGTCAGATAGACACCCCCGAAACCATTTGGATGCGATCAGAGCGATTTGGGGGTATCTTATCTCGAGATTATGTTGCCTTTGCGTACCCTATAGAAGAGGGAAGAGTTTTTGCGATCTCATGGTTAAGACAAGGGGTGAATGGCGTACAAAACACCCTCAACGCATGGGACCCTGACCGCCAAAGCCCCATTGCCAATGCCTCTGGTGCGATTACGACCTTTAATGTGAGCGATCAGGCCCTATTTTTGTCTTACGGACAGTCACTTGACCGTTCTTGGTTTGGGGCAACATGGTCCACGGGGGCTTCGATCAAATGGATCAGCCACACAGTCGGGCCGTTTGCCAATGCATGGGGCACGGGATTGGACGCAGCGATTCAAGGAACGTCAGAGCAATGGAGCATGGGGCTTCATGTGAATGATCTCTTTTCGATGTTAAAATTTTGGCGCTATGATGCCGAGGAGCTTGCTCCTTTAGAGACCGTTTATGGCGATGTCTTGCCAAACTCTACCAAAGAATCTGTCCGCCCTTCAGCACGACTATCTGTCGCACGATCCCAATCCCTTGGGGAGTTTTCATTACAAGTCGTGGGCGATGTGGTGGTTCATGTAGAAAATCGACAAGCCTACAACCTCAACCTTGGGGGCATGAGCGTTGAACCCCATCTTGGCTTTGAACTCACAGCATGGACTTGGGCACATCTTCGCTGGGGATTGAGTGATCTTGTCCTGCCTCAGGAGGGATCTGCAACCTGGACGCCTGCGGTAGGATTGGGTATCGAAACCACTAGAGTCGTGGTAGATTATGCATTCACCGATTTTTCAGGGTATGCATCGGATCTAGGCGTGACCCATCGAGTCTCATTGAAAGTAGCGATCCCAGAACTACGTAAGCGATGAATACGGGGGCACCCATCCTCACAGTTTTGGGGCCAACCGCCTCTGGAAAGAGTGCATTAGCCATCCGGATGGCAAGAAGCCTAGGGGGCGAAATCCTATCTGCTGACTCGAGGCAGTGTTATAGGGGTATGCTGATTGGCACATCGGCTACCCCCCCAGAGGAACAAGAGGGGATTCCTCATCATTATGTTCAGACCGTTTCGCCACATGGCACCGAAACAGCGTCAAGTTTTCAACAAAAAGCTACGTCCATCATCGAGGAGACACAATCTCGCAATACCCCACTTATTATTGTGGGAGGGAGCACCCTCTATTTGCAGGCCCTACTGTTTCCACTGGAAGCTGCCCCCCCCTCAGAAGCGCAACACCTTGAAGCACTTCAAGAAGAAGAAAAGAGCATTGGATTGGCAGGCCTGTATCAAAAACTTCAGAGTGTGGACCCTGCCTACGCATCTCAAATGGACGGACTAAATCGGCAACGAATTTTGAGGGCGCTTGATGTGTGGATGCAAACAGGGAGGCCCTTCAGCTCTTTTCACACACAACATAAGCAGGGCTTTGATCGCCCTACAAACCCGCTCTTTGCTTCCCAGCCAGTGTTTGGCCTTTTTATGGAGAGAGCCATACTCCATGAACGAATTGCTGCGCGTGTTCAGACCATGATAGATAAGGGGCTACAAAAGGAAGTGGAATCTCTTTTAAATGACGGGTGCTCTTGGGACTCCAACCCCATGAAAAGTGTCGGTTATCGGGAATGGAAGCCATTTTTTGATGGAAAAGCCACTCTACTAGAGACACAAGAAGCGATTGTCATTGCAACGCGTCAATACGCAAAACGGCAAATGACGTGGTTTAGAAGATGGCCCTTTATTCAGTGGATTCAAGCAGGCGGCAACCACTAGCCCCATTGCTCAAGAAATCATACCTTTAAACCATCAAGTAATTCATTCATTGCCATGTTTCAAGCCTCGGTTCATGTAACCCTTCGCCCATCGATTTTGGACCCAAAAGGAAAGGCCTCGGAGCAAGCGCTTCACCAGCTGGGGCTCACGGCTATCCAAGACGTTAGGATTGGGAAGCTTATTACCATGAATGTGGAAGCTGCCACAGAAGAGGAAGCACAAAAAAAGGTAGAGGAAGCGTGCCAAAAGTTGCTGGCGAATGACGTGATGGAAGATGTTGAGATAGAAATGAAGCGTGTCGCCCATGACACAAGCCAATAAACCTGCTTCAACGGAAGAGACGCTAGAGCTGGAGGATGTAGAAACGTCTGCATCCGAACCCTGGCGTGTGATTCTTTATAATGACGAGGACCACACCTTTGAGGAGGTGATCGCACAGATTATCAAAGCGATTCAGTGCACAAAGGAGAAGGCCTCACAACTGACGTTTGAAGTGCACCATCATGGAAGCGCGGTAGTGTATGAGGGAGAGTTTGACAAGGCGTTGAGGGTAAAAGCTATATTAGAAGAGATTGACTTGATCACCGAAATCAAAGGATAAGTATGAATATTGCCATTCCCATTTTCCCAGGATCCAATTGTGATCACGATACCGAGCATGTGTTTGGCACGGTGCTTGGCGCGAAGGTAAGTTCCGTTTGGCACAAAGAGACATCCATAGGAACCCCAGACATGGTGATTATCCCGGGTGGGTTTTCGTATGGAGACTATCTACGCACGGGGGCGATTGCTAGATTTTCTCCCATTATGGAGTCCATACAAGCCTTTGCCCAAAAGGGTGGGCCGGTCATTGGTATCTGCAATGGATTCCAAATCTTACTCGAAGCCGGGTTGTTGCCTGGTGTGATGCTGCACAACGAAAACCTCCGTTTCATATGCAAGTCGATACATCTCAAAGTAGAGGCCGGGAATCGATCACGCTTTACACAAGGGCTTGACCCTGAGGACACCTTCAAAGTCCCGATTTCCCATGGCGAAGGAAATTACCGGATCGACGATGAGGGGCTAAAAAGTCTAGAAGATCACCAGCAAATTGTCTTTCGGTACGTGAATGAACTCGGGGACCTAGACCCCAAGGCCAACGTGAACGGATCCACGGCCGCCATAGCGGGCATTTGCAATCGCCAAGGAAATGTACTTGGACTGATGCCTCACCCAGAGCGTGCAGCTGAGCCACAACTGGGCAATACTGATGGCCGACAACTACTCGATGCATTTTTACAGGCTGTTGACATAACAGTATGACTTCCAACCTCTCTTATCTTTATGTTGAAGGGTTAAAGAAAAGCTATCGCTCGCGAGTTGTAGTGAACGATGTAAGCCTATCGCTCCAACAGGGAGAGGTTGTCGGACTACTAGGACCCAATGGGGCAGGAAAAACAACCACGTTCCAAATGATTGTTGGGTTGATTCGAGCCGAACGTGGGACGATTAAGCTCGATGATGTGTCCATTGCACACAAGCCGATGTTTAAGAGAGCTCGCCTAGGGCTTGGCTATTTGCCGCAGGAACCCTCTGTCTTTCGCGA
This sequence comes from Bacteroidota bacterium, assembly GCA_027621355.1. GTDB lineage: Bacteria > Bacteroidota > Rhodothermia > Balneolales > Balneolaceae > UBA8296. The sequence goes on along the minus strand of JAQCBZ010000001.1, from coordinate 68,133 downwards.
CCTTACCGTCCGTGAGAATCTACTGGTCGTGATGCAGTTCCAGGGGGTACCTAAGCAAGAAAGAGACGCTAAAGCGGATGCGCTAATCCAAGAGTTTGGGCTTGAGCATGTCTCCAACAACAAGGGATCAGAGTGCTCAGGTGGTGAGCGAAGGCGTACAGAAATTGCCCGAGCCCTGGCGACAGACCCAAAGTTTTTGCTGCTTGATGAGCCCTTTGCCGGGATCGACCCCATTGCTGTTGAGGAGATTCAACACATTATTGCTGATCTAAAAAAACGGAATCTAGGCGTCTTAATCACCGATCACAATGTCCACGAAACCCTTGCGATTACCGACCGCACCTACTTGATGTACTCCGGGAAAGTCTTTAAAGAAGGAACGCCTGAAGAGCTAGCCCAAGACGAAGAGGCAAGAAATCTCTATCTTGGAAAACAATTTCATTTGGAGCGATATCAACAAAAAGAGGCGAGTCATGAAAGAGATCAACGTTGACGAACTAAAGAAAAAGCTAGACGCCAAAGAGGATGTGTTTGTGCTGGATGTAAGAGAACAGCACGAATATGAGTTGAGCAATATTGGCGCAGAGCTAATCCCACTGGATCAATTATCCGAACGGGTGGACGAAATTGAGCAACACAAGCTCAAAGAAGTGATCGTAATGTGTCGTTCAGGAGGCCGAAGTGCTAGAGCTTGTCAAGTTCTGCAAGGAGAAGGCTTTGAGAATGTCACGAACCTAGCAGGCGGAATCAATGCTTGGGCCCGTGAGATAGACCCAACGCTTCCTGTTTACTGAAGTTGCATAAAGAGCTCTTCGTTGCTATCCGTGTTTTTAATCACTTTGAGCAACTGTAGCATCGCATCTTTCGGCGATTTTTTGAGCAAGTACCGACGTATGGCATTGCGTTCATCCATGGAGTCGGTAATGAACTTATCTTCATTACGCGTTCCTGAGGCAAGAATATTAATGGCTGGAAAGATGCGATCGTTTGCAACCTCTCTGTCAAGAACGAGCTCCATGTTTCCTGTTCCTTTAAACTCCTCGAAGATCAAATCATCCATGCGTGAATTGGTTTCGATCAAACAGGTAGCGATAATGGTGAGCGAGCCACCACTCTCAAAAGCTCTCGCGGATCCGAATATCCGTTTTGGAACTTCTAAGGCACGAATATCAAGGCCACCCGATAGAGTTCGCCCGCTCCCTGTCTGCGCTGCATTATAAGCTCGACCCAGTCGTGTCAGCGAATCAATGAGCAAAACAGCATCCTGACCGCTCTCTGCTTTACGTTTGGCGTACCCTAAGGCCATTTCTGCAATACGGACATGGCTTTGTGTCGAGCGATCATTGGATGAGGCAAAGACTTCAGCCGATGTAGTACGCAAGAAGTCGGTCACCTCCTCGGGTCTTTCGTCGACCAAAAGAATGGACGTATGCACCTCAGGATGGTGCTCGGTCAGTGCGCCGGCGATTTGTTTTAGCAAGACCGTTTTTCCTGTTCTTGGAGGCGCAACGATCAAGGCTCGTTGCCCTTTTCCAATGGGTGCAATGAGATCTAATGCACGTAACTCAACTTCTTCAGGATTCACACCCAACGTAAGAGGCTCCGTTGGCATCTCAGGGATTTGTCGTTCGAAACGAACTACTTTTTGCCATTCATCCGCTGGCCTTTGGTTAATACGGTCAATAGAGTAGACTCTTCGATTACCATGGGCATCTTCTTCAAACTCCCCTTCAAGTACAAGACCAGACTTCAAATCTTGTTTACGAACCCAATCAGGTTTTATGAAGGGATCTGCAGGATGATAGGTGAATTCATGGTCTATCTTCCGGATAAACCCATAGCCTTTCTCGTTGACTTCTAGCACACCGCCATAGGTGCCAGCAACAAAAACGTCAGGTCCATCCTGAAACTTCGGCACAAAGCCACTTCGCTTTTTCTGGTTGTTGCGCTGCCTACCTTTTTGGTTGTTTCGACCCCTTTTGGGATTGTATTTACCCCTTTTATTGCGGGATTTAGCCATACTGTTTTTGTCCGTGTTTCTTAAAACAATCCATCCCTGCCCCTAAGAGCGAAACCCCAAATCTTACTTGTTGGTCGGACCCTTATCGAATCGTTGTAGATTCGTTAATCCAATCGTAGCAAGCGTTGATGGATCCGTCAATCGTGAAAGATTCCCCTGTAGTCCAAGAGTTGAAGAACTTGTCTTCGGTTGTCGGCATTACTGCTGTGTACTGCTCGATCGACCGATTCAGGGAGGAGGAATTAGATGAATTTAATCGTTTTGCTTTTTCAAAATAATCTAAGACAAGCCAATATACGGTTTTATCTTCACGATCAATCGTTCTGCCTTGCGTGCATTGCGAAACAGCTGCGGCATAAATCCGAGCAATTTGCTCTGCCGGCTTGTACCATTGTCCATCAAGCTGTTGAGCTTGTCTTGCATAACGTCGAGCCTGTTGTAGATTGTCGGTGCTCTGAAAGTTTTCTGACACTTCTAGTGCAATCTCTTTTTTGCGATCCACATCCTCGGTCAAATCATAAGCTTGCAAGTAAAGCGTATTAGACCCTGAATAATCTGCATCCCCCTGCTTGACTTGTGCAAGTCGTAGAGTGTTGTCATAGGAGGAGTCTTGCTCATAGAGTTGCGTAAACAGCTCAATAGCTTTTGCTCGCTCACCGGTTTCATCATACAGCGCAGCCAGTTCACTCATAATAGCGGCATCGCCAGGTGATTTCTCTAGTTGCCCTGCTAGAAACTCAATACGTTCTTCTGGGCTATCAAATAGATCATTTCGGGCTGAATCTATGAAGTCCTGCAGTGCAGGCGATGCAATTGGCTCGACAAGATCAATCATCGCCAACGCCTCATCTTTTTGGTTCGTATTGGCATAATTATCGAGTAATATCCTCACGTAATAGCCATCACTGATCTCTGTGAGGCGCTGATAATCTAGATCAAATGCCTCCTGATACGCTCCATATGTTCGATCTAGTGCATTACGGATATTGGCATAATTTTGTTGGAAAAACTGCCCTTCAAACACTTTCCATTCAAAAAGGTCGACCTCTTCGGCTGTGAACAGCGCATAAGTGTCGTCAAATAGGGCAACAGCCTTTTCGTAGTACTCTGCACGAACGGAGGGATCGCTTTCTTGCTCCGCACGACCTGCGTATACCTGAATCATTCGACGATACTGTGTGTCGAGTGCAAAACGTGGATTACCTTCTAGTTCACGGGGTTGCGAGACGAGCATCCACTCGCCATACATTTCCGCCATTTGATAATCCTTAATTCGGAAGTTTTCATAGAATAGAGAGTAGGCCTGAAGAGGTTCCATGCCATAGGGTGGCGTGCCTGGGTCTTCTTCTTGTGCCAATGCGGGCACGCTAAAGCCTATAATGAGGGCTGAGAACAAGCCCCATGTCAAGAGTCGATGAGAAATGGGTCGAATCATGAGTACAAGATTATGGATATCACTTACAGTTTAGACACTACTTTGAAGGTTCGAACTTACTGAAATTTTGGTCTTACAAACATAATTTCTGCCAAATTTAACGAAACCCCAACACCCCAAATAGTTTCAACAGGCAGATTATCACGATCGGTTCCTCTAGAGCCGACCGTAAAGGTGAAGTCAACGCTAGATGTAGACCTACGTCCAGGTAGTCCAAGTCCTAAAACAAGCTTATTTGTCACAATATCGTTTCCTGAGATCGTGAGGTGTCCTGTATCGTGAGATACTCCCACCGCATATTTCATATTGTGAAAGAATCCATTACGAGTGACACGCCTAAAAGGATGGTACTGTAGGCCAAGACCAACTTTTGAGCGATTGGAATACATGGCCTCCTCTTCTGCATCCAGCTCAAATTGAGCCTCTTCCCATTGTTGTTGCATCCATTCTGCGGAGATCATCGTAGCGCGGTTCCATGTAATCGTCCCCCCAACAGCGAGCTCAGGAGCTGTTTTGATGATGCCAAACTGGTTGCTTTGATCGACATCGAGATTCACCAGTTGTGTTTGCCCGCCGATGGATTTAAAACCCTCTTTGCTTCGCTCAAGCTCCATTTCAAGGCTTGGCTGGTAGGTAGCGCCTAGCTCAAGATCATAGGGACGCCCATCTTTGGGTTGAGTGCGGTAAAAAAGACCAAATCTAGCTCCTAAATCTGTCCCACGAAACGATTCAGAGAAGAGAACAGGCGTGTATCGCAAGGAGGAGAAATAGATAAAGGTTTCATTATCCAGCGAAGTTACATAGGAGCCAAGAGCTGCACCTACAGAGAGCCCTCGAGTGATTCGGTACCCTAACCCTACTTCCAATCGACTCATCCCCCCAGCTCCTTGTTCATCAATTCCGAAGGTGATGTTATCGGGTCCAGCGGTAAAGGTGCCCTCTTGGTAAAGCCGGAAATTGGAGCGGGTCACGGGGCTCATAGATACCGAGAGCCCAAGTCTTCCCTTGACCAGCGGTGCAACAAAGTGAAATTGATCTAGGCTGAAAAGCGAGTTTTTGGCAGAACCAAAGGTGTCTTTTGCATGATGACTCGTGAGTCCAAACTGAAAGCTTCCCACGGAGTATTGATACAACGCCCACACACCAGGATTGGATAGGTTGGAGGTCGTCGGATCATACATTCCAATCCCCGCTAATCCGGTGGTTACTGTCGTAGCGCCAATGACGTCGACAGGCATGCCAAAGCCTGGATAGGAATAAATAGAACCACTTTTGGCTACTTGAGTGTCATCATTTTGTGCCCAGGCTGTGTTAGGCGACGCGATCATCAACACCCCCATCATCATGGCGCCAGCGAGCAGTTGTATCGACCTATGTTGAAAGCTAGCTTTATTCATCTTATTCAATCGCTGTAACAATGATGTGAGGTCTCTTGGATTCGTCTGGGGACTCTGGCCCGTGTAGCAATGTCTGTTGTAGCAATCCGTTGTTCGACTCTACCGTCAGATAGTATTTATGAGTTTGAAGGGTGTCAAACAGAAACAAATTTGCAGTGCTCGTTAGGTTAAATCGGAATCCGTTAATAGACGTATCCTTGACTGCGGTAAAGACAGGTGAGCTGGCAAACACCTCTTCTCCCACATCCCCCTCATCTACGATATGAATATTGGCTCGAGTGACGGCAGGACGAACATGACCGCCAGGCAACGACCCATCCAATAGCTGCGTGTCCTCATAGAAAATCATCTCTACACGAGCCAAATTCTGCGAAACAAGGCTTTCACGCGTAAACTCATAGTCTATCTTCTGAAAGGCCTCAAAGGTATTCATCGCCTTGTAGCTCGTGATGGGCTGGATAGCGGACGGATCCCGCTGCACAGCGGCCCCCCAATCAGCCATCCGTTGATACTGGAAGGTTCCCGTTGTGTCTTCGGAGTAAAGTCGTGTTGTTTCACTCTCCACAGCACCAGACGCATCGGTTCCAAGGTCTAAAAACACCATTTTTTGGGATCTAGCAACGTCTGGTACAATGGCAAAGCCTGGCATACCAAAGACATAACTCGAATCTCTTCCACCCGTTGTGTCAGAGATGAACCCATTATACCGGAAAATCCAATCTTCTGGCATGGGGAGGACGGCGGTATCTGCCTGTGCAATGGCAAATGAACCAATTTTTTTGGTCAGATCGTAGCTGATTTGGTCACCATAGCGAAGTTGTTTCCCTCGCCAAGGCTCAGCCACTTCGTAGACGTCAAAAAATGCTGTTGAGAGAGTATCACCGTATTCTGTCCCGTTAAAGACTAATTTTAAAGCGACCTGCTCAGTGGAATCGATTCGATTCAACGCAATTGAGTTCAAGTCAGGCCGTATTAATCCGACGCTTGTGATTTCCCCGAATAATGGATCAGAATAATGCCCCATCGGCACAACATCCAGCCGACCAGAGTAGCTCACGGACGATGTAGGTGTCATCTCTTTGACAGGAAATTCATTGGTGACAAGATTGCCCTCATCATCAATAAAGGCACCTCCAACTATACCCGGTTCCTCACACCCAGCAAAGAGTAGAAGGGCAAGGGCAACAACGCTCATTCCTTTAAAAAATACGTTTGGACGAAAGTTTCTGTATGGCATCATGAAAGAGTAACGGATGCTAGGTCTGCTGGATTGCATAGGCGGTTGAAAAACTCCTTAATCGACATCAGGTCTAAGTTGTCGGTAGAAGTCTGAAAAGGAGGCACTGACATCCTCCGGAGACCCTTGGATTTTCACGGGTGTATGATTGTACGTTTTAAAATAGTGATCAAATTCATCTTTGAGCTCATTCCCGGTCACCACCACATCGCTATGGCGAAGGCCTGCAGCCAATACATCTACCTTGCCATCCTCGACATACGAAGAGATATCCACATCATCTGGAAGACCCGCTTTCTCCAGGATGCTCGCCCCTTCAAGAAACCCTTCGTTCACAGGGTGGTGTAGGTTGTAGACAATCTTGGTGTCCTTAAATAAGGGGTGATCTTTGTAGAGGGTGCGTACCAGCAACGGCACCAATCCAGCAGGCCAGTCGTGGCAATGGATAATGTCTGGTTTCCAACCCCAACGAATCACGGTTTCAATGATTCCTTTGTTATAGAACAAGAGCCTTTCGTCATGATCGTCATAAAACGCATCTGTTTTGGGGTCTTTGAAGAGCGCCTTACGCTTGAAATAGGTGTCATTATCGAGAAAATAGACCTGAAGCTTTGCATTGGGAATGCTCGCAACCTTGATCTTCATGCTTTCGCTCTTCCCCGCGAGCTCTACCTCAATCCCTGCTAGACGAATAACTTCATGCAGACGATTTCGACGGTCCACAATAGACCCATACTTCGGCAGTGTAATGCGAATCTGAAAGCCTCGATCCTGCAAAGAAGCCGGCAAAAATCGGAGTAGATCAGCTGTATTGCTCATGCGAGCAAAGGGGGCAATTTCAGCAGCAGCGTAGAGAATATTCATAGGGTCAATGCTCGGAGTGTAGTTCCCTTAAGCTTTTCGATGGCTTTTTTCGGGCTTTGATCGACTCATTAAGGGTTCATTATCGACATAAAAGAAGTCAAAAAGGGTATCACTTCGAAGACCTAAACGGAGGGTTTCCACAGAGATTACATCGGCAGGTGCGATGTTTCCAAGGTTTACGTTGCTTCCAAATTTGCGGATAAACCAGACCTGCTGCTCCTTTTGAGGGGCTTCAAAAATCAAATACTTCTGTGGAATTTGGTCTGTGATTTCATCAATAAGCCCCGACCTCACTTCTCCGTTGGGTCTAAAAACCCCCACCGTGCCACTCTCTCTGGCTTCACAAATAATCTTGGATGCACCCGCTTCTAATTCTCGGTTGATCATCCTTACCCACTTGTATGGCGGAATAATGTCGTTGGGATTCTTGGATCCAATCTCCGAAAGGACATCAAATTCTTGGCTGAGTTCTTTGATAATGTCACATTTGCGTTGATCCGAGAGCCAAATCGTCCCATTAGACACCTCAACGGTGCAAATATTATGGGTTTTTAGCAGGTCAACATAGTCATCTAGCTGATTGCGCAACACATACGCCTCAAACAATGTGCCTCCTAGGTACACGGGAATGTCATGCTTTCTGTAGGCTGCGATTTTCTCTTCGACATTTTGCGTGACGAGGCTTGTACCCCACCCAAGCTTGACAACATCTGTATAGGGAGCCGCAACCTCGCAGAGATCTTCGGCTTGACGAACGCTGTATCCTTTGTCCAGCACCATCGTAACGCCAGCGCTACGTGGCTTTTCAGCACGATTCGGTAGATTTGAGAGCATCGGAATCAAATTTTTTGGCTATTCCGCGTAAACTATTAAGTTACAAAATTGAGCAACGATTGTAAACCTTGTCAAATTCTGGGTTTACGTACCTGCAGAAGGGTTTGAGGCGGAGACCGCAGGATTCCCCTTGTCTCGGCCACGGTAACTCAACGAAATCAGCTCTCTCATACGATCTCGATCAAGATTATCCAACATTTGGGGTGTGTAGCGCCATTTCCAATTGGAGCCAACCGTGCCTGGAAAATTCATCCGATGCTCCCCTGGTAGCGCTAAATAATCCTGTAGTGGAATAATGGCTTGGTCTGCCGTAGAGTACATCGCCAATCGAATCAACTCCCACGCCACATCATCCCCAGAGCTTCGCGTGTAGACGCGCATCCGATGTCGTTCTTCCTCAGAGGCTTGGTCATACCACCCAACAGAGGTGTCATTATCGTGCGTTCCGGTGTATACGACGCAGTTTTGGGGATAATTATGAGGCAAAAAGCTGTTGGATTCGTCGCTATCAAATGCAAATTGGAGAATCTTCATCCCAGGAAAGTCAAAATCGTCCCGCAACTGCTCCACAGTGGGCGTCGTGAGTCCCAAATCCTCCGCAATAATGGGTAAATCGCCCAGTTTTTCCCGAATGGTTTCAAACAAGTCATGACGGGGCCCCTTCACCCATCGACCGTGGATGGCTGTCGGTTCATCGGCTGGGATCTCCCAATACTCATCAAATCCTCGAAAATGGTCGACACGAATTGCGTCAAAGAGGTGAAACATTTGTGCAAACCGTTGGACCCACCATGAGTAACCATCCTTGGCCATCGTTGCCCATCGATAATGGGGATTGCCCCAACGCTGCCCTGTTTCACTAAAATAATCGGGCGGCACTCCTGCCACATGGGTTGGGTGGCCATCCTTGTCCAGTGCAAACTGCTTACGATGCACCCACACATCGGCGCTATTGTGATCGACAAAAATGGGAATATCACCTACAATTCGTATTCCCTTGTCGTTTGCCCGTTTTTTGAGTGCGCTCCATTGCGTGGAAAAAACCCATTGTAGCCACATCTGGTAGTCAATCTCCTCATCATAATGGCTTCTAGCCTTGTCCAAGGCTGTTTTCGTCCGTTTACGAAGCCCAGCATCCCAGGTTGTCCATGGGGAAAAGTTCGCCTCCTGGGCCAGGGTGATAAAGAGCGCGTATTCTGGAAGCCAGTGCTCATTGGCGTGAGTGTAAGCGTCCATTTGGCGTTTGTGAGCCTTCTTAACCCCCCCTTTCTGAGCCTTGAATCGATTGTATGCTAGTCGAAAAAGGGGCTCACGGAGTTGTCGACTCCTCCCATAATCGGCCTTCCAACGACTTTCCACAGTGTGAGCATAGACCTCGTCATGGGTGAGCCACCCTTGTTCGATCAAACGCTCTGGGCTAATGAGAAGGGTGTTTCCAGCAAAGGCTGAGTAGCTAGCATATGGGGAGTCACCATATCCAATAGGGGTCAAGGGCAACACCTGCCAAATACTTTGATTCGTCTGCTCCAGTAGTTCAAGAAACGAGTCTGCTCCAGGCCCAAAATCCCCTGTTCCGAAAGGTGAAGGAAAGCTTGTGGGGTGGACAAGAATTCCGCAAGATCGTGGAAAACGCATAGCGAGCGCTACCTTAGATGGTGGAGGGTTTTAAGATTATCATAGCCAATGGAGGCAACGTTAACGAGAGGCTCGTTGGCTGACCTTGCCATGGCATGGGCGAGGCATGCGGAGCCGTACCACCCACATTGGACCCGCCATAATAGGTGGAATCGCTATTAAAAAGCACCTCATAAGGTCCTTCCTTCGGGGCCCCAAGGGTATAATTTTCCACCACGGAAGGGGTAAAATTACACACGCAAAGTAGCGAGTCTTTAGGATCGTGAGTCTTTCGCAAAAAGGATAATAGGCTTCGGTCGTGATCCTGGAAATCGATCCATTCAAACCCCTCCCAATGGTGATCCATTTTGTGCAATGCAGGCTCTTCCTGCAGGAGGTGATTCAAATCCTTGACCATTCGTTGGATTCCTTGATGACGGTCCCATTGCATAAGGTGCCAATCCAGGGAATGAGCCTCGGTCCATTCATCCCATTGACCAAATTCTTGCCCCATAAAAAGGAGTTTCTTGCCAGGGTGCCCATACTGATAGGCCAGCAGGAGGCGAAGATTGGCCAGCTGCTGCCAATCATCTCCCGGCATTTTCGAGGCCAATGATCCCTTGCCGTGCACCACTTCATCATGGGAAAACGGGAGCACAAATTGCTCAGAAAAAGCATAGATCAACGAAAATGTCAGATCTTGGTGATGAAACTTCCTGTAAACAGGATCTCGCTCCATATAGGTGAGTGTGTCATTCATCCAGCCCATATTCCATTTAAAATCGAACCCCAATCCACCATAATGGACGGGTCGTGTGACACCCTGCCACGACGTTGACTCTTCGGCGAAGGTGCAAATGCCTGGAGTTTGCTCGTGGAGTATCGTATTAAACCGTTGAAGAAAGTGAATGGCCTCCAAATTTTCTCGACCCCCGTGTTTGTTCGGAATCCACTGCCCATTCTCTCGGGAATAATCGAGATAGAGCATCGAGGCGACGGCATCCACTCGCAATCCGTCCATGTGAAACTCTTGAATCCAATAGTTGGCACTTGAAAGGAGAAAGTTGAGCACCTCTGCTCTACCATAATTGAAGATCGCCGTTCCCCAATCTTTGTGTTCTCCCAACCGAGGGTCTTCATGCTCGTAGAGTGCAGTTCCATCAAACCGACGCAAGCCATGGTCGTCCTTTGTGAAATGTGCAGGCACCCAATCCAAAATCACGCCAATGCCTTCGTTGTGACACTCATTGACCAAATATTTTAAATCGTCAGGAGATCCATATCGACTGGTTGGGGCAAAAAACCCTGTGACTTGGTACCCCCACGAAGGATCATAAGGAAACTCTGTGAGTGGCATGAGCTCCACGTGTGTAAAGCCAAGGTCCTTCACGTAAGGAATGAGGTGCTCGGCAATCTCTTGATAGCTCATCAACCGCTCTGGGTTGGAAGGATCACGCCGCCATGATCCAGCATGCAGTTCATAAATAGAGATTGGCGCTTCATGATGGGAGGTCTGACGGCGTTCTTTCAGCCACTCGTGATCACTCCAGGCAAAGTCACTGTTCCATACAACTGACGCGGTATTAGGCCTAATCTCAGCAAACTGTGCATAAGGATCGGCTTTCAAAAACGGGGCGTCAAAAGGGCTTGTCTGGAGTTCATATTTGTACGACTCACCCGGTGCAATGCCAGGTAGAAAAATCTCCCACACCCCAATCGAATGGAGGCAGCGCATCCCATGTCGACGACCATCCCATTGGTTAAAGTCACCCACCACACTCACTCGATGCGCGTTAGGCGCCCAGACAACAAAATGGGTGCCCTCAGTGTCTCCGACTGTTTTTGGGTGCGCTCCCATGAAATTCCATGCCTGTGTATGGGTTCCTTCCGCCCACAAATGGATATCAACATCTTCAATAAGTGATCCAAAACGGTAGGGATCTTCTATATTGACCGACTTCTTTTTGCCTGCGTAGAGGATATCGAGAGAGTACTCAAATTGCTGTTTTCTCGTGGGGAAGCTGGCTTCAAACAGCCCTTCAGGGGTAATTTTTTTTGCTTCTACTGACTTTCCACGGGACGGGACCACAACCACAGTCCTGGCGTGAGGTTGAAAGGTCCTCACAACATAGCCTTTTCCAGACCGCCTTGAATGGACGCCAAACAGGCCAAATGGATCTGAGAAAGAGCCGTTGGAAATCGCCTCAAGTTCCTCGATGTTTAATTCAGTAGATTTCATGATCGCCTTACTCGTCGAAGGTGCATCCCATGAATATTTATGGCCATGATGATCTACGCTCATAAATATTTATACGAGAGTAAAGGTATGAATTTTTTAATCCTACGAGGCTTTCACCATGATTAATGTGCGCTCTAGATGGTTTCTTGCCTATAAGCTTTTTGCCGTACGTTGGCCTCGCGACGTTCGATCTACCCTATCGTTTCTCTCGATTCTGGGCATTGCCCTGGGGACATCCTTACTGATAGCGATTCTTTCAGTGTTTAATGGGTTTTACGCAGAAGTCCAGTCGATGCTATTATCTGAAGACCCTCATGTACGAATCACGGCAGTTGGCACTCCGCATGTGGTACCAGATGAGGTGCAGATCGACTGGCTTCAACAACAATCCAATGTGGAGCAAATCGTAGTTCGTGTCGAAGGAAAAGCCGTATTAATGGGTCAACAGGGTTCTAGGGGTGAGGCGAAGCTCCTCACGGTCATGGCTGAATCACAGATTTACGGAGGCACATCATCAGAAAGTGCACAAGCCGTTAAGGAAGGCGGAGATGACAAACCAACAGCACGTGAGCTGTCGGAGAGGGTGTTGTATGGAGACTCGGATCTTTCCGTTAAAGAGGGGAGGCCGGGAGTTCTGGTTTCGCTAAACCAAGCAAATCAACAAGGGTGGTCCATCGGCGATCCAATTGGCCTGCTTTCAGCCCCTCGCCTTCAACAAGCCCTCACATCCGTCCGCCCTACTCGGCCCCTCATTGCCAACATCCGCGGCTTCACCGCGTCTCACCCCATCACGGGCGAACCTACGGCTACACTCGACATGGGCCTCGCGCGTCGTCTATTACGGGTGCCCGTTGGGGGTACCTCGCTCGACGTACGTCTTCAAGATTTTAATGACGCGGGTGTTTTTGTGAGCCAAATGGATGCATCCGGGGTCTGGCCATCCGATCACTGGAGACTTCAAACGTGGTATGACCAGCAAAAATCACTTTACGACGTGATGCAGCTCGAAAAACGTGGAGCTACCGTGATTCTCTTTATGATTGTGTTGGTTGCGTTGCTCAATATTGTAGGCTCACTCACCATGATGGTCCTTCAAAAACGGAAAGAAATTGCCATTCTTCGCACGATGGGACTCTCAAAACGAGAATTACGTTCATTATTCTGGCTTCATGGAGTGTGGCTCGGAATTGTGGGCGCTGGCTTTGGAACACTCCTTGGAATGGGATTGGTGTGGCTGCAGGGCGAATTTGGCTTGCTTCGATTATCAACCGATTTTTTGTTAGACGCCTATCCTGTGCAGCTGCAATGGGGAGACGTGTTGACGGTGCTTTTGGGTACGACGCTATGTTGTGTCGCTGCAACGATTTTGCCCAGCCGTCGTGCCATGAACCAAGAACCTATTCAGGCGCTTCATTCATTGTAGGTGTCTGGAAGATCGTTTTCATAAAGGATAATGTCACCAGGTTTTTGGTGCTCTGAAAGCCACGCTTGAGCCTCTGCTGTCGATCGAAACGTATGAATGCGGCTTTCCATCGAAGGATTGCTTGCCAGGATTCCTTCTCGGATTGAAGAGGTTTGCTTGGGGCCAATCAACAGGTATCCATCCAACGAGGCTTGGCCTAATTGCTCACCAAAGGTACGTTGTAGCGATTCTTGTTCAACGCCCATTTCAACAAAACCAGGGGTAAGGATCCATTTTTGATTTCCCTCCATTCGGACCAACACATCCAAAGCATGTTTTGCACCCACGGGATTTGAATTAAACGCATCGTCAAGTACAAGATAATCCCCCATGGGGCGTCGTTGGAGTCGGTGTTCAACCTCCGGCATGGATGAGGCGGCAGAGGCGATGGTTTCGAGTCGAAGCCCGAGTTGCAAAGCAGCGGATGCGGCTAGGGTAAAGTTCAAGACGGCATGCTCGCCGAGAATGGGCAGCGAGATTTCGGCGGACTGTGTCTCCAAGGATTCAGTAGATGAGGTTTCATGGATGGACTCGCGAGAAGGGGTAAAATGTAAGGCAAAGGTGCTTCCTTCAGGGGTAAACGTCGGTTTAGATGCTCGGACATGGGTGTGTGTGACTTGGTTGATGCCATCGGCGCCTTTCTGACCGGCCCACACTTCATCGTGCATGTCCTGTGAATCCTGCTCACCATTGCGACCGCCGTTACCGTGCTCGCCATCACCCTGCTCAGGACTTTCCTCAACCCAGCCTGCCATCCAGACAGTTTTGTTGGAGGGCCCCCATGTGGCCATGGCGGAGACTCGAGGGTTCATATGATTCAAAACAAGGGCCCCACCTGGCTTCAGCCGTTTTGCAAGCGTCCCTTTCTCTTCTTGAACCCCATCCAACGACCCCAATGTATCGAGGTGAGCTGCACCCACCTCTGTAATGACGGAGAGATCGGGTTGCGCCAAATCACATAATTCAGCGATATCGCCAGGATATCGGGTGCCCATCTCGAGTAGCAAGACTTGATGGTGCGATTGGAGATCTTGATTAATCACTTTGCACAACCCCATGGGCGTATTATAGCTCCCTGGGGTGAAACAGACAGAATATCGTTGTTCAAGAAGCTTGGCCAACATATACTTCGTGCTTGTTTTCCCAAAGCTTCCCGTGATCGCAACGACGGTGAGCCCCGGGTGATCTGCAAGTTTCTTCTTGGCTGCTTTTTTGTAACCACGCTGGACAGATTGCTCAATGGGTCGATTTACAAAGAGGGCTAGTAATAACCAGAGCGGAAGCGCCATATCGACCACTAGCACCCACATATACCAAGGGATAGGGTTTGAAAGCCATGTTTCGAGACCATTAAAGGCACTTCCTGTGACCCAACCCCAACCTGTTTGCCACAACAAAGGAGAAAGAGTCACAAACGCACCTGCAAGAAGTACCGCCAAAGAAATTGTAAAAAGGGTCGTCGAGAGTCGTTTGACTCTAGGGGTCCAAACCAAAGGTTTCTTGATAGGGACCTCACGGCCACCTCCAAGGGTGAGTGTCCACAGAAGCGCAAGTCCTGAGGCCGTTACACTTAGAGCTGTTTCTGAGAGCCAATCCACACCCCAAAAGGAGAGGGCACCCAGCGTGATCAAAAGGACTGGAAACTTCCACGGTAACCAAGCTGGAAGGGATTGCCCGACAACCCATTGGGTAAATTCAGAGGGTTTATAACCCGTAAGTTGTGCACGATGTAGAAAGAGGCGCGCTCGTCGAATCATAGCCCAGACCAACAACACCGTGGTTAGCGGGAAGAGGGCCATTGTGATTTGTACATAGATAGGATCTTGCACAGCTAGTAGGAATCAGGGTTGTCCGAAATCGGTGAATCTAAGGGGAAAACTGGGTTGAAAGAGTATTGTATCCGGCACACTCAAGGGGAGGATAGCGCATCATCAAACCCACACGCTTAGCCACGACATCGCCTGAACCGGGTACGGAAAAAGTACCATTCTTATGGTATATTTCTACTTTCTCCAACCAATCGTTTTGCATGAAGTTAATCATTCCAATGGCGGGACGCGGAACCCGTGTCAGACCTCACTCCCACACTACGCCTAAACCCCTGCTGCCTGTGGCTGGGACTATGATTGTTGAGCGTATTGTCGAGACCTTTGGCAGAACGCTAGACCGATCGATTGACGAAATTGTCTATATCCTTGGCCCAGATTTTGGACAACCCATTCGTGATACTCTCACCGAAATGAGCCAGCGACAAAACGCTAAGGCAACCTTCAAGGTGCAGGAGGTCGCGTTGGGGACAGCGCATGCGGTGCTTTGCGCTGAAGAAACGTTAGAGGGAGAAGTCATTATCGTGTTTGCTGATACCCTCTTTGACACGGCAAAGAAGGTAACGCTTGACGATGCAGACAGTGTCATATGGCTCAAGGAGGTGGAGGACCCATCCAGATTTGGTGTTGCTGTGCACGAGGGCGATACCATTACCGATTTTGTAGAGAAGCCCGCCGAGCCAATCTCGAATCAGGCGATCATTGGGGTCTATTATTTTAAAGAGGCGACACAACTTCGCACCGAAATAGAGTATTTAATGGAGCATAACATCACAGGTCATGGAGATGAGTATCAGCTCACGGATGCCCTGGATCGAATGCTCAAGCAAGGCCTGGTCTTCAAAAAGGCTACGGTGGATGAGTGGCTAGACTGTGGCACACTACCAGCTTGGCTTGATACCAGTGGCGTAATCCTGGCTAAGGAGCATGGAGAGGACAAAGATGCTTCAAGTTATCCTGGATCCACCCTTCTTCCTCCTGTGTATATTGGCGAAGGGGTGACGATCGAGCACTCAACGGTTGGACCCAACGTGAGCCTGGAAGCAGGGGCTACGGTCCGAGGATGTACGCTCCGTGACTCTATCATCCAGCAAAAAGCGACCTTGGAGCAGGCTTCGTTGACCCATTCCTCTGTTGGGCAACATGCTCATGTTACACATTTCGAGGGTGAGGTTCACATGGGTGATCACTCAACGATCGAAGGAAATTCAGACCTAGAGGCGTAATGTCCATCATCGATGCTTGTTGGCGCGATCTCCCAGCCAAGCATCATTCCCTGTTCGAAATCGTTCGGGAGGCTGGGAAAGCATTGAATCAACCCGTTTTCGTGGTAGGTGGATACGTGCGTGATGCACTCATGCCAGGCCGCCAATCCCCTCTCACAGAGGATATTGACTTTGTAACCCTTGGCCCTGGTGATAAACTTGCCCAAGAGGTCGCTAAACGACTAAATCTGCCGGCATCATCGTTATCCATCTTTAAGAATTTTGGCACGGCCCACCTTCACACAGAAGGGATGGACCTAGAGTTTGTGGGGGCTCGAAAAGAAAGCTATCAACACCATAGCCGTAAGCCAGTCGTTGAAACGGGCACATTAGAGGAAGATCAAGAGCGGCGCGATCTAACGATTAATGCGATGTCGTTTTCTCTAAATGAGGAGGACTATGGGGCGCTAAGAGATCCATTTCATGGACTAGAGGATCTGCAAAATGGAATCATACGAACCCCGATTGACCCCCAAAAGACATTTGATGATGATCCGCTCCGTATGATGAGGGCGATCCGGTTTGCGGTGAGATTCGGCTTCGAAATCGAAGAGTCCACGTACCAAGGGATTGTCGATCGTCACGAGCGTTTGGGGATTATTTCAGCAGAGCGCATCGCAGAAGAGCTCAATAAGATGATCTTGTCAGACAAGCCCTCCTATGCGTTTGCATTACTGGTTGAAACAGGATTATTAAGCATCTTTTTCCCCGAAATGGTGGCACTTCAAGGGGTCAAGGAGGTGAATGGAATTCGTCACAAGGATAATTTTTGGCACACATTGGAAGTCTTGGATAATGTGGCAGAGCTATCGGATGACCTATGGCTTCGATGGGCCGCGATCATGCATGACATCGCTAAACCACCTACGCAGCGATTTGTGCAAGGTGTGGGATGGACGTTTCATGGTCATGAAGCGTTGGGGGCCAAGTGGGTGCCGAAGTTATTTAGACGACTCTCTTTGCCATTAGATGGTCGAATGAAATCAGTGCAAACGCTCGTTAGGCTCCATTTGAGACCTATTGCTCTGGCCGATGAGGGGGTGACCGATAGCGCCGTGCGGCGGTTGATTTATGAAGCAGGGGACGATCTTGAGCACCTAATGTTGCTTTGTCGCGCCGATGTGACATCCAAAAATGACACCAAAGTGAAGCAATATTTGGCCAATTTTGATCAAGTGGACAAAAAGATCGTTGAAGTAGAGCAAAAAGATCGTGTTCGCAATTGGAAAAACCCTGTCACAGGGGAGATGATTATGGAGGCGTGCGGCGTTCCTGCTGGACCGGTTGTGGGAGAGCTCAAAGAAGCGGTGAAAGAGGCCATTATGGATGGCGTCATTGAAAACGACCCGGAACAAGCCAAAGTCTTCATGATGGAAGAGGCAAAACGTCGTGGGGTCTGCTGATGAGTGAGGTGGGGGTATGGCGCATGAGATCGTATGCCAAAATCAATCTTGGCCTCCATGTTTTGGAGCGATTAGACAATGGCTACCATCAAATTGAGACCGGCATGGTCTACATTGATTGGTGGGATCAGCTCAATATTCGCCAAGCGGCGTCGTTTGAGTTTCATGTATCTGATTCCACGATCCCTACGGATGACCAGAATCTCGTTGTGAAAGCCTATCGTGCGTTTGAAGATCACGTAGGACTGGCTGATGGGCATCATTATGCCATCGATTTGATGAAGCAAGTACCCACGGGCGCAGGTCTTGGGGGTGGAAGTGCAAATGCAGCGGCGGTTCTCCTTGCACTAAATGAGCTTGAGCAATCTGGCTGCACCAAGGAGGACTTGATCGAATTAAGCACGTCGATAGGCTCTGATATAGCGTTTTTTCTTGGCGCACAGCCTGCCATCTCCTCAGGGCAAGGCCACCAACTCGAAACGTTACCCATTCAGCCAAATGCG
Organism: Bacteroidota bacterium; assembly: GCA_027621355.1. GTDB lineage: Bacteria > Bacteroidota > Rhodothermia > Balneolales > Balneolaceae > UBA8296. The sequence goes on along the minus strand of JAQCBZ010000001.1, from coordinate 50,034 downwards.
TGGATCGTCGTAGTCAATCCAGGGTTCGAAAGCTCCACAGCTGAAGCGTATGCTCAATGCGAGCCAAACCCAGAACCGATTCTACCCCTCAAGACGCTGTTGATGGAGGAGCCACTAGAAGAATGGAGACTCCTCCTAGAAAACGATCTTGAGCCGGCTGTGATCGCGCGTCATGATATGATTGGCCTCCTGAAGGATCAACTCTATGAATTTGGAGCGATCTATGCCTCCATGTCTGGGAGTGGCAGCAGTGTCTTTGGTCTATTCGAGCAAGAGTTTGTCGCTTTTCATGCCTCCGATTCTTTGACTAAATTAGGGTACAAGACGAACGTGACGGCTCCGAACTTTGTGCCAGACACGTCATTAAAGGCTGGGTAATTCTTGACTGGTAATGTTTAGCAGAAGCACCTATCCATAAAACAACCTCTTTCTGTAACATGGGTGACGCACGCCTAGATGCGGACGTCATGACAAATCTTCAATTCTATGGCTAAAAAAGCCTCTTCATCAGATCACATTCGGCGCGGCATGGACAAGGATGCCATACGCGAAGACATCAAGCAACATCTACGCTTCACGCTTGCCAAGGACGACTATTCTCGTCAAGATTGGGATGACTATCGAAGTGTCGTTTGGGCGCTTCTAGATCGGCTTCATAGTCGTTGGTTAGACACACAACAGGCATATTATGAGGATAATGTGAAGCGTGTCTATTATTTGTCGATGGAGTATCTCATCGGCCGCCTCCTTGATAATATGTTGGTAAACCTGGGGCTACGAGAGACGGTAGCTGAAGCACTGGAAGAGCTAGGGCTTGATTACGAAAATATTCGTGACGCTGAGTGGGATGCGGGTCTCGGCAACGGGGGGCTTGGTCGCCTAGCAGCCTGTTTTTTGGACTCCATGGCTACGCTTGGCATCCCAGCGGTTGGGTATGGCATTCGGTATGATTATGGCATCTTTTATCAGTCGATTCAAGATGGATATCAGGTGGAGAAACCTGACCTATGGCTACGTTATGGCAACCCGTGGGACATTGTTCGACCTGAGCTTCAGGTGCCCGTCAATTTCTATGGTCATGCAGAGATGTATCGAGATGAAGAGGAGCGCCTTCGCTTCCGATGGAATGGAGCCAACGAAGTCCTAGCGCTGGCCTATGATACGCCAATCCCTGGCTATCAAAATAATATTGTGAACCACCTTCGTTTATGGAAAGCTACGTCCTCCACAAGCATTGACCTGAAGAGCTTTAACCAAGGTGAGTACATTAATGCGGTTCGTGACACGCAACTCAATGAGAATATCTCGCGCGTTCTCTACCCGAATGATAAAGTGTTCGTCGGCCAAGAGTTGCGACTCAAGCAGGAGTACTTCCTTGTGGCAAGCTCTTTGCATGACATTCTTCATCGTTTTCGCAAGCAGTCCAAGGACTGGCGAAAGCTTCCGAAGTACGTGGCCATTCAGTGTAATGATACACACCCAAATCTTGCCATTCCCGAATTGATGCGCATTCTAATGGATGAGGAAGGACTTGATTGGGAGCTTGCGTGGGATATTACGGTACGGACCATCGCCTACACCAACCACACCTTGCTTCCAGAAGCCTTAGAGAAATGGCCGGTTGCGTTGATGAGAACATTACTCCCCCGCCACCTCCAGATTATCTTCGAAATCAATCGTCGTTTCTTGGGTGATGTTCAAACTACGTTTGGGGATGATAAGGACCGCATCTCGCGCATGTCGATTGTCAGCGAAGGAGAAGAGCCGATGGTGCATATGGCCTCGCTGGGAATTGTTGGGTCTCACAAGATCAACGGAGTCGCTGCACTACATAGCGACCTTCTCCAAAAGACGTTGTTCAAGGACTTCTATGAGATGTATCCAGATCGGTTTACCAACAAAACCAATGGAATTACCCCACGCCGCTGGCTAAAGCAGTGCAATCCTGAGCTCAGCCAACTAATCACAGATTCGATTGGTCCTGGGTGGGAGTCTGAGCTTGACCGTCTCAAAGAGCTTGAACCCTTTGTGGAAGACGCTGAGTTTTTGAAGTCATTTGGCAAGATTAAACAGCAAAAGAAGAAAGAGCTGGCCAAGTACATTGAGAAAACAACGGGTGTAAAGGTGAGCACGACATCCATGTTTGATATCCAAATCAAGCGGATTCATGAGTACAAACGACAACTGATGGTCGCATTGCATACGTTGGTGTTGTACAATCGCCTCAAGCGTGGCGAGGGGACAGACATGGTTCCTCGGACTGTCATATTTGCTGGAAAAGCTGCACCGGGCTATGCGATGGCCAAACTTCATATCAAACTGATTAATGCGATTTCTGATCTGGTCAACAATGATCCAGAGACGAATGACAAACTCAAATGCTTGTTCTTAGGCAACTATAGCGTCACTCTTGCGGAGAAACTGATCCCTGCAGCCAACCTTTCAGAACAAACCTCAACAGCAGGGATGGAAGCCTCGGGAACGGGGAATATGAAGTTTGCGCTGAACGGGGCCATTACCATCGGAACACTTGATGGGGCCAATGTGGAAATTCAAGAAGAGGTGGGCGAAGAAAACATCTTCATTTTTGGACACACCGTGGAGGAGGTGGAAGCGTTCCGTACCTCTGGGTACAACGCAACGGAAATGCTGGAAGCGCAACCTGAGCTCAAAGAGGTGATGGATCAACTGGCCAGCGATGTACTATGCCCTGACGAACCTGGTCTGTACCAACCTATCATTGAAGCGCTCATTCATCAAGGAGATTACTTCCTAGTGTTTGCAGACTTTGATGCATACCAAGCGAGACAACGTGAGGTTGAGGCCTTGTTCCGTAAGAAAAAAGAGTGGAACAAGATGGCGGCGCTTAATGTAGCTCGAATTGGCAAATTTAGCTCAGACCGCACAATTATGGACTATGCGACAGAGATTTGGGATGCAAAGCCCTACGTGGTGAAGGGATAAAAAAAGGGCTTGATCATGATGACCAAGCCCTTACCCTATGAAACAAACAGTTTATTTAATCAGAACCGACTGTCTAGGTTCTCAAAAAGCACTCTGTAGCGGAACCCATCAGGATCATATTCTGACATGTTGGACTGCTCAAGGATATTTTCACCTCCAAGCAGCAGATTCTCCCCAGCTAAATGCTTCATTGCATCGGCAAGTGAATTAAAGTGATCCCAAGTCATGTATGTAGAATGATCCATTCCTTGAGGGTAAAACTTAGAGGCAATTCCCCACCCTTGCATTCCTGTAGCGTCCATATTGGCTTCAAAGAAAGGTTTCCAAAGCGAGATATTTTCTTCAAGAAACCCGGCGCCATTTACTGGTTTTGCGAAGTTTAAAATGGTGTGTGTAAACCCATTATCTGGAATAGATGATTCCATTTTGAAATACTGGACAGCAAGAAGCATTGACTCAGATTGAATCAATGCAGGGTCAAAACCAAGCACATCTGTTGCTGCCCATGCTGCACCTGAGGTGAGCTGATCAATTGATTCGTAGACATTTACAAACAGGTGTGTAGGCTCAGATTCATCATGCATTACAGAAGCAACATCTACGCGGCGCAAGAAATACCAACCGCCCATATTTCCGTCTGTTATAGCTTTTTCCGCAACTTGTGACCAATACTGAAGCTCATTTTGTTCAAAGGTCTCCATGTCTTCTGCTTTGACATGGTGTGATTGCATGTAGATAATTTGAGCACTTGCGGAGGTGCTTAGCAGGAGTGCAATAAGAGTGATTAATATATGTTTCATATTCTTGTTAATAAGGGTGATTTATTTGGCAATGATCAGACGAGTTCTGAGAAGTCTTCTTAAGTCTCGTGCTTCAACGACATCGTTCACGAGCTCCAAATCCTGGCTCGTCATTTCATAAGTACTTGGTGAAAGAAAAGATTCCATACCATTCCAGAAATCAAGTGTCATGTGAGTCACAGGTGTATCTGTTGGATAACCGTTCACATTGCTAATGAATCCCCACCCATCCTTTCCGCCTGCTGCAATGTCTGCTTCATTCATTTCTAAAAGCTGGGCTTCTAAGGCTTGATATTCAGGTGATGTTGCAAGCATAAAATTCATGGATGCAATCCATCCGGGCTCAACAATGTCTTGTCCATCAGCCACCGTATTAACCACTTCGGAGAATGTGATTTCATCTGCTTCAGCGAGTTCAAAGTATCCTTGATAAATCTTAGATATGTCATAAGACCCCATTGGAAAGGGACTTTCTATTCCTCTAGTCGCTAATTCTGAGGCATACCCCTGCCAGTCTTCCATGGGTGGCATCATAGTGTGTTCAAGGCTTGTTCTAGCAGCTACTACAAACTGAATATCCCCACTCGGATAACTATCATGCATTACTTCCCATACATGAAAGAAGTCAATGTACCCTTCCTCTACACGTAGAGCTTGCATCTCGGCTACAAAGTCTAGGTATTGAGTAAATTGAGGGATGTCAACATCATCGACGGAAACAAAGTTGACTACAACGACAGGGTTAGAACGGTCTTGTGCGATGGAGGTTGAGCATGAAAGTAACACAATGCTCAGGGTGTAAAATAAGTTCTTCATTCCATTTTGGTTAATTTTTTCGATCATGCATATATGATAACAGAACGAAATATTCTGACTATGTTACTTAGGTTACATAATTGTCTTATTGATGTTAAATTGCTGTTAAATTGATGTTAAATAATTGTGATTATGTTACTTAGGTTACATATGCGTTGCACAAAAAGCATGTCATTAAACAACTCATTTACAATCACTTAGCCTATGCACCCATCCGAAATATGGTCTCGATTATCCCTATTCCCTTTTGATAAGGGTCTCATTGGTTACTTGTCTGACAATTATTCTATCGTGAATCAAGCTGTGGGTGAGAAGGCAATCCACCAAGGCGACCCTGTGAATCGTATACCTTTATACTTAGTAGGTGAGTCAAGGCTCTACAGATACGATGCACAAAAGGATAAGCAGTATGTCATCTGCCATGTCAAGCCTGGGGAAACTTGTCCAACATCTCTTGTAGCTGCACTAACAAAACAACCTAGTGCTGTGACGGGTGTTGCAATTAAGCCGGTAAAAAAACTATGTATACCAGTATATGAAGTGGGTTACCTGCAAGATCATTTTGAGAGCTGGAACCGTTTTGTTCTTCAGTCAATGACCAAAGGTTACAACCAGATTTTGAATAGCTTTAGTGGCGCCATGACCAAAACGGTTGAACAAAGAGTACAAGAATTTATCACGATTTCATGCCATCCTAAAAACGGACACATGATTAAGATTACTCATGATGAGCTTGCTCAGGAGATAGGATCTAGCCGTGTGGTCGTTACTCGGACGCTTAAGAAACTAGAGCAAACAGGGGCATTAAGCCTTCATCGTGGAAAAATATGTATGCTCATAGGGTCTCAAATAGATGAAAAAAAAGCCAGGACTGTCAAGTCCTAGCTTTTTTTAATTGTACCCTATGAAAAATCTCTAGTAGTAAATAGAGGATAATGATGATGGGATGCCACTTGCATCAGGCTTTGGAGCATAATTTGAAAGCCACATCTTCCATGCGCCCTCTTCTAGGCTCCACACCTCAGAAACTCTGGTTGAGTAGTTTGTAACCACTTCTCCAGTCGTTGTATAAGATCCTTTGGCATCAAATGTTATGATGGCATTGTCAAAGTTACCATTGAAGTAAACCTCCATGTTGTTTGCTTCAAAGGATAACCATTCAAGATTAATATTAGGTTCTACGGAAGGATCTGTCACATAGCAAGCTTCTAGGTTAGAATTACAAGCAACTGCAGAGTAACCTTCTACCGTGAGCTCTTGCAGCACCTCACGATCATTTTCTCTAGTCGCATCCATGCGCTTTTGCACCAGTGTTTTTAGCTCACTTTGCAATTGCTCATGCTGCGTAGCACGATAGTATTTTACTAAATTGGTTCTGTATGGTGATCCAGCATTGCCATTTGATGCATACGCGTGAAGCTGCTCCTCAAACGCTGACTCGAAATCTCCCATGTTTGCAAAATGCTCTGCTCTTGAGTCACGTATGTTTGGCGATTCTTGAATTGTAATTGCAATATCCAGTAGTTCCATAGCGCGATCGTAATTAGGCTCTCCATATTGCCCACCAGAGTATCCATACGCTACTGTATTGAGAAAAGGTAGAGACACCTCACTTCCAACATGCTGGTTTACACCATCTAGCATAGAATCCCAATCTTGGTTGGAACTTGCATACTTGAAATGTAATAATGCATTATCGGAGGATTTTTTGAATACATCCTCTGCGACTGCCGGCCGTTCTTCATCTGAAGATAATATGATCTTCAAATAGGAAGATTCTACACTAGACAAACCAGCCTTTGAGAGTTTATCTAGATGTAATTGTTTATCACGTTCGATAGCTGCATCGGCTAAGATTAGATGGCCTAGCGCACAAGAATTATCTACAATGAGTGCAGCTTCTGCAGTGGCAACTGCTGATAAAGGTTCTAGATTTAGTAAATGTGTAATGGCTTTGTTGGCTAACGTACTCGAAAGTTCGTCACAAGAAGCACTTTCGACCCACTGTGCATGGACTTGAGTTACGCTGAGCGCAAAAAGACATAGTGAAAAAGCTATTGTTCTCATGATCCCGATATTTAGTTTTGTGTAAGGAAAATAAATAACTAGATAAATATTGAAATGTCTGTAACAATAGTCACAGTAGATATTAACTAATTGTAAAGAGCTTCAACAATCTTTAAATCGCTATGCTCTTCTACTCCACCACGAACCGAAACGTAATGGTTCCCCACTGAGCTTCCTGAGGAACCCGGCTTGGTAGTGGATTAAAGCGCCAATTTCGGAGCGTTCGCATGACCTCTCGTTCGAGCTCAGGATTCATTCGTTGAATAGGTAGCGTGCGACCAATGGACCCATCTGGGTTTACTTCGAAGCGAATGGTGATGGTCGCATCTGTATTGGTGCGGTTGACAGGAAGCGGCTGAACGCGTGGGTCTCTACCCAATTCGCCTTCCCATTTGAGTTCGTAGGGGGATTGTAATTCATCATCGGTTGCGTCACCCTCTTCAGCATCTATCGCAGGGGTCTCTTCTACGGGGGTTTTGGGCTCCGTCTCAGGTTGTTCCACCGCATATTGAGGTTGGGTTGGATCGTCCACCGGCGTCTCGGGATCTTCCACAATCTCGGGTTCAGGGGTTGGTTCGGGCTCTAGTTGTGGTTCAACAGGCTCGGGCTCAGGCTCGGGAGTTGTTTCTGTCGGCTCAGGCTCGGGTGTCGGCTCGGCTTCCACAGGTTCTGGGTCATTAGGAGCCTCGGGAGCCATCTCTTCTTCTGTTTCCGTAGTGGCTTCTGCCTCCTCTTCAACAGGTTCATTAGGCGGAAGCGGGCGCCCTTGCTCTAACTCTCCATAGGTCACCTCAAGCATCGAGGTTTGAAAACGAGTTTGAGGTTCCAACGCCACAAACCACGCCAACAACAACAGTATCGCGTGGATCGTAACCGATAATAAAATTGCCTGCCGGTCTTCGTTCATCAATTGTTGCGATTAGTTTGATTGCCGATCCGCAGCAATCACCAATGGAAGGTCCAGCGCCTTACCTAAATTCATGACATAAACAGACTCCTCAAGCTTAGAGTCTCCATCTGCTCGAATCACAAGAATGGGATTCTCCTTGCCATCGAGTGCTACTCTCAGCTCCGCCCCTAAACCACTTCGTTCAATCTCATTACCATCGAGGAAATACCTCCCCTCCTCAGTAATGGAGACCGTGATTTGCTGGGTCTCCCCTGCAGAGGCCGTCGAAGCGGCTGGAATATTCACCTTAATGCCATAATTGGACACGAACGAGGAGGTCAACAAGAAGAAAATCAACAACAACAAGATGATATCCGTCAACGATGACTGAGAAAAAAGCGTCAGTGGCTTCAGATTTGAGGAGTCTTTACGGAATTGCATGGCCATGGGATTATCCTTTTGGCGATGGGTTAGCAGATCCTGCTTGTTTACCACCTCCAGGTGCGGGCGCCTGGAGCAACTCCATGAAATCTGCCGAAGCATTCTCGAGTTCAAAGATCAGTCGATCGACTCGGCTCACTAAATAATTGTAGAACCCAAAAGCAATAATTCCCACAATCAGGCCAAATGCTGTGGTAATCAAGGCTTCCCAAATCCCACCAGCAAGTACGCTTGGGTTCGCATTACCCTGGAGGGACTGCAATTCCATAAAGGCACGAATCATCCCGGTGACGGTGCCAGTAAAGCCTAGTAGGGGAGCGACGCCTGCAATGGTTGCTAGCCAGTGAAGGCGATTTTGGAGATAGAAAATCTCTTTTTTTGCTGCTGTATGGATCCCTTCTTCAATATCTCGTAAAGATCTTCCAAGTCTCGTCAGCCCGCCCTTGACAATTCTAGAGAGAGGCTTATGCATGTCCTCACAATATTGAATCGCTAGCCTAGGCTCACCACGCTTCATATGGCCCTCTACGTCTGTCAAAAAGTCATCAATCTGGAAGAACGCTATGCCGATCACAAGGAGGCGTTCAATGACCACATAGAGCGCAACCAGTGATAGTAAAAAGATGGGAATCATGAGGATCCCTCCTTGGGCCAGAAGCTCAAACAGACTCATAGAGGTGGATTCATTCACGATTCCTGCGAGGGAGTCGAGTTGGGTAGTTTCGTTCATTCTAGGATGGATTGACTGTGTGCTGAAATAAAAAAGTTAATGCCTGCTTCGCCAAAACTGGCGTTTGCTGCGTTTACCGCTTGTTCAAAACCTTCAAATTGCCCTACGCAAACCTGTGTTGTAAGGGTACCGCTATTGAGTTGTCGTTCTCGTGCAAAGGCACGATAGGATTGATCCTGTAACTCGTCTCGCTGTGCTAAGGCGTTTTGCCGATTACTTAAACTATACAAAACAATGGTGTACGATTCCTCAAGGGACTCATTATAGGGTCCCATTAAGCCATACTCCTCACCGGAGTATTCTAGATCAGGCTCTGGAGCGGTTTCTGACTCAGGCGCAGTTTCAGGGCCGAGCGCAGTGTTAGATTCAGTTTCAGGGTTTGTCCCAGTTTCTGCCCCAGACTCTTGGGGTGAGTCCACTTGGCTAGGAGCTTCAGCCATGGTTTCTACAGCGCTTGGGCGCTGTATCGGCAATTGCCACAAAAGCAGTGTGAAAGCTGTTGCAAGTACGACAATAGCAGCGACCCAACGAAGTGGTGAGCCTTGATCAAACGGGCGATCCACCTTCGTGGATGTGGTGGATTTTTTTGGAGTCTTCGGCGTTGAGGTAGAGTCGGTGGTCTTAGTCTGTGAAGGCACCGTTTTGGTAGTTGCCAGACCTTCAGATGCTTCAACTTTTTTGACTGCCTCCGTCGACGCCCCTTTGGACGGATCCTCTGGCATCTGCTGCACCACTTCTGCTAGCCCGACATACTTGAAGTTCACCTCATGCGCGAGTTGGGGATCGGGAGTGAATTCAAGGGTTCCTCCCGTAGGTTTCAGTACACCAACGCCATAAAGTTTGACCTCTTCCCCATTTTCCAACGCATTAGACACCTCTTTTTGCCATGCTAGAAGCTGTCCTTTGACCGTTTGTTCATCAAGACCGGTTTTGACAATCAGTGTTGCAATAAGTTCCTGATTGGTAATCATGTGGTTGACCCACCCTTATGTTCGTTACGGGAGTGGACAAACTCAATCTCATCCTTGGGTGGAATCAATGACCAACCCCCTTCAGGCTGATCCTTTCGCGTTTGGGGCTGATGCTTTACTCGAAGGTGCCCAAAAGGCATCAAATCGACCTCTTCATGACGCCGCAATTTGTCAATTATCCATTCACCAATCGCATGATCTATCGGCTTTTGACCCATGTTTGGTTCCCTCTATGGTATTATGGAGTCCATCGCAGCCCAAAATAAACTTCACCAGGGCGTGTGCGCATATTTTCAACCAGAATCCGTCTAGATGACGTAAGGTTGACTCCTCTTGCAAAAATACCGAATGCCTCTCCTATTTGAAATTCCAACTTTGAATGAATCATCCAGTCACCCTCAATGGGCGTTCCAACACTCGTCACGGCTTCCCCTTCATAATGCGCCTCGATGTCTAACACGAGACCCTCCATGAGTACCCCATAGCCATGAAGTCGGATCCAGCGATCTGCGAGTAAGGGGACCTCGGCACCTTTTTGTACGCTCTCAATCGATGAGTGAATAGCGGAGGGGCGATCTAACAACTCACTCCATCGTTGTCCACCTGCAAATCTAAACCAAACCCTGTCGACGAGTAAGGGTTGCGTGATGGCCACAGAGGCTTCGTGAATCCACGCTTGACGCGATGTCCACTGATGCCTAACCCCAAGGCTTTGGCTGGCCTGGTTTAATGGCAAAGCCCCCCACACAGGAAGTGTATACCCCCTCTGGATACTACTTGACCCATGAAGTGCAAGCTCCGTAGACCACGGAAAGGAAACGCGTAACGTTGCATCTGCTGTCGTGTTTACGGATGGTGGCAACAGGTCGAGGTAAGGGCTCGTGGGCGCCTTTTCATAGGCTTGGTCTACACTCCCAAACTGAACTTCTTGCATCACGTCGAAATCGAGTGTTAGGAGGCGAGAAAACGTATGCTCAAACGAGGCTCCCCCGACAGGATACAATGTAGACCCTTTATCCGTGCGTTGACTCAGGGTAATACCAGCATGAGCACCAAATGGAGTGCGGCCCCACAACCACCGCTTAAACTCTCCCGTGGTCGTCACATACCCCTGGTGCTCTCCACTTAGTGCAAACCACCCTGTGGCCACATCCATGACCCAATAATCTTGTGGATTGGCTCCAAGCCATTGTTTGGCAAACGCCAACTCCACATTGGAGACATCCCGATCAAAGGGTTGACAACATTCTTGTGTCACGGCGTCTTCGTACGAAGAGCTGCCTAATGATGCAGCAAGCTCAACGGTCCAATGTTGCTGATCAAGACGACGTTTGGCTATCTGCGTTTCTACCTCCAATACACTCCATTGATTCCGCCATAATGGTTCATCATTCTCCGAGGCAGCGCCCTCAATCCCTGCAGGTGGCACCCAATCTGAGGGCCTTGAATACCACTCCAACACACGATGGGAGCCGCCCAGTGTGGTGGACCAATTCACATTATTTTTAAAAGGTTTACGAATCCAGACTTGCCCTATAGCCTTTGAGCGCTGAACCTCGTCAAATGGCTCAGCATTCCCTTCACTCATGCCATCCAACATAATGCCAACCCAAGGCTTATACGATTGACTGCGACCCACTGAGTCCATCTGGCCACCGATTGGTTGGCGCTGTGGTTTGGTTGCCCAATCAAGTCTTATGCGAGGAGTAATGGCACTACTTGTCGACGCCGTCAGAAGCAACGTTTCTGGATCAGGTGGAGTCCATGCTGAATAGGGGGGAGCGTCGGGCCTGGACAAGGTCCCAATGGGAAGGTTCATGATCACCTCGTCCACACTCTCCATGTAGGGCATTCGATTGGGGTCTAGCTGAAACACGCGAGCTCTTGGCTTAAATCCAAGTATCGGTTGACGCCTCACACCGGGAAATTGCGCTTTGTACTCACTTCGTATTTCAATGTCTTGTGGGTTAATCTCAGGGAGTAGCGAGCTCTCACCACGAGATTCTGATCCACTTCCAGATCCTGATCCTCCCGTATTATCCTGTGCAACCACCCCAGTCCATGGGCTTAACCAAAAGACCATAGAGACACCCATTACCGTCATAAACCCAACGGACCAAGTTTTAAGAATCGATTTCATCGTGTTATAACGCATCATTTGTAAAATTCTTGTCAAACCAGAGCAGGATGGGTGTAGAGACTAAAATCACAATCATCCCTAGCCCATGGGATAATGTAGCATAGGCAAGACCTTCAACAAGTGGTACACCATACAATAAAAAAAGTGCCTGTTGCACAAACAAATGATAGGTGCCAATTCCACCGGGCGTAGGTATGGTAATTCCAATTCCGGCCACCACAGTAATGACAATTGCCTCGGTAAATCCTAAGGTTACACCAGACTGCACCGTCTCAATGGCAAAGAAGGGGAGGTAACTCATGGCGATGTACCCCAACCACGTAAGAATTGTATACCCAGTAAATTGAGGCCAGGTTTTGAGTCCACGAATAGACAACACACCCTGTCCAAATGAGACGATTAAATCAGCGATTTTTTGCACAGGTGCTGGAAGTCGGTCGCGCGAGGCCATGATCCCTTTCAAGCCAATCCAGATCAAGCCTAACACGATAAGCGCCGCAGCCACAATGCCTAGCAATAAAGTCGTGGGGACCTCATCGGTTCCCAAGAGGCCCGTCACGACACTTGAGTCGCTCAACAAGGCCAAAATCACAAAGAAAAATAACCCAATGAGGATGAGTAAGTCGATGATCCTCTCCAAAACAATCGTACCAATCATCCAGCTTGAAGAGGCATTGATTTTTCGTGCCACATAGACAGGCCTTGTGATTTCGCCAAGCCTGGGCACCAGGAAGTTCATAAAGTACCCCAACATGACGCCGGCAAATAACGTGCTAGTTTTCGCCTCAGAGCCTTCTTTTTCAATCAACAGTCTCCATCGCAGAGCTCGAAATAAGTGACTGAGGATTGCGACAGGGATGAAAATCCAGACCCAGCCCAAAGGGACTCGCTGAAGTTGTTGCCAAAACTCTTGAAGGTCAATTCCGCGCAATGAAAACCACAACAACACCCCAGCAATCACAAGAGAGCCCACGATTTTAGCCAGTCTTCCCCACATACTGGGTTGTTTTGGCTCTTGTGGACTCGTCACATCTTGAGGATTTTCCATAGAGGAAGCGTCTTTTTCAAGCCCTGTTGCCTCATGGTTCATAAGTCATCCTCTTGATTCTCAAACGATTCACGCAAGTCTGTAATCTGAGTGTCTTGATCCACCGGTATGGCCCACGGCTCATCCGAATTCTGTGCTAACTCTAACGGATTTGCAATCGACGTCATGTCCCAATCCAGCCAACGCTGATTGGTAAATTGAGTGCTTGTTGAAGCCCCCACAGGATCGTTAACCACCAATGTTACAGGCACTCCTTTGGATTCCCCTGTGGCTTGTGTCCCTCCTATTGGTAGTGACTCACCAGAGCCTTGAGCCCCATCCCTCGCAGAACCCTCACGCATCGCCATCCACAACTGAGCTGTTTCCCAAGTAGAAAAAGGGTCTGTGGAGGCAATCGTTATTTTTTCTAGCACTTGTCCTGCAATCGTTTCCATGGTCACTTGCTCCAACTGCCAGGGAAGGTCTTCGTCGAAAGCCATCGTCGTTTCATTGCGTGGATTGGAGGAGATTGCATGGTCTTTTTCTCGAAGAAACCACTCCACAGAGAACTCACGCTCTTCTGGAGCCAACACACTGATAATGACTCGGTTTTGAGACCGATCCATCACCCACGAGGTATCACCAATCATCACAATGACCCGGTCATCGGTTTCAAATCGGCTAAATCCAACGCCCAAGGCCACACGACCACTCACTTCAGTGGATTGTCCGGTAAAATCATCTTCAGACAATGCTGTAAAATCCATCGTTAAGAGTTGGCCACTTTGAGCTTGTGCAATAAAAGCATCCAAAAAAGGTGTGTTTTTGTCTTGAAGAACCTCAGCGTCTTGCGCATTCACTCCATCTTGGGCATTGGCAACAGGTATCACACTCATAAAAAAGAGGACACTACTTATGCCCAGACCCCTCAGCCATGTCTGTTTCATCCTTTGATTCCGTGCTCGTCGAGAAGCTCTTGGAGCTCCTCCTCTGTTTCAATGAGTACATCCCGGGCGGCACTTCCTTGATATGGGCCGACAACACCAAGCGCAAAGAGTTGATCAATCAAACGCCCAGCACGGTTATATCCTATTTTAAGCTTTCGTTGAAGAAGTGACACACTCCCTTGCTGGTGCAACATCACCGTTTTCGCGGCCTCTACAAACAAAGAGTCGACATCCCCTACATCCCCCTGCCCCGCAGCTTCTTCTGCCTCATCACTCTCCAAGACCAAGGGCTGGTTATAATGGGACTGCTGTCCAATAAAGGCGGTAATCCGCTCCACTTCTTCCGTTGAAACGAATGCATTCTGCACCCGAACCATCTGGGCCCCATTACTAAACAGCATGTCCCCTTTCCCAACAAGCTCATCCGCCCCACCCACATCCAAAATGGTGCGCGAATCGACTTTCGAAGCAACTTGATACGCAATACGAGCGGGGAAATTCGCTTTAATGGTTCCTGTAATCACATTCACCGAGGGCCTTTGTGTCGCAATCACCAAATGAATGCCAACAGCCCGCGCTAGTTGAGCTATCCTAGAAATGGGTTCCTCAATCTGACGCCCAGCGGTCATCATTAGATCCGCTAACTCATCAATAATTACGACAATAAACGGCAGATGTCTATGCCCTAAGTCATCCTCGAGCCCACCCGCAGCAAACTTATCGTTATAAGCTTTGATATCCCGCACCATGGCCATCTTGAGCAGCTCATACCGACTATCCATCTCTTTACAGACGCTTTTGAGCGTTCCCAAAGCCTTGCTGGTGTCGGTCACAATCGGCTCCTCAGCCCCCTCAACATAGGCTAGATATTGATTCTGAATGTGACGATAGAGTGATAATTCAATCTTTTTGGGGTCAATGAGGACAAACTTCAGATTATCTGGATGAAGTTTGTACAGTAAACACGTGATAATGGTATTAATCCCGACCGATTTTCCAGAACCCGTGGCCCCAGCAATCAACAAATGGGGCATGCGGGCCAGATCGATCATAAAAATTTCATTGTCAATCGTCTTCCCAAATGCAATCGGAAGATCCATATCTGAATCGACAAACTTCTTCTTGTTAATCATCGACCGGATATGAACCATCTGTCGATTTGAGTTTGGAATCTCAATGCCAACCGCTGATTTTCCTGGAATAGGGGCAATGATACGAATCCCCTTGGCCGCGGTTGCCATCTTCAAATCATTAGCATATCCCCCAATCCGGCTAATCTTTACGTGATCCTCTGGCTCAATCTCATACAGCGTTACGGTTGGCCCAACGGTTGCGCGCAACTCTCGGTCCTCGCCGTCATCCTCTGCATGAGTTTTTAGAGCAATATTGTGTTGCTTTAGTTTATCGCTAATCAAATCGCCAACCCTGCGAATCTCATCCATATTCACGGGAGTGTCATCCTCCGTCGCAGGATCGAGTAAGTCCTCAGACGGAAATTGAAATTTATTTTTGGACCCACTGGCCGCTGCTTTTTGTGCCCGCCCTAGGTCTTTGGTACCCGCGTCTTCCTCTTCTTGCCCCACCACGATTTCAATATTTCCTGACGACGAAGAGGCCTCTTCGGATGATTTTGTAGGGGGTTGGGTAGAGGCTGGGGTTTCAGTAGTGGGTGCAGGCGTGGACGCAGGAGGTGCTGAAGATGCAGAAGCTGAAGCGGGAGAGGAGGCAGAAGATTTAGGAGTGTCTGCTTGAGGCTCACTGGGTCGAGATTCACTGGGTCGAGATACTGCAGCTCGAGGCACTTCTTTTTGAGCATCAGCTAATTTCCTCATCGAACTCAAGCGCTGTTTCACCCATTGCGTGAAAGCACTCACATCAAGATTCAGCAAAAAGGAAAAGCCCACCTTAAACGTCATAAAGGAGAGTGTTGCCAATGCTGTGAGCAGCAAAATCAAGGCACCCCAGCTCAACAACCCCTGCAAAAGGGAGGCTAACATGAAGCCCACTTGTCCGCTCATGACAGAAGAGATCGAGTCAAACTCTAAAGCGAACCAACCAGCAAACGTGCTCAGCGTGAGCATCCAAAAGGTCATCAAGACAACTTTTCTGAGCCATCGATCCCATGACAGATCACGTATCATCACCCACCCAGAGCCAATGAGTACAACAGGAAGCGTCACACTAAATACGCCAAAAAGCAGTGTTACACTCAAATGGGCTAGCCATGCCCCCACGGTTCCAACCCAGTTCTGAACGAGCGTGGCAGAGCGGCTAGAAGGGTCTAACAAATCACCGAATCCAAGCCTGCTGACAGCAGCATAATCCGACTCCTGAAAGGTTAAGAGGCTCAATAAATAGAGCAAACCTATGCCAATCATCATCACACCAAGGACGATGAGACTTCTTCTAGAGGATGAGTTTGTGGTTGCTTTAGTAGGCATGATAGGCGATTCGAACGTCGACTAACATGGAATATCGTGAAAATGAGACACAACTACCGTTTGGATAGCTCAATGGTGCCGTCCAACATCACAGGAAGGACAGGGCACGCATCCATAGAGCAACACACCTCTACCTCATCTTCTCCCACGAGGCCTGCAAGTCGACGGGCATGATCACTCTGTTTCACGATCCCCACGGGGGCTTCCTCGCCAAGCCTTTGAGCTAAGCAAATCGCCATATGACCCGCGTCTGAGAGGGGCTGAAGCGAAGGATTGCCTCGTTCTAATAAAGCATTCAGAATCATGCCTGCAAAGAGTGTATCCTCCAGCGCAGGACACCCTCTCCAGCCAGCACAAAAAAGAGTTACAGGGATCGATTGATACAAAGCACCTTCAACTCGCTCAAGAATGGCTGAATAATTCAAAAACCCTCCAACAAGGATCTCTTCGGCCCCTTTGGAGTATTCAAGGGCGCGAGTTCCATTCGTGGTCGTCATAATAAGTTGCTTCCCCCCCACAACTTCAGGCGTGCAACTTAAGGGTGAGTTTCCGTAATCAAACCCTTCAATCATTACTCCATTACGCTCTCCGAGCGTTAATACCTGCTTACGATCCATATTTTGGACC
This sequence comes from Bacteroidota bacterium, assembly GCA_027621355.1. GTDB lineage: Bacteria > Bacteroidota > Rhodothermia > Balneolales > Balneolaceae > UBA8296. The sequence continues at coordinate 33,174 of JAQCBZ010000001.1, read as the reverse complement.
AATCGGAAGGCCTGGTCTGTTTCCTCCACAGGATAAATCTTTGTAGCACCATTCGAGAGTGCTGTGATCATTGTGCTTGAAGCTCGTAAAATATCGATGACCACGACCAAGCGGCCTTTTAGCTGTCCGTCTTCAATTTCGTTAGCAGACAGTATGATCTCTAACTTAGGGTGTTGCTTCTCACTCATGCGTTATTTGACAAAAGGGGGGTTTGTAATCGTTGCCGGTTTGCTTTCTCCTCGAATCAATATGCCAATGGAGGCGCCATCCTCTAGATTCAGCCCCTCACGTTTGTCCACTCTAGCCATTCCAATACCCTGGCCAAGCGTGATGGATTGTGTGCCACTTGTGACGTTCCCTATCACTTCACCCTTCGAATCAACCACCTCATACCCCGATCGAGGAATCGCTCTTGGTTCATCCATTACAAATCCGATAAGTCTACGATACTCTCCCGACTCCTTTTGACTTGCAATAGCCTCTTTTCCCACAAACGGTCCAGCGTCGAGCTTGGTGACCCAGCCCATTCTAGCCTCGAGAGGACTCACCGTTTCGTCCATGTCTTGGCCATACAGATTGAATCCCTTTTCAAGGCGTAGTGTATCACGCGCTCCAAGCCCACAGGGTACAGCCCCAGCATCTAATAAGGCTGTCCAAATCGCCCGAATGCCCTCCGCTTGATCGGTAGGGATGTAGAGCTCCACCCCTTTTTCACCCGTGTATCCTGTAGTAGCGATCCATACATCGGGGACTCCACACACAGGTCCTTGGGTAAATGCATAAAATGGGATTGCATCTAGGTCCACTTCTGTAAATGGCTTGAGAAGATTCAACGATGAAGGTCCTTGCAGCGCCAATAGGCCCATATGATCGGAGCGATTCTCGAGTTGCACATCGGCTTCTGCAAATCGAGCCTCTTTGAGCTGCGTGACCCATGCCCAGTCTTTTTCAACATTGGCAGCATTTACCACCATTAACCATTCTTCCACCGAACGACAGTAAATAAGACAATCATCCAGTACTCCGCCATTTTCTTGACACATCGCTGTGTACTGAGCTTTCCCTGGTGGGCAAGAATCCACATCATTAATCAGCAACATTTGCAAAAAAGACGCGGCATCCTTTCCAGTGACAAAGAATTCCCCCATGTGTGAGACATCAAATAGGCCCGACCCAGTGCGCACGGCATGGTGCTCTTGCTTTATCCCTTCATAACTCACGGGCATGAGGTATCCACCAAACTCAATACAGCGAGCGCCTAGCTCTTGATGATGGTCGTATAAACGCGTCTTTTTCATGGCTCCAAATGTAGGCATTTTTCTATTGTCGACTATAACAAATTCGGCCGCTCGTGACGGAACTTCCAACACATGTATCAACGAACTCGACCCAAGATTTTGTATTTTATGCGGCATGAGTTCCATAACCAAAGAGCAAGTTCGCAGCGCATTAATGCAGGTCCTTCACCCAGAAGTAGAGAAGGACTTGATTTCCCTGGAGATGGTGCAGGATCTCATTATTCAGGATAAATACATCACTTTTACGCTGGAATTACCTTCCAAGAATGATGCATTAGCGGATCTTCTTAAAGATCAAGCGACTCAAGCGATTCAAAAGTTTGTTGATCCAGAGGCCATTGTTGATATCACAGTGGGTGTGAATATCTCTGTGGCAAAGCGGATGGAAGGGACTCAAAGCGGGGCGAGTGACCCCAACGACGGAGCCACACAGCAAACGGAGGCCTCCTCAGAAGCGACGCAGGGCTTGTTGCCCACGGTCAAACATGTGATTGCAGTGGCGTCTGGTAAGGGGGGCGTCGGCAAGTCTACGGTAGCCTCCAATCTAGCGGTGAGTTTGGCAAAAATGGGGTTAAAAGTTGGGCTCATGGACGCTGATATTTACGGCCCGAGTGTTCCCATTATGTTTGATGTGCATGAAAAGCCAACGATTACGACGCAGCGGAAGCTTGAGCCGATCCAAAAGTATGGTGTTCACCTCGTATCGATGGGTTTTTTGATTGACCCAGACCAAGCCATGATTTGGCGGGGGCCGATGGTGACGAGTGCCGTGAAGCAGTTTATGCAGGATGTGGAGTGGCCAGAGCTCGATATCATGGTGCTTGACCTCCCACCGGGAACGGGTGACATTCAATTGACCATCGTCCAATCGGTTCCCCTGCGCGGTGCTGTAATTGTGTCTACACCTCAGCCTGTTGCCTTGGAGGATGCTCGAAAAGGGATTGCGATGTTTGACAAAGTAAGGGTGCCAATTTTAGGGCTGGTAGAGAATATGGCATGGTTTTCACCCCCAGACCATCCTGAATCGAAATATTACATCTTTGGCAAGCACGGTGCTCGCCAGCTGGCACAACAGCAACAAGTCCCATTTCTTGGAGAAATCCCTTTGGTGGAGGAAATCCGTAAAGCAGGGGATGCAGGAAAGCCCGTGAGTATTGAAGCGCCGGATTCTAAGCAAGGGCAAGCATTTCGAACCATGGCAGAGCGGGTGATACAGTCGATAGAAGCTCTAGAGTCGACTGGAGAAGGGCAAGAAGAGATGTCGATTTCGTTTCACGAGTAGTTCTGCACTAAGGACGCATAGCTCTTAACCCACTGCGCGCCAGCCAACATAGCCCGCTCAAGCAAATCGATCAGAGAGCCGATTAATCAAATACCCACTCTCGAACAAAGCCTGCGTGGCAAAGGAGCCAAAGAAATCGGTGACCGCTTCAAACTCCTTGATGAATCCAGCACGATCATTGGACTCCACCATCGCAGCCAATCGCTCGTGATGTTTGAAAAACTGAGTCAAAAGGGCTCGCCTTTCGGGACTAGAAAAGACAATATCAGCATACAATTCGGCACTCTGAGCAAAGATTCGCCCCGTCATCATCAATTCTGCTCGATACATAGGGCTCGAATAGTCCAACATTTGTTGTGGCTTTAGCTCTTGATCCTTCATAAAGGAGCCGTGCAACAGTGCTACAAAGTGTCTAAGACCCTGCACAAGGTCCATCGCGTGGTCGTGAGCATCGGGATCCGCTTCAACGACTCGCATCCCCCATAGCTTGCACTGCTCTCCAAACCAGGCCCCCTTCTCTCCATCTCTTGCAGGGCAGATGACCATAAGTTGCTTTGATAAATTAGGCACATCGGGACCATGCATAGGGTGGAGGCCAAGTACAGGGCCCTTGTGAGCCTGCATCATGGCTTGGATAGGCGCCACCTTGTTGGAGGTAAAATCTGCTAGCACCACGTGGTCGGGTAGTTTTGCAGAGACTCTCTCAATGACATCCAATGTCACATGGATGGGGACAGTTACAATGGCAAGGTCAATGGTAGGCGCGAGCTGTTCAAGCTCGTACCAATTCCCTTTATCGATACTCGATACTTGGTGACCACTTCGTTCAAGAAATCTGCGATAAAGCTTCCCCATCCCTCCATCTCCACCCAGCAAGAGTACGTGCATTGGCTCATCCGTAGCCATGGGAAACTCATGTTGTGACTGCGTAGCTCTTGAGGAGGCCATGATAATTCGAAGTAGATCCTCAACCATTTCTGGATCGACACCCATTTCATGAGCATCTCGCCGAAGACGTTCGGTTTTTTGCTCCTCCCGCTCTGCCATAAACACGGGTAGTTGATGCTCTAATTTGAATGCAAGGACCTTTTTGGCGACGTCATTGCGCTTCTTGAGTATTTCAAGAAGGGTTTTGTCAAGCGCATCGATCTCCTCGCGCATGGAATCTAAATCACTCATCAGTCAGAAAGATGAAAGGAAGGAATGAAGAGAATCGGACAAGTCGTTACTTTTCCAGATTGCTTCAAGGTATGGAATCTCGTTCAAACCAACCTCAGCTACACCAGCTCCAAACCATGTCTATATACGACCTTCATTCTCCATGGCCCCCAGCGGGGGATCAACCCAATGCCATAGAGGAGCTTACCCAAGGTGTCTTGGCAGGGGATAAGCATCAAACCTTACTGGGGATAACGGGGTCGGGAAAGACACGAACGATAGCAGGTGTCATTGAGAATGTGGAGAGACCCGTTTTGGTAATGAGCCACAACAAAACCCTTGCTGCGCAGCTCTATCGGGAGTTTTGTGATTTCTTCCCCGAGAACAGAGTCGAATTTTTTATCTCCTACTACGACTATTACCAGCCCGAGGCCTACATCTCCAAGTCGGACAAATACATTGAAAAAGACCTTTCGATCAATGAGCAGATTCAAAAGCTCAGACTGCGTGCGACCAGTTCTCTGCTTTCGGGTCGTAGAGACGTCATTATTGTGTCATCCATTAGCTGCATCTATGGGATTGGCTCACCCAGCGAGTACGCCAAGCTCATCTTGAATCTCAAGGTAGGCGATGAGATACCGCGCAACAAAATGCTCTACGACTTGGTGGATCTCCATTACTCACGCAATGATGTTGAGTTTACACCGGGACGATTCCGAGTTCGTGGCGATGTCACAGATATCTACCCCGCTTACTCCGATGATGGCCTTCGAGTCACATTTTGGGGGGATGAAATTGAATCGATGGAACGTTTTGACCCTGAAACGGGCGCGATACTAGAAAAAGTAGACGAGTTTCGCATTTTTCCAGCTTCCCATTATGTCACGACAAAGGGGCGGATGACAGAAACCATTGATCTTATCCGTCAGGAGCTTTGGGATCGTATGGAGGTCTTCAAATCGGAGCAGCGCCACTTGGAAGCCAAGCGTCTCGAGCAACGCACCTTGTTTGATCTCGAAATGATGCAAGAGGTGGGCTACTGCAACGGTATTGAAAATTATTCTCGATACCTCAGTGGACGTAAGCCAGGGGAGCGCCCATTCTGCTTAATCGACTATTTCCCCGACGATTTCTTGCTTGTAGTGGACGAAAGTCACCAAACCGTTCCTCAGATTAATGGGATGTACAGCGGCGACCGTTCACGTAAAATTGAGCTCGTAGAGCATGGATTTCGGCTCCCCTCCGCCCTTGATAATCGCCCACTCACCTTCCAAGAGTGGGAAACGATGGTGAATCAAGCAATTTATGTGAGTGCAACCCCAGCCGACTACGAACTCGAACAATCGGGAGGTGTGGTTGTGGAGCAAATTATCCGCCCAACCGGCTTAATGGAGCCTACCATTGAAGTCAGGCCCGTCGACAACCAAGTCGATGATCTACTTGAAGAGATCCGCGTACGAGCTGCCCGAGGAGAACGTGTGTTGTGTATCACCCTTACAAAGCGCCTTAGTGAGGAGCTCAGTGCGTACCTCAAAGAACTAGGGATTTCGGCAGCGTACATGCACAGTGAGTTGGATGCATTGGAAAGAATCGAGGTGCTCTACAAATACAGAAGGGGTGACTATAATGTATTGGTCGGTATTAACCTTTTGCGGGAGGGAATTGACATTCCAGAGTTAACGCTTGTGGCTATTTTGGATGCGGACAAAGAGGGATTCCTTCGATCCGACACATCGTTGTTTCAGATTGTGGGAAGAGCTGCCCGTAACGTCAATGGAAAGGCCATCTTATACGCGGATAAAATCACCGATAGCATGAAAAAGGTGATCGAAGAGACCGATCGTCGCCGAAAAGTCCAGCAGGAGTATAACGAAGAGCACGGCATTACCCCGACGACCATCCAAAAAGAGCTAAAGCCGTTGGTCGATCCAAGCTTGATCTCGACAGGAACCGTCAACTTAGACGCACAACAGGCTGCCATGGAGGACATGGTGACAGAGAGCGACTCTGATGCGGTCGTAACCGCTACAGGTTCAGGGGAGCAAATCCGAGCTGGCGAGAAGGGGTATCATTATACACCAGGCCCAGCGATGAAAGAGGTCGTATTCGAGACCAAAGAGTCCCTACTTGAGCACCTACGGCAATCCATGCTCTACGCCGCCAAAAACATGGAGTTCGAAGAGGCGGCGAGAATCCGCGATCAGATTGCGAAGTTAGAGAAGGAAATGTAGGAGATTTCTTACCTTACTAGCTCCATGCGCCATTAGCGTATGTGGAAGTAAGCGAGCACCCTTAATTGAATGTTGTGATTTCGGAATGGACGAATTAAACGCACAAAATATTTATTTCATGTTCTCCGTTGGCCTCCTGGTTGGCTACATCGTGGATATGATCATGGGCAAACGGGCACTCGGCACCATTGGAAATCTCCTGTCTGGTGCAGCCTCTAGCATACTCATTGGGTCCATTATGGTCTATTTTGAGATTTTTGGCCCCCTTGTCTATGCCGGCTTAGGGACTGCCTTTCTTCTGTTTCTCGTGAATGTGTTTAGTCTTCATTCAGAGGAAGAAGAGACGAACCCTCAGGGCACGTAAGCTCCAAATCTAGACTTGCCACAATTTCATCCCAGCGAAAAAAGCTGGTGGCTTGATCATCATCAACGGCGGCAAAGAGTCCATTTTCAAAAGGTGCATTTCGGCCTTCTTGCAGCAGTGCAATTCCATCGGTATTCAACGTGACGGCACCTCGAAAGGTCCCAAGGTGCTCAAACGTCACACGATCAAAAGCCAAGAAATGATTCACGCGCTCCTCTTGATCGACCGCAATCCATACCCCTTGCTCTACATCTTCACCCGCACCGTTTCGGCAAACGCCTAGCACAATGCCTTCAGGCTCACTCAAAAAAAGATCTTCCCCAAACGTACGCCCGCGATAGACCCCCATATTCCACTCATTATCGAGCGCATCATAGACCTTGAGGTTTTTGCGCATTGGGGACTCATCGGCAATCAAAATGGTGCCCAGTGTTGGATCTATTTTGATCGATTCCACCACCCATAACGCACCGTCCCCATCGGTTTCCCCAAAGGCACCTTCAAAGGAGGATTCAAACCCAACAACTTCGCCAGAGGGGCTCTCACGATCTGCAATAAAGGAAAACACATTCACTCGCTTAGCTAATACCTCCGCGGGAGCAGGTTCTTCGTCTCTAGCATCTACATTATCAGTCACCAAAACCACGTATCCCTGACCGAAAAAGTGCATTACATCAAGACCGTACGGCTCGGTGAGTGTTTCGTTCCCAAACGCCCCTATGACCTTGAAATCGGGCAATTGCATCACCTGCACCCTTTGATTATCACGCTCTACTACAAACACCAAATCGTCCACTACCACAACACCATTAGGCCGCTCAAGTTGCCCCAACTCTTGGCCCGAACCCCCTACTTTTCGGAGCAATGCGCCATCAGAGGCCCGATGAACATACAATACATCCTCTTCCTTGGCTGTCACGATGACCCACGTCTCATCCTCCCCCACCCAAATGGCAGGTGAATCCATATTTGCAGCGGGTGTTGCTTCTGTAATGATGGTTTCATCAAGGGTGATGATGGGGCGCTCACCCAATGTCTCCAAAGGTTCTTCTGATGCAGGTGACCCACACGAGATGAGAAGCATGCTTAAGCTTAGGCTTAATAATGTTGCGTTCGTTCGTGAGGTTTTCAGCATAATGGGTTGAGATGTGGGGGTTGGTAAAAAGAATGAAAAAAACATTATCGAAATATCGAAAATCTCCTGAACTTTGATATGACCCATGCGTAAATAAATTCACGCAATTATTCAGTATGCTCGACCCACAACCAAACGAGCCTGGAGCTAGTAAAATCTGATGTCTACCTACAAATTCTTTGAGCAGGTCAATAAAAATTTTGACAAAGCTGCTCCGTACACCCGCTTCGAAAAAGGGCTTCTTGACCAAATTAAAGTTGCAAATCAGGTCTATGAGATCACATTCCCGATACGTAGGGATGATGGATCGATTGATGTGATTAAGGGATGGAGAGTGGAGCACTCTCACCACAAGCTGCCGACAAAAGGGGGGATTCGGTATAGTCGCATCGTAAATGAAGATGAGACCAAAGCGCTTGCTGCACTTATGACCTACAAGTGTGCCCTCGTGGATGTGCCCTTTGGTGGCGCAAAAGGGGGTATTGCTGTCGATAAGCGCAAATACAGCGACAAAGAGATGGAGCGGATCACTCGTCGATACACGTATGAGCTCATCAAAAAGAACTTTATAGGCCCAGCCGTGGATGTGCCAGCCCCCGACTATGGGACGGGGTCTAGAGAAATGGGTTGGATTGTCGATACCTATCGACAATTCTCCAACGACCTAAATGCTGAAGGGTGTGTGACAGGAAAACCGATTCAGCAAGGCGGTGTTCGTGGACGTACAGAGGCCACAGGCATGGGTGTTTTCTTTGGCATTCGCGAGGCATGCAGCAAAGCCGACGACATGAAAGCCCTTGGCCTTGAAATGGGAGTGGAAGGCAAAACATTTATTGTCCAAGGTCTTGGTAACGTAGGCTATCATGCCTCAAAGTACATGACCGAAGCTGGCGCCTTACTCGTTGGGGTTGCCGAGCGAGAAGGATCTATCTACAAAAAAGACGGCATCGATCTAGAGTCGCTAATGGCATTTCGCAATGAGACTGGCTCCATTATGGACTTTGAAGGGGCCACCAACCTACCCGATAAGTCAACGGTGCTTACCGAGCCTGCTGACATTTTAATTCCTGCTGCTCTAGAAAACCAAATCAATGAAGGGAATGCCAAGGATGTGAAAGTCAAAATTCTCGCAGAAGCGGCCAACGGGCCAACTTCATCCGAGGCGCATGACATCTTGAAGCAAAAAGGGGTATTAATTATTCCAGATGCCTATCTCAATGCTGGCGGTGTGGTGGTCAGTTATTTTGAATGGCTCAAAAACCTTCAACACGTCCGTTTTGGTCGGATAGAGAAACGTTTCGACGAAAACGCCCTCCGCAATGTGTTGGACGCTGTCGAGAACCTTTCATCAATCAAGTTCAGCGATATTGAGAGGCTCAATCTTACACAAGGGGCTGGGGAATTTGAGCTTGTCAAATCGGGACTTGAAGAGACGATGGTGACAGCCTACAATGAAATTTTGGAGGCACGCTCTGAGTATGAGGTGGACCTTAGAACCGCTTCATTCATTGTGGCGATCAATAAAGTTGGGACGATTTACGAGCAAATGGGCATATTCCCTTAAAAGGCTCCATGCATCGATCTATCACAACCCCCCATCTTTGGGCCTTTTTGGCTTGCGCCCTCGTTGCAGCCACACCCTCTGCTCAGGCACAAGTCACCCTCTCAGCGCAGGACGCTCCTGCCATCACATCCCCTGCGGACCTACCCTTTCATCGCATCTTTGATGAGCCATTTTTGCCAGGTGTACGTCCCAGTTTGAGGGCGATCTCCCCCGACGCCCAGCAAATCTATTTTACTTGGAATGATTCGGCCAATGCAGGTCGAAAAACATTTGTTGTGGACCCTAAAGGTGCTGTTGTAGATACAGTTGGCACCGATGCGACCCTTAGTTATCGCCTATCTCCTGATCGATCACAGGTGATGTATGTCGAAGACCAAGCCGTTTTTCTGGCATCCTCCACAATGGAAAATCACCGATTCAAAAACCCGGAGCAGATTATCGCATCCAAAGGTCGCCTCCCCCTACCTCAATGGTCTCCTGATGGATCCATGATCGCGTGGGCACAGGATGAAGATATTTGGGTCATGACGATGGGCAACAGGTCGGTCCAAAAGGTATTAGATAACGACAGCGCAGACGGCCAAAGCTTTGCAGGCTGGGCATCCAATGAACACCTTCTTTTGGTTTCTCGGGATAATTCGGACACACGACTTGTCTATTTTCCTGAGTATGTAGACACATTTGTGGAGCCTGGGGAATCAAGAAGAGGTGTCTACACCACGACCTACTCGGTAATGCACCTAGATTCCACCTCCTCAACAGAGGTGTTGCGCTCAAAAGGATGGGTCAGCACACAGGTGAGCCCCACAGGTTCATACCTAGCCTTAGATGCGGTCGATGCACCCATGAAAAAACGTCAAATTCATGTATGGGCATCTGCGTCGGAGCAATCGACCATCGTGTTTGAAGATTCAACAGAGGGCTGGATGTATGGCCGAAACATGGCTTTCGCACCCTCTAAGGATGTGCTGATGTTTCAATCGGAGCAATCGGGTTGGAACCACATCTATACTGTTTCGCCTGATGGTTCTGGTTTGAAGCAACACACTACAGGATCCTACGACATCCCATTTGCGGAGTGGGTGGATGATGAAACGATTGTCATGGCGACGACGCAAAAAGATTTAGGCGAACGACAGGTGGCTTTACTCGATCTTCGTGACGCCTCGACTGAAACATTAACCGAAGCGGAGGGCTACCGCTATCAATTTCGCCTGAGCCCAGATAAACGACATCTTCTGTACGCCTATACAACCTTTAATCAACCCTATGATCTGTACAGATTGGACTTAAGACGGCCCCGAGGTGAGATTCAATTGACACAAACCGTCCCAGAAGCGTTCACTCAAATCGACTGGCAAACGGAACAGTATGTTCGCTTTACAGGTCGTGACGGGGAGACAGGATTATCCATGTCGATTCTCACTCCAGAGGACTATCAGCCAGGGTCTGGCAAGCAATACCCCACGGTGGTATTTGTGCATGGTGCGGGGTCACTCCAAAATGTCTTTAAAGGGTTCTCAAATAGTTATTACCGTGAATATATGTTCCATCAGTGGCTCACTACCCGGGGATACGTTGTGGTCGAAGTGGATTATCGCCATAGCACTGGATATGGTCGCAAGTTTAGGGAAGATGTCACCAACTGGATGGGTAAATATGAAACCGAAGATATCATCGATGGACTCGATTGGATTGCCGAAAATGGGGATTATGTGGATCGTGACCGGGTTGGAATCTATGGAGGAAGTTATGGGGGCTTTATGGCCCTGTACGCTGCAACGGTTGAACCTAATCATTTTCATGCAGCTGCTGCATTGCGCGCGGTGACCAATTGGCGAAACTATTACTACGCAAACCCGTGGTATACGCTACCGAGGCTTGGAACCCCAGAAGACAATCCTGTGCATTATGAGCGGAGTAGCCCACTCGATTTAGTGGACGATTTAGAACGACCTGTACTTATTTTGCATGGTCTTGTTGACGATAATGTAGGGTTCCAAGATGCTGCACAATACATCGAAGCCTTGATCCAGGCAGGGGATAAGGAATTTGATATGATGATGTATCCGTCCGAACCGCATGGATTTCAAGATCCAGATTCGTGGATTGATGAGTATGAACGGATCTTTGAATTTTTCGAGGAAAATCTCTGATAGAGCCCCCCTTAAGGTGTAGATTTTGTAAGTTCCACCATGGCTGAATCGTACCGCGCACTGACCCGAGTTTATCGCCCATCCTCCTTTGAGGATATTGTCGCGCAAGAGCATGTAAGTAATACACTTAAGAATGCGATTGAACATGATCGCCTTGCGCACGCGTACATGTTTTGTGGCCCCCGGGGCGTCGGTAAAACAACGATGGCTAGGGTACTGGCGCGAACTATTAATCATGTAGATGGCTCTGTAGATGGTGAGCAGCTAAACCAAACGCTCAACATCACAGAGATTGATGCTGCTTCCAACAACAAAGTGGAGGATGTCCATAGCCTTCGGGAAAGCGTTCGAATACCCCCTCAAAATGGTCGTTATAAGGTGTACATCATTGATGAGGTGCACATGCTCAGTAAAGCGGCGTTCAATGCGTTACTCAAGACCTTAGAAGAACCGCCCGCTCATGTTGTATTTATTTTTGCGACAACGGAACCTCACAAAGTACTTCCCACGATTCTTTCTCGCGTTCAACGATTTGATTTTCGTCGTATCGAAACGGATGAGATTGTTTCTAGGCTCACGGTGATTGCACAGAAAGAGGGCATTACGATCGACCAAGAATCGCTACACTTGATCGCGAAACGTGCTGACGGAGCGCTTAGAGATGCATTAAGCCTCATGGATCAAGCAGTAGCCTTTTGTGGGACATCCATTACCTATAACGCCATTCTGGAGGCATTCCATGCCGTTGACGTGGATGATTTGTTCCTTTTTTCGGGTTGTTTAGGCACAGGGCATGCAGCAGATGCATTGGTTCGATTCCAAGAGTTAATGCAAGATGGTATCGATATTCAGGAGTTTCTCGGCTCGATGACGGAGCATTTTCGTCATATCTACTTGGCGAAGGATGAGAGAACCGCTCCCTATATTGAAGCGACACAGGATACTCGACAACGATACCTCGAGGCAGCCAAAGCCCTGAGCGCCGAGGATGCGCTTAGAGGCATCCACTTAGTGAATCAGGCACAAATGCACGTGAGGGAGGCACGACAACCTCGAATACAGGTTGAAGTCCTGATAGCCAAACTTGCTCATATGACGCCTTCTTCTGAATTGGCAGTTCTCAAGTCCCAGCTCTCTGGGGCAAAAAAAAAAGATTAAACTCGGCGCCACCGGCTGAGCCAAAGGTAAAGCAACCCTCTGCTGAAGCTTCGCCCGAGCCACAGACGCAGGCTGAGCCAACCACGCCGACCGAGTCGCCAGAGCCTGAGCCATCACCCGCTCCAGCCACACCCCCAACGCCGCAACCAAGCGCTGCCACACCCCCAACGCCCAAAAGCACAACCACGATTGGCCCCATTCCGAAGTTATTTGGTGCAACCACTGCACCGAACCACAAACTGAACATAGAGCCCATATCAGCCGGCGCAAGTGACACATTCACACCGTTACCATTACAAACCATCCAAGACCAATGGTTGCAGTGGGTCTCCGACCTCAACGGTACAGTAAGTCGTTTTCTAAGCTTACAGCTTCAAAAAACAGTCATTACTAACTATAAAGAGGATATCCTTGAGCTAAGAGTCGACTCCGAATTTGGTGTAAAGATGATTGAGGAGCATGACGCAACACTTCGAGATTGGCTCAAGCAGCACCTAGGACAAAAGCCAAAACTAAAGGTTCAAGTAGACCCTTCTCTCATGGCCCCTGCATCAACCCGGGACCCTTTTGAGGCGTTCAAAGAGATTCAGCAAAACGATCCCATTGTGGCAGAATTGGTAAAACGATTCGGTGCTGAACTAAAACAGTAGACGATTCATCCGTAATCCCTTCACATGAAAATTACCTCTGAGGCACTCGAACGAGCAATTGAAGAACTGGCAAAGCTACCTGGAACAGGGCGAAAGTCTGCTCGGCGTATGGCCCTTCATCTGCTCAAGCAATCTGAATCCTCATTACAAGAGTTAGCCTCGTCGATTCTAAGCCTCAAAACTCAAGTTAAAATCTGTGCCATATGTGGCACATTTAGTGATACGGATCCGTGTGCAATTTGCGAAAACCCAAAGCGGGCTACGGGTCAGCTCTGTATTGTGGAAGAATTCCAGGACATGTATTTCATTGAGCAAACCCATCAATTTCAAGGGCAATACCATGTACTTAATGGCGTTCTATCACCCATGAATCAAGTAGGGCCCGATGAACTACGGCTCAAGGAGTTGATTCAGCGCATTAGTCAAGCCGCTCCTGATACCCCAGTCAAGGAAGTGATTCTAGCATTGAATCCGGATGCAGAAGGGGAGGCCACCTCCTACTATATCCAAAAGCTTGTTGAGCCGCTTGGCGTCAATGTAACCAGGATTGCCTACGGAATTCCGATGGGAACTGATCTTGAGTATATTGACGATGCGACGCTAACCAGAGCGTTCAGCAATCGAACTACATTTTAACGTGAGTACAAACACGTTTGCCTTCTCACGTTCAACCCAAAAAGGAACACAAAACACTCCCCACCCTATGAAGAACTTATCGACACGTTTCGTCACCTTTTTTGTACTCTTAACCCTTCTCTCAGTGGAGTTGGTGGATGCCCAACGTAATACGCGCTGGCAGCAAGAAATCGCCTACACCATGGACATTAAGGTAGACGCTGAGGCCCATCAATATACTGGCACGCAACAAGTAGTCTACACAAATAATAGTCCAGATGTGATCACAAAAGTCTACTACCACCTGTTTTTTAATGCGTTTCAGCCAGGAAGTATGATGGATGTTCGCTCCCTGACCATTGCCGATCCAGATCGAAGGGTTCGAGATCGAATTTCGAAACTTCAACCAGATGAAATCGGCTATCTACACCCCATCTCGTTGACTCAAGACGGTCAACCTGTCGAGTTCACCGAGGAAGGAACTATTTTAGTCGTAGAATTAGCCGAACCTCTTCAACCTGGCCAAAGCACGACATTAGCGATGGAAATGGAGGCGCAAGTCCCTCTTCAAATTCGCCGTTCAGGTCGCGATAATGCCGAAGGAGTAGAGTTTTCGATGTCGCAATGGTACCCCAAAGTGGCTGCCTATGACGAAGATGGATGGCATCCAAATCCATATATAGGACGAGAGTTTTATGCACCCTTTGGCACATTTGATGTGACCATCCATATCGATCCTGAGTATGTTGTCTCAGCAACAGCCGTGCTTCAAAACCCTGAGGAAGTGGGCTATGGCTATACAACAGCCGTCGGTGAAACACCAGACATGAGCGCCCCATCAACAAATGGAGAGCTTCGACGCTGGCATTTTATGTCGGAAAACATCCACGATTTCATGTGGGCCGCCGATCCAGATTATATCCACACCACAGCCCAAGTACCTGGGGGTCCATTATTACGATTCTTCTATCAGCAAGATGTCGTGGCAGAAAATGCCGATGCTGACAGACAGGCCGAACTCACGGCTAATTGGGAGCAACTCCCGGCGCTCACTGCCCAAGGATTTGAGTATGCCAACAAACACTTTGGGCAGTACCCATATCCTGAGTATACGGTCATTCAAGGGGGTGACGGCGGTATGGAGTACATCATGGGCACATTAATCACAGGTAATCGCTCTCTACGATCTCTTGTGGGTGTAACTGTACACGAATTTATGCACTCGTGGTATCAGGGGGCCCTGGGTATCAATGAAAGCTATTACTATTGGATGGATGAGGGTTTCACATCTTATGCCACTGATGAGATTATGGACCAGCTCTTTGGAGGCAGTTCCCTTTCAGGCTATCAGGGATATGCAGCACTCGCCAACGCAGGTCGTGAAGAAGTGATGACCACCCATGCAGATCATTTTACAGCGAATGTGGCCTACGGGATTGCCGCCTACTCAAAAGGAGCTGTATTCCTTGGTCAAGCCAAATATATGCTAGGAGAAGAGGTCTTTGCTCGTGCAATGTTGCGATTCTTTGAGGAGTGGAAATTCAAGCACCCACGTGGAAAAGACCTCTTAAGAATCTTTGAGCAAGAAGGCGACATGATTCTTGACTGGTATTATGAATACTTCGTTGAGACAACCAAAACCGTGGACTATGCGATCACTTCCGTGTCACCCGTGACACAAACCACGACCGAAGGGTCCACAACACCTGCCCCTCAAACCGAGGTTACATTGGAGCGATTGGGTGATTTCCCGATGCCATTGGAGGTGCAAGTGACTGGGCTCAATGGGCAACTTTGGACGTTTTATATCCCACTTCGCTTAATGCGTGGCGAGAAAACTCCTAATCCTGAACAAGTCGAAGGGTGGATGGTTCAGGAAGACTGGCCATGGGTAGAACCGTCTTATACCTTCTCAGTACCGGTACCTACCGATGAGATTGTTTCTATTACAATTGACGAGTCCATGCTCTTGGCTGATGTGGATCGGAGCAACAATACGTGGGAACCTTCCAAGGAATAACCCACCGAAGAACAACTCACCGAGGATTTACCCTTCGAGAAGTCAACCTAGCCCTCTAGGAATCAGCCTAGGAACCAGATCTTAGGGCTTTAATAGTGTCGTCGCGATAAAGAAAACGTTCTCTTTTCTTTCCATCAGGCGGCGCGTGAAGTAGGGGAACCACATGGTGCCGTAAGGAACGTATATACACGTTTTCCACCCATCTGCGGAGAGTTCGTTCATGGTTTTTTCTCGCAATCCGTATAACATCTGAAACTCAAATCGATCCTTGGCGAGTCCTTCAGACTTTGCGTACTCAAGGAGCCACTTTACGAGTGATCCATCATGAGTCGCCATGCGTGGGAAAGCTGTTTTTTCAATCAAGACCTTTGCATACTCTTTGTAAGCAGCGCGAATATCGTCCATGGATTGTAGTGCCACACTTGAAGGCTCCTTGTAAGCCCCCTTACATAGCCGAATGTCTGCTCCCAGAGACGCTAAGTCAGCCACATCCTTCGCGGTACGGTGTAGGTATGCTTGAAGGACAATGCCCACATGTCCTTGATAGTCTTTGAGTGCACGCTTGAATAAATCTATCGTGGCTTGAGTGTAATCGGATCCCTCCATATCAATGCGCACAAACTGATTGTGTGCTTTCGCGGTATCTAGGAGTCTCGATAGATTTGCATAACAGACCTCGTCCGAAATATCCAATCCCATCATCGTGAGTTTCACAGAAATGGAGCTATCTAACGTTGACGTTTTAATCTGTTCCAGCAACTCGATATAGGCATCAACAGTTTCTGCAGCAGCGGTGGCATCCTTGATGTTTTCCCCTAATAAATCGAGGGTAACGCGACTCCCTTTTTGGTTAATGGCCTGAACTTTTTTTTCGGCTACGTCATAGGATTCACCAGCGACGAAACGCTTTGCAAAGATGTAGGGTGTTTTCATGGGGAAGGGGTTTAATCATCAAGTGAACAAAAGTACGAAATCACAACAAATGGGCATACGAAACTTTAAAAGATACAGGTCGTATAAAAAGAACTTTTCGACTAACTATAGACCCATGCCTTTACGTTTCCACCGTTTGACCTATACGATGTTTACAGCCTGTATACTCGTTGCAATAGGCGTTTCCAACCTGCATGCTCAGCAAGCTCTTGATGCCTATCAAGTTGAGGTATTTGACGTTGCCAACCCACAGTTGCTTCTAGAAACAAGTGGTGGGGCCATTGAGGTGATTGGGTCGGACAGATCAACCGTCGAAGTGCAGATATTCGCACGAAAAGGAGGAAAACTGATCAAAGAGGGTGATTTAGAAGATGTCACCATTGTGGTCAATCAACAAGGAGCCTCCATTTCTGTCGTGGCCGAGAGTAACTCAAACGGTTGGAATTGGCGAAATAATACGAGTATCTCTTACAGAGTCTACACTCCCACCACAACCAAGCTTGAAATGAAAACCTCTGGTGGAAGCCTTGATGCTAGCGGCATCAAAGGGACGATTTTAGGACGAACCTCGGGTGGTACTGTAGAGCTGAAGGACATAGATGGCACAGCTGAGGTGAGAACCTCTGGAGGTGCCATGTCATTTTCACGAATTAACGGACAACTACTTGCTCGAACATCAGGTGGGTCCATTCAAGTAAACGATAGTAGGGGTTCGATCGAAGTGCGTTCTTCTGGAGGGTCTATCACGATTTCTGAATCTTATGGCGGCCCGGTTATTGCACGCACTTCAGGAGGGTCGATCACTTGTGAATTAACACGAGTCAAGGGGGACATTGATCTCGATACAAGCGGTGGTAATATTACGATTGATATCCCTTTACAAAAAGGGTACGAACTTGACCTTAAGGGATCCCGTGTAGATGTGGATATGGTTCAGTTTACAGGACGATCCGAGCGAAACAAAATGGAAGGCGTGATCATGAGTGGGGGACCACTTGTCCGTGCGAGCACTTCTGGCGGCACCGTGCGTCTTCGATTTGATGACTAAAACAAATCTGTCGAAGGCACGCGTTTTTGTCCAAGGATAATAAGGAATGATACTGCGAGACATATAGGTTTAGTATCTTGTGCAGCTTAACTAAAACCTAATTACTTCTATGAAAAATCTTCTTTCTCTTGGACTTCTAGCCAGTCTATTCGCATTTACAGCATGTGGAGGCGGTGAGTCGATGGATGCCCCTGCTGAAGCAGCTTCCGCTGCCAATGACATTCGTACAATTAATATTATTGGTGTGGATCAATTAAAGTATGTAGTCTCCGAAGCATCCGAAGGTATTACAACGGGTGAGTCAGTTGGTGAGTACTTGAAGCTTGAATCTATTACTGCATCAGCTGGAGAGGAAATCCGTATCAATTTAATGACAGAATCAGAAATGCCAGCTATTGCAATGGCTCACAATTTTGCACTTCTTGCCGCAGATACAGATGTTAATGCGTTTATAAACGCATCGATTACAGCTCGCGATACAGACTATATCGCACCTGACATGCAAAATATGGTCATTGCCAACACAGCAATGATAGGTGGTGGCGAGTCTACTGAAATCACATTCACTGTGCCTACTGAGCCTGGCGAGTACACGTTTGTTTGTAGCTTCCCTGGTCACTACACAAGCGGTATGGTCGGTGTTCTAATCGTTGAGTAACGCTCGACCCGCTTAAACGAAGTACATTTTGGAGCCTCTCTACGATTCGCGTATGGGAGGCTCTTTTTTTTGCAGACGCTGGATATAATCTTTCCACTGGAGGGCATATCCTTGATGGAGCTCAATCTGCCACGTCTCGTTAGCCAGGGTTATTGATAAACTCCGTCGTTGCTCTATCGAGATGGCCAGTATCTCCTCCAACGGCAACACCCTTTTCACACTCCCAACCTCAAAACGTATCCTTTCACGTTCAAGCCATACGTGACCTACTCCTAGCTTTATCTGCTCAAACGTTGGCGTAATGGAGTAGAGTACCGCTTCAGGATCTTGCTCCAACACCCCATGAGCATTTTCAAACATGGGAAGCTCCCGAATCTTATCGAGCCATGGACTAAGAATCTCAGCCGGCTCCTCGGGGTCCGACCCTTCAAAACGAAGCTGTGACGCCAATGTCATACGGGCACGAAAGGAGTCATCGGTCACACTCTGAACTCCCCATCCATCTTCTGTAGGTTGAATAGCCCCTGTTCTCCCCGATGTTGGGCACCGATACAGCAACATATCAATCCCCACGGCAGGCTTATGGGCCCAAAAAGGAATCGTTTCAGGTGCGGGCCGCTCCTCTTGAAAATCTAGCGTCTGCAAACAAGCATCGTAAAAGCTTTGGTAATCTGTAAACTCCTCGGGATGAAGAGGCTTTAAAAAGTGAATATTCTGCCGACTGCGTCTAGGGTAGGTCGCCCAACGAGGCCACCCAACATACGACCCATGGATTTGAACTGGATGTGCCGGCACCTTCATTTTGTAAAACAATTTCATGGTGGATTCAATCGGAGA
Source organism: Bacteroidota bacterium (assembly GCA_027621355.1). Lineage (GTDB taxonomy): Bacteria > Bacteroidota > Rhodothermia > Balneolales > Balneolaceae > UBA8296. Next base: position 14,067 of record JAQCBZ010000001.1, on the reverse strand, counting down.
CTTGGGTCGACCCGACCAACGGCGTCCCCCCTCAGGAAAAATGACAATCATCCGTTGCTGCTGCAACAACTTGATCACACTCCTAATTACGGAGGGATCTGGCACATATTTGCTAGTTGGGACAATGCCAATGCTATCCATAAATAATGCGGGAAGCGGCTTATAAAATTGATCCCTTGTCATGACCCCAGCCGTTGGTTCCTTTGGCATCTTCACATTCAACACAAAGGGGTCAAAATTGTTGGAGTGATTGGCAAAAATGAAGCAAGGCCCTGTGGTTGGCATATGCTCTAGACCAAAAATCCTTGGATTATACATCCAACGAGCACTGTTAACGACAGTCAGTTTCAAAAAGGAGTGACTAAGGCGATTCCACCCACGATCATTTTTAGGAAAACGAAAGGGAAGCGCGCCCATTATACGTTTTGTTTCATTCGTTGAAAGTAATCTGTCGCAGCGGCTTTCACTTTAGGGGCTAGCAACAGAGCAGACACCATGGTCGGAATGGCCATCGTCGCAAAGGTTCCATCGATGAGGTTAACCACCACATCAATCGATACGACGGCGCCCAAAATAATGGTCCCTACATAAAAGTAATTGTAGATCTTTGCACGTTTAGCACCAATCAAATAAGACAAGCACTTCGTGCCATAGTAGGAATAGGCCAACATGGAAGAGACACTAAACGCCATCACCGACACGAGTAGAAGCCATGTACCCCAACCTGGCAACGCTTCATTAAATGCATTCAGCGTGAGTGTGACTCCATTCGCTTCGCTCGTTTCCCAAACCCCGGTCACCAAAATAGCCAATGCTGTCATCGTACACACCAAAAGCGTATCGATGGCAGGGCCCAACATCGCAACGAGCCCTTCACGCACCGGCTCCTTGGTTTTGGCTGCTCCATGGGCAAGGGATTCTGTACCAATCCCTGCCTCGTTCGAGAAAGCTGCACGTTGGATACCCACAATGATTAACGACCCCACAGCCCCACCCAAAACAGAATTAGCCGTAAATGCATCGGTCACAATTAACCCGAGATAATAGGGCACCTCTGTAATGTGTACCGCCAGAATGATCAAAACAGAACTCACATACACCACCACCATGGCTGGGACCATGCGAGCGGCCACGTAGCCAATCCGTTTAATTCCGCCAAAAATGACGAGGGACACGAGTCCAACAAGGACAATTCCCGTGAGTAGATTCCCCATGAACGGGTCTCCAGCATCCACCAAACCATAGGGGATATAAATGGAATCTCTCAGAATTTGAGTCAATTGATTCGCTTGAAAAATGGGCAAGGGGCCAATGAGTCCCGCAATAGAGAACAGCACAGCCAGTCCATGCCATTTTTTGGATAGCCCTTCACGAATCACATACATAGGCCCGCCTTGAATTTCCCCCTCAGAATCTTTGCCTCGATAAAGGATGGACAATGTCCCGGTAAAAAACTTTGTGGCCATCCCGACAATGGCACTCATCCACATCCAGAACAACGCGCCAGGCCCACCCATGACAATCGCCACGGCAACCCCTGAAATATTTCCCATCCCAATCGTCGACGCCATATGACTCGACAGCGCTTGGAAGTGATTGATATCGCCAGGATCATCGGGGTCATCATATTTACCGGCGAGGACGCCGACGGCATGCTTCAAATACCGAAACGGCAAAAACTGCGAATAGAGTAGAAAAAATAGACCCCCACCCACCAATAAAATGACCAGAGGGTATCCCCACATAAATCCAGAAAACGCACCGGTCCAAGCTTCTAAGAGTTCCATGTAAAGGTCATTTGAGCGTCAGAGGGGAGAGGGCGATCCGCAATGGAGTGCATCATCCCAGACTTCATTAAAAATTGCGATACCTGCGCTCGATGGTGCTGTCCATGAACAATCAGGTGGTGTAAGATTCGCCATAAGGGCATTTGCATCGACGATCCATCAGGCTTCGACATAAAACACTCCATATCAAGGGAAGATTCCTCGTCATCAATCACATCAAGCCAAAGCGCATGAAGGTTTTTGGCTTTGAGCTTGAGCTCTTCAACCGAATACTCTGCCCAAGGATCCAATTCAGAGGCCATGGCATCGCCAATCAATTTATGGAACCAGATCTGCTGAACTGTAAGAATATGGCTCACAAAGGCCATGCATGCGACCCTATGTTCAAACGATGGTTCTCGTTCAAAAAGTTTGATCAATTGGCGGTTCGACCATAAGTCAAACTGAAACAATTCACGATAATGAGCACGCTGCCGATCCATAATCCGGTTTTGGGGTGGTTTTGACCCCTTATAAGTTGAAGAAACGGGAAATTCCGCTCAGGACAAACTGAACACTAATGGCAAGGGCAATAAATCCCATCATCCGTGTCATGGCACTTAGCCCTGTTTGGCCTAGCCACTTTCTCACAAACGGTGCAAGACGCAAAATTCCAAAGGCTGAAATCGCTGCTAAAAGAATGGCGAATCCATAAACAACATAATCGATTAAGTTATTTGCCTGCGAAGCAAAACCAATAATGACCGCAATACTGCCAGGTCCGGACAACAAAGGCATGGCCAATGGACTAAAAGAGATATCTTCTTTTTCCATCGCGGCAAGCTCATCTTCTTTGGACAGCTTACGCCCTGATTTCTCTGGACTTAACATCGAAAACGCAGCTCGCATAATGATCAGTCCACCGGCAATCCGAATCCCGGCAAGATTAATCCCAAAAAAGCTCATGATATAACTACCGAGCAGCAAGAAGGTGATGAGAATACCAAACATATACACAGCAGCTTTTCGAGCCGTTTGATTGCGCTCTTGGTCGGAGTCTTGGTCGGTCAACGACAAAAACACAGGTGCAGCGGCCAAAGGATTGACCACCGAAAACAGCGATGCAAACGTCGCGAGCAACAACGTCAAGGAGGAGTATACGGCGGTAGACAGATCGGTCAGCGATTCCATGAAAGAGCCTCCACGTGTCGTTTTAGATAGCGCCCTGTATGGCTTTGTTTCAACTCCATGATCTCTTCAGGCGTTCCGGTAGCAATCACCTTTCCTCCACCAAACCCACCTTCGGGCCCAAGGTCAATAATCCAATCAGAGGCCATCATGATGTCTACATTATGCTCAATCAGTAGCACACTGTGGCCAAGGTCCACAAGCTCGTGGAATGAATCAAGCAAACGACGGACATCCTCAAAATGGAGCCCAGTCGTTGGCTCATCAAAGACATACAAGGTATGCTCCGAGGATGGCTTGGTCAAAAATTTTGCCAATTTTACCCGTTGGGCCTCCCCACCACTTAACGTCGTGGCGCTTTGCCCCAGCTTCAGATAGCCAAGGCCCACACGCTCCATCGGTAACAACCGGCTGTGGATCGAGTTGTGATCTTTAAAAAAATCCAGGGCATCAGAGATGGAGAGCTCCAGCACATCATGAATCGAGTGTCTATCCACTTTGACTTGGAGAATCTCTTTGCGGAAACGTGCCCCCTCGCACTCTTCACACACCAACTCGATGTCGGCCATAAACTGCATCTCGATCGTCTGAACGCCTTCCCCTTGGCAAGCCTCACATCGCCCACCGGGAACATTAAACGAAAAATGCCCGGGCGATAACCCAAGCAGTTTGGCCTGTTTGGATTGTGCAAACAAGTCACGAATGCCATCAAACGCCTTGCTGTAGGTTGCTGGATTGCTTCGTGATGATCGTCCAATCGGGGATTGATCAACCATCTCTACATCATACACATGCAGACCACCCTCCAGCGTGTGGAACCGGCCCACACGATCGACCGACTGCCCTAATTCCTTTTTTAATGCTGCGACAAGGGTGTCATGTACCAGGGTAGACTTCCCTGACCCCGACACGCCTGTGATACACACCATACGGTGTAATGGAAACTCAACGTCGATGGTTTTGAGGTTGTGTTCGCTTGCCCCTTTTAGCACTAAGGATCTGCCTTTCCCTTTGCGTCGGGTCTTGGGAATATCCATGATGGTTCGACCACTGAGGTAGCGACCTGTAAGGGTATTGGCCTCACGAAGCGCGTCATAGGATCCTGCGAAGACCACATCTCCACCATGTTGCCCTGCAAAGGGGCCCATATCGATAATGTGATCCGCCGCGGCCATCATTTCAGGGTCGTGTTCTACTACAACGAGTGTATTGCCGATATCACGTAGTGACTTGAGGATGTCAATGAGTCGGTCATTATCACGAGGGTGGAGACCAATCGTGGGTTCATCCAATACATATAAACTTCCAATCAAGGAGCTCCCCAAAGCATTCGCCAAACTAATGCGCTGAGATTCTCCTCCACTCAAGGTATTTGTCGCCCTGTCTAGTGTGAGATAATCAAGGCCCACGCGATTCAGATAGTCAAGTCGTTTCCGAATCTCATACAAAATTTGACCTGCGACATCTTCTTGCCAAGGCCGAAGCTGGAGGTGCTCAAAAAACTCCTTGGCATGTCCCAAGGTCATTTCAGTGACCTCACCAATATGATGGTCTTGTAGTTTCACATACAACGCATCCTTTCGCACACGATACCCTTCACACTCAGGGCATTTCGCATAGCCGCGATACTTCGCATAGAATACACGCATATGCATTTTGTAGAATTGCTCACGGATCTCCTCAAAAAACGCATCTATTCCCTCATACTCTTCGAGACCCTTCCAAAGAATCTTTTGCACAGATCTGTCTAGCAGTGCATACGGGGTATCGATAGGAAGCTGATGCCTTGCAAAAACCTTGACCAACCGCTTCAGTGAAGCACTATGTTTCGGGCTTTGAAAGGGTGCAATAGCTCCGTCCCGAATCGTTTTGTCTGGATCTGGAATCACGAGGTCTTCATCAATGCCCGCAGTCCGACCAAACCCTTCACATCGTGAGCAAGCACCATAAGGATTATTAAAGGAGAACATTTGTGGGGTTGGCTCGGTAAACTCCATCCCATCTCGCTCAAAACGTTCACTAAAGTCCCACTCCTCGCCGCCACGCTTTTTGACTGAACAACGCCCGGCGCCATTTTGAAACGCTGTTTCAAGTGATCCGGTCAAGCGTGTGATCGACTCCTCATCCCATGCGGCGCTTAATCGATCCACAAGCACGCGGAGCTTCTCACCGGGAATCGACTCCGCCTCTTTTTGCTGCTCGGGTAGCGTGAATATCTGTTCGTTGTCTACACTCATCACACGGGTGAATCCTTTTTCGAGCAACGTCCCAAGCTCCTTCTTTACCGACGCCTCGCTGTGCAAATCGACCGGAAACAAGACCATATACTTCTCGCCGTTGCTCAAGACCTGTTGAAGTCGCTCGGCAGCCTCCTGAGGGGTGTCTTTGCTCACTTTCTCCCCTGAGATAGGCGAAAAGGTCTCTCCGATACGCGCAAACAATAGGCGCACATAATCATACAACTCCGTTGTGGTCCCTACTGTAGATCGGGGGTTACTTCCAATCGTTTTTTGCTGAATCGCCATCGCAGGTGAAATCCCAGTGAGGGTATCCACATCGGGTTTGTCCATGCGCTCTAGGAACTGACGAGCATAGCTGGAAAGACTCTCTACATACCGACGATGCCCCTCGGCATACAACGTATCAAAGGCAAGAGAAGACTTTCCCGAGCCAGAGACACCGGTCACAACTGTCAAGGAGTTGCGAGGAATCTCTACATCAATATTCTTGAGATTATGGACTCGAGCGCCTGTGATTTTGATGGGACGATCTGCTGCAAGAGACCCACTGGATCGCTTTTGACTCCTTTGAATAGTTGGTTTGCTCACCCTCGAACCCCTTTTGCATCCTTCATTATGGCCTCAATCTCATCGATTTCCTTGACGAGAGAGGTAAGGTTCTCATGACCCGATTCAGAGTCATTCACTACTAGGTTGTCCTCAATTCGGATTCCTCCAAAATGTAGCAAGGGCTCTAGTTTTGAGCGATTCAAGAAGCCTGACTGGATGGGATCTTCAAATGCTGGGGCTAACAAAGCAGGAATCATGTAGAGTCCTGGCTCGATGGTTAAGGCCATGCCGGATTCCATTTCTCGACGAATCCTCAAAAATCTCACTCCGGGTCGATCAATACGGTCGACTCCTTTGGGGTATCCACCTGGATCATGCACGTCTAGACCTAAGAAATGACCCAATCCATGGGGAAAAAAGAGAGCAAAGATATTTTGCGCCATCAAATCATCCACAGAGCCTTTGACATACCCTCCATCTAGGAGCCCCTCAAGCAAGGTTCTGCATGCGAGCCAGTGCAAATCTTCCATTTTCACTCCGGGCCGAGTTGCGTCAATCGTCTTCTTCTGCATTTCAAGTACAATGGTGTACATCTCACGCTGAACGTCAGAAAACACCCCATTCACGGGCCAAGTTCGAGTCAAGTCGGCTCCATACCCCTCAAATTCATATCCGGAATCAATCAAAAAGAGCTCACCATCGCTCATTTGCTGATGGTTTACCACATAATGCAAAATGGCGCTATTCTTCCCGCTAGCGTAAATTCCATTGTACGCAGGAAACTGCAGTCCATGCTGCATCAAGGCGCCCTCCAAGACCCCTTTCATTTGGTACTCCCAAGCACCTGGGCGCACGGACCGAAGAACCGCTTCGTGTGCGGCACTATTGGCTTGGTTAGCAAAGCGCATCCTCTCCAATTCCCCGTCTGTTTTATGCAAACGGCAAAGGGTCAAAATGTCGACAATAGAGCGGTGGTCGATAGCGCACCCTTCAGGCGCTGACACCCCGAGTGCTGTTAGCTCCTCCTCGGCACCCGTGAAAATACGAGCCGGGGCTAGGTCATCCATCACCGATTGCAACGCATCGGAGTTGTGCAGAACATCGGGCCGATAGAGCTCTTGAATTTCCTCTTGTGATCGAATACGCCCATTCCACACTGCATATGAAGTGTCCCGCTTGGGAGCAAAAAGATGATATTCACCTGTTTTTGGCACAAAAATGGCACTGTAATCGGGTTCTGAGACGCCCGTTAGGTACCAAAAACGGCTCTCTTGTCGAAAAGGGAGCTCAAAATCGGTATCGTAGCGATACCCGACGGACGCTCCACGCATCACAACAATCGCATCGTCTGCTCCCTCAGTGTCAAACATGGAATAAAACCGCTCTCTGTGAGTTGCTGCCATCGCAGCTGCCAAAATCTTCAAAGTCGTTTGCATGCTAGAACTTACTACAACAAATAGAGTTGACGAAACCAACTTTCATAAAAACCTGCCAAATTTGAGATGACCATCGGGTTAATCTCATCGGTCTTGAGGGGAACGTGCTTTAAAAGGGAGGCGCGTTCCTGCGAATGCGTTGTATAGATCGTGGTATTCTCTGGCTGAGCTGTCCACAAATCCTGCACATCTGTCACAAAAACAGCAACTGTTTGTTGTGATTGATTCAAAATAGCCACCAACAAGGTTTCCTCTGGATTGGGTGACACAAATGCCAGAGCGACATCCGTTTCGTCATCCAAGGGGATACTTTGGTAATAATGACTCGCATGAACCCCCATATCTGAGCGTGCGAGATCAACGTATCCATACGCCCATTCGTGACTTGGATCCCAAAACTCTTGAAGCACCTGAGTCAACCATTGTTGTGCATTTGGATCAAGTGCACGTCCAATAAACCCACGCTCTACCCAGTAGGAGGTCTCTCGGCGAAGGTCCTCCACAGACATCGCACTAGGATAAATTGGCTTGCGGCGACGCTTTAGCTCCCCATTCTCAAACGTAAAGATGGCATCGGAATGCCCATTACTAAGCCAGAGATGCCGAGCGCCCACATGTTCATTATACCGGCTAATTTGCACAGCCGAATCTTTGCTTAAACTCACGGTGGCGGATTTACACTCAATGAGTGTTTCGGGCTCCATGTCTCCGCCATAAACCACGATATCGGCTCTCATGCCTCGATCCTTATCCCCCAATTCATTCGAAAGAAGTGTCAGCTCTTGTGAAATTCGACCCGCAGGGATTTGTGCCTCCAAGGTGAGGTAATCAATCATGCGAAGCCGTACCCGTTCTTCGGGTCGATTGGCTAGGCGTTTTTTGGTAATAGGATTCCAAAGCCACCGCTGACCCCCTTCGTATGCTACGCGTGGGAAATGAAGAGAACAGCAAGAATTCATAGTGGTGTTTGGCTTGGGCGAAGGTCTACTTGGATTTCTGGGAAGATTTCTTGGACCTATTTTTGGTCGATACAGTGGCTAATGCAGGGGTGGTTTCCTTGTTTGTCCCCCGATTAATGAGCCATTGTTGTCCAGCGGAGAGCACATTAAAGACCAGATAGTATAAACTCAACCCTGCCGCAAAGTTATTGAAGAAAAACAGAAGCATGAAGGGCATGATATACATCATCACTTTCATGTTGGGCATCCCAGGACTTGTGGGTGCGGAGGACATACTTCCAGAAAGCTGAGTTTGCAGCACAATCGATCCAGCCATGAGCAGCACAAACCCAGCCAGTTGGTCTCCTAAAAAGGGGATGGCAAACGGCAAACTGAGCCAGTAATCAGGTGCTGACAAATCTTGCGCCCACAAAAACGACTCTTGGCGGATGAGAATGGACCCTTGGAAAAATTGCCACAGTGTAATCAGGATGGGCAACTGTAAGAGCATCGGTAGACATCCACCGATAGGATTCACTTTATTCTTCTGATACAATTTCATGGTCTCCTGCTGACGCTTCTGCGGATTCTCTTTGTATTTCTCTGCCAGTGCCTGCATCTCAGGCTGAAGCTTGCGCATCGCAGCCATACTCTTGAAACTACTCAAGGTCAATGGGGCCAGGACCAATTTGACAAGGACGCCAAACAGAATAATCAACACGCCATAGTTGCCAATCCACCCACTAAAAAAGGTGAAATAAGGGATAATGACAAACCGAACAAGTGGATCAGAAAACCAACGCATCCATGAATAGCCCACTTCTGCCATATCGTAGGCATGGTCGTCAAATTCTCGTAGATCATAATAGCGCAATGGACCTACATAGAGCTCCATGGAAGCGCGCTGTGTGTCACGGATATCAAGCTGAATAGACGATTGATATCGATGACGTGTGAGTGGCTCTTTGGGGTCTCCTGTCACTTCTCCTGTGAGTAGTGCAGCTTCGGAGACCGTGCGAGGTTTGATAATCTGCGTAAAAAACTTTGTCCGAGTTGAGACCCATCCAATCTCCCCATTAATCCGATTTTGGTCACGCCCTCCTTCTGTCAACTGAAATTGCTCCAATTCATCTCCTGCGAATACATAGGCACTACTATACTGACCATCTTGGGTTAGGTCTTTCTCCGTTGGAACGAGGGCGGTCGCAAAACTTACATCCACCGCTTGATCAAATATTTGAGTCTGTAACCCCTCAAACTGAACGTCAAAGTCTAATTCATGGCCATCCCCATAGACTGTATACGTATGAATAATGCGCCCTCCAGAAGCGGTGAGGTATTGATAACTGATGTCAACGGACTCACCTTCCGCGAGATTTCGGTCGATTCTGGTTTCGAACAGCGGCTCAAACATGAGACCTCGTGTCTCAATATTTTGCCCCTCTTGACTCAAAAAGCCCACATTATAGGCTGATCTTGTGGTGTCCTGCACCATCTGAACGGGCTTTTTGTCCCAGGTTTGATAGTCGAGGAATCGAATCGACGCTGGGCCGCCACCCACAGAACTAAATTCAATCTCCATGTAAGGCGTGCGGACAGTAGAGCGAGTTTCGGCAGGAAAAAACCCGTCAGCAGGTGCAAAGGCTCCGGTTGTTGGCGTGCTTAACGGGTCAAAGGAATCGCGACGATCTCGAAACGTCGATGTTCCAGATTGGCCCTGACGATCGGCCCCCATTAAGTCATCAAACGCGGGTTCAATCCCTTGTTCTTGCAAGGCAGCCAAGGAATCCTGACGGAGTTGTTCTATTCGTTGAGCTTCTAATTCTTCAGGCGTAGGCATAGAGGTCCACGACCATGCCATCATGATGATGAAAATCAGGACAAATCCGATAATGGTATTTCTATCCATGAACCCATGTTTTGAGACGCTCTTGCCCTTGATTCATGAGCGTAAGCATCTCGGTTTCTAATTGTGTGGAATCGACGTTTGAGGATTGGATCATAAACAATGCATCTACCGACAACGCGTCTGAGCGGTGTTGAGTAGGTAAAAGCTCTCCCTCTAGACGCCATGCATGTTGATTCTTTCGGTAACACTCCCTCATTTGACGCTTGAGACGATTGCGAGTCACGGCATTGCCATGACGCTTGCTTACCACAAAAGCCGTTTGTTGAGAAGGCTCAGTACTTGGGCTTACCCGAAAGCGTAATTGAACATGCGGTTGACGAAGCACGGTAGAGGAGGAAAAAAGGGATTGAAAGCGATCTTTCCCACGCAAGATAGCTGCACGGGGAAGGCGAAGTCGTTGACCGACTAGCCGAGAAGATTGGCTACTTTGGCCCTTTTTCACTGCTCACAGTGAGCTTTTTACGCCCTTTCGCACGACGGCGATTGATGACGTTTTGCCCATCAGATGTGAGCATGCGTTTGCGAAAACCGTGTTTGTTGGTTCTTTTGCGACGGCTTGGTTGAAATGTACGCTTCATGAGACTCGTTCGACCTTAAACTATTCGACCTTAAAAACGGACTGACACTTGTGTTGAATCTGGTGTATTGGGCAATCCAAGAGAGATTCAAACGTTTTTTAATGTAATTGAGAAAAATAACAAGATTCTGCGAACTTTGAACGCTGAAAGTTCAACCTTGCTTCTCCACTCACCACCGATTCCCGTATATTTAGGGTATGAAGTTTTCAATCAATAGTGTCTTAACGACGATATTCGGCTCAAAAAGCGAGCAAGATCTCAAATCGCTCACGCCGATCCTCGAACAAATCCATGCCATGGAGGCCCCCGTGCAAGGGCTTTCCGATGAGCAACTCAAAGGAAAAACGGCTGAATTCAAACAGAAGATCATCGAAGCTGGCCAAGATCTTGATGATCAAATCAAGGATTTACGAGCCCAATCAGAGGATCGTGAATCTACCCGCACAGCTGCTGAGGCTAAGGAAATTGCCGATTCTATTGAAGCCTTGAGGAAGCAATGGCTGGAACGTGCAGAAGAGGTCTTGGATGAGATTTTACCTGAAGCTTATGCGGTACTCAAAGAAACGTGTCGTCGATTTGTGGGACAAAGCTGGAAGGTCGCTGGCTCTGAAGTGACCTGGCAGATGGTTCCATACGACGTTCAGCTCATTGGAGCCATTGCTTTGCACAAGGGGATGATTTCTGAAATGAAGACGGGAGAGGGAAAAACCCTTGTGGCTATCTTCCCGGCCTACCTGAATGCGCTCGTTGGGCGAGGTGTGCACGTCATAACCGTGAATGATTATCTAGCCAAAAGGGATGCAGAGTGGAATACGCCGATTTTTGAATTCCACGGTCTGCGTGTTGATTGCATCGATAAACATCAGCCTAATTCAGAGGAGCGACGCGAAGCCTACAGAGCCGACGTCACCTACGGTACCAATAACGAGTTTGGCTTCGATTATCTTCGCGATAATATGGTGGTCACCCCAGATCAATTAGTTCAGCGAGGGCACCATTATACCATTATAGATGAGGTTGACTCCATTCTTATCGATGAGGCGAGAACGCCATTGATTATTTCGGGTCCAGTTCCAGAGGATACCCAGTCTGAAAAATATGTCGTGATGAAGCCGCGAATAGAGTCACTGGTCAAGGCCCAGCAGCAATTGGTGGCTGGTTTGGTGACACAGGCCGAAAAATTAGAAGCTGAGGGAGACGCTGAGGGTGCGGGATTGGCGCTGCTTCGGGCACAAAGAGGATACCCCAAAAACCGCAAGCTTCGTCGTATGCTTCAAGACATGAAGTATCAAAGCTTGCTCACGCAATCCGAAAACTTCTACCTCCAGGAGAATGCCAAGAGGATGCCTGAGGTGGATGAAGAGTTGTTTTATGCTGTTGAATTACGCCAGCGTAGCATCGAAATGAGCGATAAAGGGCGTGAGTTCATCACGAAGCAAGGGGAAGACGCAGACTTTTTCATAATCCCAGATATGGGAGAAGAAACGGTCAAGATTGGGGAAGAGGCTGACAAGCTATCTGATCCCGCCAAAGCAGAAGCGTTTCGTCAAGAACACTTAGCAGAGCTCAACAAATCGTTTGCCGAGAAAAGTGATCGGATTCATACGGTGAATCAGTTGCTCAAGGCCTACACCCTTTTTGTGAAAGATGAAGAGTACATCGTCCAAGAGGGCAAAGTAAACATTGTGGATGAGCACACGGGACGGGTCATGTCGGGACGTCGCTATAGTGATGGCCTCCACCAGGCGATTGAAGCCAAAGAGAATGTTCGTGTGGAAGCTGCTACTCAGACGTATGCGACGATTACATTGCAGAATTTTTTCAGAATGTATCATAAGCTCTCAGGTATGACGGGAACCGCTGCGACCGAAGAGGGAGAATTCAATGAGATTTATAGTCTGGATGTGGTGGTGATTCCGACCAACAAACCGATTGCTCGTATCGACCATGAGGATCTCATTTATCGCAGCAAACGTGAGAAGTTTAATGCAGTGATTGAAAAAATCCGAGAGGTCAACAAAAATGGCCAGCCAGTCCTGGTTGGTACCACAAGTGTCGATGTGTCGGAGACCTTGAGCCGAATGTTGAAACGGTCTGGTATTGATCACAGCGTACTCAACGCCAAGCAAAATGCCCAAGAATCAGAGATTGTGGCTCGGGCGGGTCAGCCTGGGGCCGTCACTGTTGCAACAAACATGGCGGGTCGAGGAACCGATATTAAACTGACCGACGAGGTGAAAGAGCGAGGTGGGTTGGTCATTATTGGTACAGAAAGACACGAAAGTCGCCGGATTGACCTTCAGCTTCGGGGTAGAGCGGGACGACAAGGCGATCCAGGTGAGACACAGTTTTATGTCTCGCTTGAAGATCAGTTGATGGCTCTTTTTGGAGGAACAGATCGCATTGCCAAGTGGATGGATCGACTCAACTTCCAAGAAGGAGAGGTGATCCAACACTCCATGATTACCAAATCTTTGGAGCGGGCGCAGAAAAAGGTGGAGCAAAACAACTTTAGTATTCGTAAGCGTCAACTTGAGTATGACGATGTACTGAACAACCAGCGTAATGTGATTTACGCTCGTCGTCGCAACGCCCTCTTGGGCGAGAATGTGGAGAGCGATCTACTCAATATGTTGGACGATTTTGTGAGCTCGGTCGTGAGTGAACACTTTGCTACAGGCAATTATGAAGCCATTGCAGAGGATTTGTTGCGATTGTTGGCATTACCGGTCACGGTTGACACCGAAGAGTGGGTCAAAAAAGGTGAAGATGCTGTCACCGATGAACTCATTCACCAGGCACAAGAGCTCTACCGAATCAAAGAATCGAGAGTCGCTGAACCGTTGTTTGCGATGTTACAACAGCTCCAACAAGGGGACGATGGCCAGCTGCCAGAGCGTATTCAAGTGATTTTCAATGATGGATCACGTCGTTTCCGCGTGGTGACCGATACCCAAAAGTTGATGGATACCCGGGGGCATGAATTGCTTCGCGCCCTTGAACGCTCTGCGATTTTGTCTGTGATTGACGATAAGTGGATGGAGCATTTGCGTGAATTGGATGCCGTGAAAGAAGGGATTGGGCTCAGAGCTTTTGGTCAGAAAGACCCCTTAGTGGAGTATAAGCGTGAAGCGTTCGAAATGTTCCAAGACTTGCTTGGAACGATCCATCAAGACATTATCTCCATGGTATGGCGAGCCGTGCCGGAGGCTCGACCAGGAGATCAACCTGCACAGCGCGTCCAACGAGCACAAGCCCCTAAAGCTAAAGTAGAACTCTCCAAAGCCAAAACGCAGCATCAGGAATCAACGAATATGGGCTTCTCTGCTCCTCAAATGACGGCCCCAACAGCCCCTTCCGCGACGGGTATCTCTGGCACAGGTGCAAGAGCCACATCCACAGGTCCGCTCCAAGTAAAAAAATCCCCTGAAGTGGTTGAATCCGAACCAGGTAGAAACGACCT
>JAQCBZ010000041.1 GCA_027621355.1 Bacteroidota bacterium | reverse complement strand
GTGATCCACGTGGCCAATCGTGCCCACATTTACGTGGGGCTTGGTGCGTTGGAAGGTCTCTTTTGCCATAATGCTTTATCTATTTTAAAGGTCGTTAGTTATGGATTTAAGCTTGTGCTTCTAGGATTTCTTTGGCCTTGCTCTCAGGCACTGCTGCGTAATGATCAAACTCCATAGAGTACGCTGCGCGACCCTGTGTAAGGGAGCGAAGATCTGTGGAGTAGCCAAACATCTCAGAGAGTGGGACATGACAACGGACCAAAGATCCATCGACATTATTTTCCATCTTCTGAACAATGCCTCGGCGACTATTCAAGTCACCAATCACATCGCCCATAAACTCTTCTGGTGTTGTGACTTCCACATTCATCATAGGCTCGAGAAGTTGTGGTCCCGCTTTCTTGGCTGACTCGCGGAACGCCAAACGTGCGCAAAGCTCAAAGGAAAAGGCGTCAGAATCTACATCATGATAGGATCCGTCAAAAATCCGTACTCCTATATTCTGAGCAGGATAGTTGGCTTGCACGCCATTACCCATCGCTTCACGGAATCCTTTTTCAATCGATGGGATATAATCACGCGGGATATTTCCACCAACTACCTGGTTAATAAACTTAAACCCTTCGGTCTTGGTAACCGATTTGTCATTATCGTCAATCCCAGAAAAATGCTCTATAGGAGCGATCTCAAACTGGACATCAGCAAACTTCCCACGACCCCCTGTTTGTTTCTTGTATACTTCGCGGTGCGTAATAGGCTTGGTAATCGTCTCCCGGTACGAGACCTGAGGCGCACCCACATTGGCTTCAACCTTGAACTCACGCTTCAGGCGATCCACGATGATTTCTAGGTGAAGCTCGCCCATTCCAGCAATTGTCGTTTGACCCGTCTCGTCATCCGTTTTTACTTGGAAGGTTGGATCTTCTTCGGCTAATTTTACTAGACCTGTGGTCAACTTCTCGGCATCTGCCTTAGACTTTGGCTCTACTGCAAGCTTAATCACAGGCTCAGGGAAGGTGATTTTCTCTAGGATAATAGGATTATCCACTGAACAGAAGGTATCTCCTGTGCGTACCTCTTTCACCCCAACAGCAGCAGCGATATCCCCTGCACGCACCACGTCAATGTCTTTCTTGTCGTTGGCATGCATCTCAAGGATACGTCCAACACGCTCTTTGTTCCCAGTTGTAGAGTTCAAGATGTATGATCCTTTCTCTAGGGTTCCAGAATAGACGCGGAAAAAGGTCAATTTCCCTACATAGGGATCCGTCGCAATCTTGAATGCAAGCGCTGCAAATGGCTCATCTGGGCTTGGCTTACGCGTCATAGCCACAGTCTCATCACCCACCTTATGACCATTCACGCTATCCACATCAAGTGGGGATGGCAAGTATGCAAGGACTTTATCAAGAAGCGTCTGCACTCCTTTGTTTTTTAGGGCTGTCCCACAAAGGACTGGGGTAATGGAAAGATTAATCGTTGCTGCACGAATTGCGCCATGAATCTCCTCTTCAGAGATCTCTTCATCCATGAGGTACTTCTCCATAAGCTCCTCATTTTGATCCGCAATATTTTCGATCATCATTTTGCGGTACTCCTCAGCTTTGCCTTGAAGATCCGCTGGGATTTCGATTTCGTCAAACTTAGCACCCAGAGACTCTTCATCCCAAATAATCCCCTTCATGGTTACCAGGTCAATGACCCCTTTAAAGTCTAATTCGGCTCCAATCGGGATTTGCAATGGGATGGGTGTCGCACCCAGTTTGTTGCGCATTTGCTCAAGCACATTATAAAAATCAGCTCCCGTACGGTCCATTTTGTTTACAAACGCAATGCGAGGCACGCCATACTTATTCGCCTGACGCCACACGGTTTCAGACTGAGGCTGAACCGCACCCACAGAACAGAATACCGCAACAGCACCATCAAGGACACGAAGAGAACGCTCTACTTCCACCGTAAAATCCACGTGGCCAGGGGTATCGATAATGTTGATTCGGTGGTCTTTCCACAAACAGTGCGTTGCAGCCGATGTAATGGTAATCCCACGCTCTTGCTCCTGCTCCATCCAGTCCATGGTGGCCGCACCATCATGCACTTCACCAATCTTGTGTGAACGACCCGTGTAGAACAGTATTCGTTCACTCACGGTGGTCTTTCCCGCATCAATGTGCGCCATAATCCCGATGTTTCGGGTACGCAGCATTTGGTCTTTAAACTTCGGATCGGAAATAGTGACTGTGTCTGACATCGACGTGTGATTTACAGGGTTTTAACTAAAGTATTTAGAATCGGAAATGGGCAAACGCCTTGTTGGCTTCGGCCATACGGTGTGTTTCGTCTTTCTTACGAATCGCTCCGCCTTCATTTTTTGCCGCATCCATGAGTTCACGTGATAGACGTGCTGCCATAGATTTGTCATTGCGCTGGCGGGAAGCGTTAATAATCCAACGAATACTTAATGCCGTGCCACGTTCTGTGCGTACTTCCACAGGGACTTGATAGGTTGCACCCCCCACACGACGTGATCGCACTTCAACTGCAGGTGTTGTATTGCTAAGCGCCGAACGAAATACATCTATCGGCTTCTCGCCCGTTTTTTCTTCAATAATCTCAAATGCTTGATAAAGGATTTTTCGTGCTACATCCTTTTTGCCGTCTCGCATGAGGTTGTTCACAAATCGTGTCACCAACTTATCCTCGAATACAGGATCTGGCATGATTTCACGAATAACAGCTTTTCTTCTACGCATAGTCTTTGAATAATGATGGGTTCAGATCAATCGGTTGACTGCTTCGTTAGCTACCGCCGCCATCTTTGGGTTTCTTTGTTCCATACACGGAGCGGCTTGTCGTACGATCCGCAACGCCGGCTGTATCCATGGTTCCACGGACAATGTGGTAACGCACACCAGGCAAATCCTTCACTCGACCGCCACGGATCAACACAATACTGTGCTCCTGGAGGTTGTGACCCTCACCAGGGATGTAGGCTGTCACTTCAATGCCATTCGTTAAACGCACACGGGCGACTTTACGAAGGGCCGAATTCGGCTTTTTGGGTGTTGTTGTATATACACGAGTACATACCCCACGTTTTTGTGGGCAGTTTTGCAATGCAGGAGCAGTTGTCTTGACAACTTTGCTCTTCCTACCTTTACGAATAAGTTGTTGTATCGTTGGCACGTGACCTACCTTTTGTTTTGTCCGTTGTCCGTTAATTTTGACCTGAGTATAAAGAGAGGGTTTTGCCCGACTCACTGACACAAATCAATTAGCCATGAAAAATAGGGAGAGTTGATGCATGAATCCAAATGTTTGGCATGAGAAAGATTAAAGAAATCCAGATAAGTAGGAGAAAGGTCGTTTTTGATGTGATTTGTCCTAGGTATGATATATGATTGATATGTATCAATATATCATTAGTTTGCTGTTCGAGGTCCTTTATGGAGTGGTCTGACCTACCCTACTGCACCCCAAAGAGGGTTGAAGCGCTCCAATCCTTTGGCCTGAAGCAACCTCAGGACCTCCTGCGGATGATCCCAAGGCGCTACATTGACAAACAAACAGCCCCAACCATTCGAGATTTATTTGAGTCGATTCAAGTGGAGTCGAGACGAGGCACGGTTCGATCGAGTGTACGCGCTGAGGTGGTATCGATTTCAACAGGGGGCTTTGGCAAGAAGAAACGAACCATCGTCAAAGTGAAAGACGCCACAGGGGAAATGGATGCTGTGTGGTTTCATACGGCACGATGGCTGCACGCCGTGATGAAACCTGGCACCTTGGTATCGTTGAGTGGAGATGTGAAGCTATATCGATCCAGGCTATCGGTAAGCCATCCAGAATTTGACGTATTGAGTGATGGGGAAGAAGCTGCACCAGAGTTTGAAAGGCAGATTGTTGCGATTTATCCAAGTGGAAAGGAGTTTGCACAGGCCAAGATTTCCCATCGATTGATATCCATGTGGGTGGATCGTGTGTTAAAAACGACGGGCGCGGGGCAAAAGAAGCTCGCGAAGCTGTCCAAAGGCCACGCGCAACAGGTCGACAAAGCGCGACAGGTCGACGTCTTTCCCTCATCTTGGTTGGAACGCGTTGATTTATTGACACATCACGACGCACTCAGACGCGTGCATCAACCAGACTCGATCCATGAGGCGGAGCAAGGATTACGGCGACTCAAATTCGAAGAGTTTTTCTTTTTTGAGATGGCCATGGCAAAGATCCGTGGAGATCGTCAGCGAACGCCTGCTGGATGGGTGCTAGAGGAGCCAGGCCCTCTCGTCCGGAAGTTTGTGCATGAAATCCTTCCATTTGACCTAACCGATGGACAAACTGGCGCCCTCTCTGACATCCGCCAGGATTTGGAGTCGGGTTATCAAATGAATCGCCTACTTCAAGGGGATGTTGGATCTGGGAAAACCGTCGTGGCCATGATTGCCATGCTGATGGCTGTGGATGCAGGCTTTCAAGCGACCCTACTCGCCCCTACCGAAGTTCTTGCAGACCAACATGCACGCTCCCTTCAGCCTTGGTTTGAGGCTTTGGACGTTCGTACCCGCTTGCTCAAAGGGGCTCAAGGATCAGCGCTCCGCCAGGAAGTCCTTGACGATATTGCAGGCGGAGGTGCACAAGTAATCATTGGCACCCATGCCGTGATTCAACAAGGGGTGACCTTTGCCAAACTTGGACTCGCCGTCATCGATGAACAACACCGATTTGGCGTGGGTCAACGTTCTGCCTTGTTACAAAAAGGGGATCGCCCACATCTACTCGTTATGTCGGCTACGCCTATCCCCCGGTCCTTGGCGATGACGATGTACAGTGATTTGGAGCTCTCCATTATCCGAGGATTACCGTCGGGTAGAAAACCCATAAAAACGGCTGTTCGAGGAGAAAAGCAACGTGAGAAAATCTATGACTTTATTGCCAGTGAGCTCGATGCAGGGGGCCAAGCGTATGTCGTGTATCCTTTAGTGGAGGAATCCGAAAAACTCGATCTCAAAAATGCGACCGATGGGTTTGAATCGTTAAAGGCGCGGTTCTCTGATCGGCGTGTCGCGTTAATTCATGGCCAACAAGATGCACATGAAAAGGACAATGCCATGCAGGCCTTTGCAAACGGAGAGGTCGATGTATTGGTTAGCACCACCGTAATTGAGGTTGGCGTGAACGTACCCAATGCCAACGTGATGCTTATTGAGCATGCCGAACGATTTGGGTTGTCTCAGCTGCATCAGTTGAGGGGGCGAATTGGGCGAGGCGAGCGAGCCAGCACATGTATATTGATCCATGGGCATGCGCTCAGCGAGCATGCCAAAGTACGCCTCAAGACGATGGCCGAGACCCAGGACGGATTCAAAATCGCCGATGTAGATCTGGAATTACGTGGCCCTGGGGACTTTCTTGGAACGCGCCAAAGCGGTCTTCCCGAATTTACGTTTGGCTCTATTGTGGACGACCAAGAATTGTTGGGTGAAGCCAAGATTGCCGCAGCTCAAGCGGTGGAGGAAGGGGCTTTGAATGACGGTGTTGCTGAATGGGACGCTTTTCGCCGGGCTTTTGAGCCATATTTTGAAGCCAAAATGGCATTTTATCAGGCTTAGAGGTGATATTTATAGGAGTCCTGCTTCTCTCGGGAACTCACTATTGGGCAGTTCTGTTGGATTAGTATTCACCCAACACTCTACTACAATTACACTACCTATGGCTTCAAGTAAACCCTTCCTCGCACAAGAGGTCGACACAGATCAATCTTTTGACCGAAGCAGCTTTCTTCGAACTGCTGGATCTTGCGCTCTTGTCATTGCTATGGGTTTGCCCATTGCTGGATGTAGTGTGACCGATTCTGAGGGTGAAGAGCCCACTGATACTCCTGCAACAGGCGATAATGGGATTACTGTCAATGGTAACGTCGTCACAATCGATTTAACCAAGTCAGGAGGGCAGCCTCTGGCATCGTCTGGAGGGTGGCTGGTAAGTTCGGCGGCTGGGATCATCGCATTAAACATCGATGGAACCCTCATTCGAGCGTTTACCAATCGTTGCCCACACCAAGGCATTAGTAATCAATGGAGTTACTCTAATGGGACCCTCGTTTGTAATGCACATGGATCTGCGTTTAACAATAGTGGCTCTGTAACTAATGGCCCTGCTGATGCTGACCTCACAGAGTATTCTGTCTCTCGAGCTGGAAACATTGTGACGATTACCAAGTAATGCCTATACCTCCGCGACTTCAAACGCTCTCGTTTTCCGGGGTATTTATCCAAGTACTTACACTAGCGCTTATTTTTGGACTCACACCTATGGTCACCTCGGTCCTTGCTCAAGACGCAGGGTCACAACGTGAGGGTGATTCTGGCATTCAAGCCGTGACCACCATTCAAGGATCGCAACAGTGGATCACCACACAAGGTGAGGCTACATTTATCTCGCGTGCGCCATTGCTTGAATTTGAAGGGGTAAGCGATAAGCTTCAGGGGCTCCTTGATCTCGAACAAAACCTAGTGGATTTTTATATCGATTTAGAGACGCTCGACACAGGTATAAAGTTGCGGGACAAACACATGCGGGATAGTTATTTGGAGACTGGTATGTATCCATTTGCCGAATTTAGTGGCACCTTTTTGAGAAAGCCTGATGTGACCGCACAGGGACCCCAATCGGTAACGGTGACGGGTGTGTTTCAGATGCATGGGGTTAGTCGTGACATTACAGTGGATGGCGAGCTCGACTTCAGCGATCCAAATGAGATTCTGCTCGTCGCCTCGTGGAAGGTATTGCTATCCGATTACGACATCGACATTCCAAAAGCGGTATTTTATGAACTGGATAATGAGCAAGAGATTGTGATTAACGCGACGCTTATGCCTTATGCGCCATAGTTCACAGTTTGTAACATACATTCTCTTTACCCTTCATGCGCCTTGACAACGCACTTCAAACCACTCGATACAAAAAAATCACATTGTTATGATTAAAAAAGAGTATGTACTGTTGGTTGTTCTTTCCACGGCTCTATCATTGATTGCAGTCATTGACGCCTTTGGCCAGTTAACCAGAGAACGGGCGAATCCCAACGCTCCCGTCGAGCTCACGTTTATGGCGCCCCGACACATTCAAGTAATGACCGTCGAACCCCTAAGCAAGGGTGAGCTGCATTATTCGATCATGCATACATTTGGAGAAATTGGCTCGGGCCCTCGCAATGCTTGGGGGATAGATTATGGGGCCAACGTACGAATGAGCCTCGAATACGGACTTGGGGATCAGTTCTCGGCCTATGCAGGTCGCTCATCCATGGATAAGGTATTTGATGGAGGCTTCCGTTGGCACGTTGTGCAACAAACACGAGCTGGGGCTACCAAGTCACGCCAGGTGAGTGTATCACTTCAAGGTGGGTTTGGGTACAATGGCAGTGACTATGGATATTTGGAAACGGATTATGCCTTTAATGATCGATGGCATGGGGTTGGGTTTGTGCATCTCGCCCGAAAAATGTCAGAAGATCTAAGTTTACAACTCTCGGGTGGAGCTGTTGGATTCTCTCGTGTGGGTCTTGAAACACAAGTGTTCGACGCCAGTAGCAATATCTATGCTGGAGCGATGTTTTCGGGACGATACAAAGTGAGCTCGAGATTGGCACTCACCTGGGAGGTCATGCCACGATTTACGGAGAATGTGAGCTCGACTGTCTATGGTGGTGGCCTTGACATTGAAGTGGGAGGCCATGTATTTCAGCTGTACATAGTGTCGAGTCAGTCCCTTAATGACGGGTACCTACTCGCTGCGGAGTCGGCGAATGATCTCGATGGATTTCGACTTGGGTTTAATATCAATCGGATCTTTGCGCTGTAG